>JAEEYO010000007.1 GCA_016288205.1 Treponema sp. | reverse complement strand
TTCTCTGGTCATCTCTCCTCCGTTGCGGATTGCCTCAATGTCATTTACATATCCAATCAGCTGGGAGATATATCCCTTTTCTTTGTTCAGATACGGCGTTATTTTTTGAATCCAGCGTTTTAAAATCTGCTGATTATATGACTGCACTTCCAAAAGCTCCGATTTTCTTCCATCAATAAACCACTGCGGTGTCTTTTTGGGATTTTCGGCCTTTGCTCTTGCAACAAGCTCAGCATCCATCTGCGCAATTTTCTTGCACTGGGAAGAGACAAACCACTCACGGCACAATTGCTTTCTGAACGGAGCGAACTCATTGAAATATGGTTTGTAGCACACGATGCCGTCAAATACAGACAAAAACTGCCTGTACCCCTCTTCGCTGGTATTAAAACTCCATCTGCGGTTATAGCTGTTATTTTGCTCCTTGGACACCACTTCAGCTAAGGCAGAAGCTTTTTTTATAATCGCATTGTATTTGTCGGCATTTGGATCGAAGTGAAGCTCAGTGTCATAGGGAAGTCCCCTTGCGGCACGAATGGCATTTTGCATCTGGGCATCGTCGAGTTTTTTACGTACCGCAGAAAGTTCGTCTTTAAACTTGGACGCATAATTTGGAACTGCATCACAATAAATGAGCATGAGATTTCGGTGCGCGGCCATTTCTTCCCTCGTGTCAATCTTGCTGAGCTCCGGTATGGACGGCAGATTTTTATACGCTTCCGCATACGAGCTATACGAGAGTGCTTTTATCTGATTTTTGGTGTCTTTTTTGGATCTGTCGATTTCGGACTCAACCCATAGATATTCCGTTTCCATGTAGCCACCCAATTCCTGGGCGAAGTTGCGGTTTTCCCTTGCCACATATCCGCTTGAGTCCGGTGTGGAATTTACGTTGACGCTTGCTTTTGTCACTGAGCTTGACGCGGATGTGCTTGTGCTCGAAGCTGTGTTTGCTGATGCGCTTCTGTTTGATGTAGAGCTTGATGTTTCCTCAGTGTCGTCCTCAAAAATCGCCGCAAGTTCGTCCAATGTCTCGCAAGAGCTGAAAATCAGGCCAAACGAAAGCGCAGCGGCCAAAACAATTTTTGCTTTTAATCTGTTCATGTGTTTCTCCCCGGCACTTAAAAGTTTCAAGTCCTTGCTTTCATTCTAAGGGAGCTTTTTTGAACTGTCAATAATTATTTTGAGATTTTGGATATTTTCAAGGGATTGGACTTCACGCCTCTTTCGCAGCCTGATTGACCGAGTGAGCGATGAGCATTTGCCCAAGGTAATAGAGCACGAGGGTAATGCCTGCGAACACAAGATTTTTGACGCTCCCGAAAGCGACCAGCATCAGGAGGATGTCCGATGTGCTGAAAAAGAAAGCCCCTGCCGCAAAAAGGATGACCGGTGGACGCGGATTTGAAAGGAGATAGCTGAACGCGCTCGTGGTCAAAAATGCGATGACTCCCACGTAGATGATTCCGGCAATCTTGAAAAGCGTCGTTACCTCAAGGATCCGGACGTAAATCAGCACGATGCTCACTGCAATCAGCATGGCGGCTGCAAGGCTTGTGATGACATGTCTGCATTTCGGTACCGTCGCAATCAGATAGAAAATGTGTCCGCTCAAAAAGCAGATTATTCCGATGAAAAAAATCGGCTGGGAGACGCTCGTGAAAACAAAACGCAGGGTCAGGAAGATGTCGCCGAGCATACCCAAAAAGAGTCCGGTGCAAATCAGAGCGCCCGTGGATTTACCGAATGTGGATTTTGACCCGGGATTTTCAGCGGATGATTTTTTCAACCTGTGATATCCGATGAGCCCTATGAGCACGAAGATGAGTGAGGCGATGGTCTTGAGTATGGCGGTCCGCACGGCATTTTCAAAGCATGAGGAAGCGATGAAAAGTCCTTCGAAAACGAAGCCTATAAGTGAAAGTACGCATAATAAGATTGAGTGATTCATTTTTTTCTCCTTAAGAGGCGGAAAAGACAATCTTGAATCCTTCCTCGTCATTTATCATGCGACCCCGAAGTCCCTTTGAGTCTGTTCCCTCAAGTATGTACTTCGCCAAAAGATTTCCGCTTCCGTCGCAGTTCACTTCATGGGACTCATAGCAGTTTATGAGGAGCGTAAAAATCTCTCTTTTCATCTGTGTTTCCTTTATCCTTGTTTTTAGACGTCTCCATAATATCATTTTCCGGTAGATTTTGCCTATATATAATAGAAGAAAATCGTTGTGTTTTTTCAGAACGTGCTTTATAATTTTCAAAGTTACCTCTAAAAAAACTCGGAGACTTGAGATGAAAATAAACGCGAGATTTTTTCTTGTGCTCAGCGCGGTTTTTTCTTTTGTGGCATGCAGCTCGTGCAAGGATGGCGGAATCGGCTTCGGTAAAAAGAAAAGCGCTGCTAGTGTCTCTCTTTCGGAGCAGGCTGAGACTTTGGATTATATTTTTGACAATCAGACTCTGGGAAGCACTGTCGTCACGATCAAACGCAGCGAGTGGGACAGGCTCTGTGATTATTACCGTTTTTATTATAAAAATGAGACCTGTGTTCATGCGGAATCCTATTCTTACGAAAAGAGGGGGAAATCCTGGCTGATTGAGAACGTGGGATTCCGTCTCCGGGGAAACACAAGCCGTTACTGTCCGCAGGGTGTGGATAACGGCCGGGAACAGGGGCAGATGAGCGCGGAATGGAACCCGGGGTATTACGACTATGCAAGCCGTCCGAACAGCGATTACAGGCAGACACATTTCAAGGTGGACTTCGAGGAGTTCTTGCAGGATGGCGGGGAGCAGAGACTTGCGGGCTGTCTTAAGGGCATGGCATTAAAAAGACTGGACGACGGATGCGGAAGGGAAATCTTCTGCTACGATTTTTTTCATAAGAACGGAATCTGGACGGCACCGAGGGCATGTCACACGCGGCTTTTTATCGACATAATTGAGGACAAGGGCGATGGATCCACCACAAGGATTGACTACGGCGTCTACGAGATGTTTGAGGAAGTCAACTCACAGTCTCTTAAGGCAAGGACCGAAAAATCAATCTCGGCGGATAACGCATGGAAAAACGCAAAGGGCAATCTCTGGAAGTGCATGAGCGACCTGACCGACGGCTCACGGAATGACATCGGCGTGGAGGAGCACGAGCTGATTCTGGATGAGGACAGAAATCCGGTCGGCAAGATAGAGAGCTCATTTGGCCTGGACTTGAAGACAAACAAGAAAAATCTTTGGAAGGCAAAGGAAGAGCTCCGGGGATTTATAAGGGACTTGAACGCGCTCAGGATTCCTTCGGGCGAGGACGATAAAAAATCAATTTCGGAAATCAAGAAATTTTACGAAAAATGGTTTGACGTGGATTTTTTCCTGAGGACCTACGCGGTGAGTCTCATCTGCGGAATGGATGACGACTACTGGGGAAACAGCAACAATTATTATCTTTACTTTGACACGGCCTCCGAGGACTCTTCCGGCAAGGTCTATTATATCCCCTTTGATTACGACAACACTCTGGGATGCTCAATCAGCGAGGGCGGTTTCAAGCACAATCCCATGGACTGGGGGCGGGGAAAAAATCGGCCGCTCATGGACAAGCTTCTTGCGGTTCCTGAGTACAAGGCAAAGTTCGCGAAGTACCTGATGGATTTTTCCGCCGAGGACTCTTACTGGAACTTCGGACGGTGCAGCAGGCAGTTCAGGTCATGGGTCAGGATGATAGGTCCCTATTTGAAGAGCAAGGATTTGAGCTATCGTGGAGTAGGGGTCTCGGAGTTCAGGGACCACACATGGCAGCCCGGAGGATATTTTTTAACCGAGGAGCCCAACGTGTTCGACGCGACGAGGGACTATATCACGCGATGGCTCACCGGGGGCATTAAGTTCCTGACAATCTCGGCTCAGGATGATTATGATGGCGGAATCAAAATCAGTATGGAGAATATCCCTACCGCCGCCGCTGTCAGACGGGTGTTCATAAACGGAAAGCTTGCCTGTGAGCTGGGGCTGATTTGGGAAAACGATGTCGGAAGAATTTCCGAGCATATTTCAGATCCTGAGTGGGTTTATCCGTATACGGAGGCCGGAAAGACTTATGAGGTGAGGGTCGCGTATCTGGACCGGAAATATAACGTGCTTGAGTCTTCGAATGTGCTTGTGGTCAAGGCAAAAGGCGGGGAGGGGGAATTCTGTCTTTTGAACGAGCCTTCGTATACCATTGAGAAAAATGTCTTGAAATTCAATCCTGAGCCTGTCCTGAAAATCGGGTCGGAAAAAGCCTCTGAAAAGGACAACTGGGACAAATATTATGTCCTTGAGCTTACGACTCTGGAATGGGAATATCAGGGCTGGAACTACCTCGGCCACTCATGCAATAATTTTGATTTTTCCGCGCACACTGCCAGGGACCTTTCGCCGGACAAAACGCTGATGTTTGACCTTTATTACGTCGTCTCAAATTCCACCTACGGAAACTACAGGCTGGTCATTTACGAACAGAATGAGACTCATTTCAAGCTTACGGATTAAAAAAAGACAAAAAAATTTGATAAATTAGAGAAAAAAGGTGGTTATCCGCGGGAAAATGGTGTACAATGTTAAAGATTCCCTAAAGATATGATTTTTTTGGGGGGTCTTTGCTAAAGGTTTCATCGAATGCGAGGGCGTTCTTTGTTTTCATTCCGAGTTTATAAAGTAGGATGGTAAAAATGAATCTTTTCCAATTGTACATGTTGTTTTTCGGATTTTCCACCGTCGTAGGAGTTCCTCTCCTGTCTTCATTTCAGGTCACACAGATAAAAAACTCCACCTGGGGTGACTGGGCCGGAAGCCTTGGTGCCACTCTGGGACCTGCCACGGGAATTTTTGTGCTCATCTGCGTAATCACTTACGTCATCATCAAGCCGCTTCTTGCGATCATAAAAAAGGCTGAGCATGAGGATGTCACTCAGGAGGACAAGGCGACCGTGGAAAAAGTTTTCGGCAGGCTGAAGTTGATTACGACTATTTCCCTTATGGTCGGTTATCTTCTTGGAAACGGATGCACGATCATCATCAAGACGCTTGCGGGAAAAGTGAATTACACCAAGTCTGACCTGGCCATAATCATGGTGCTCATTATCCTCTATGGATTTCTTTCGGTGCAGTATTCGGTGAACTGTTTTATAAGCGTGGCCCGTAAGGAGCTTCTCAAGCTTAAGATTACATCTTCCGACGGGTTCAAAAAGACGACCGTTTCCAGCACTATGGCGCAGACTCTTTTCATCACCATCGCAACCGTGGCATGGCATGTTTTCTGCTCGGGCTACAGTGCGGTAAGACACGGCTGGACCCTGAATGTTTTCCGGGGCAAGGTTCTGGTCGCGTTCATACAGGGAATTCTTTTGTGCGTTCCCCTAATCATATTGATTCTCATCAACCTTCGGAGAAGATTCGCAATGACGATCGGCCAGGTAATAAGGCTCAGGACCGAGGGTGATTTGAGGAGCCGCATTCACATCGGAAATTTTGACGACTTCGGGCATCTCATGTCCGAGGTGAATCTTCTCATGGACACTTTGAAATCCTCGCTCTCAAACTTGCAGCAGGAAATTCTTTCCGTTGACTCGGGTGCCGAGGAGCTTATGAACGTGACCCAGAACTCATCCGCGGGAATCACCGAGATTGCTTACAGTTTTAATGCCATGAGCAAGGAGTCGACCAACCAGAGCGAGCTTCTTAATTCGGTGAACTCAAGCGTGGCGAAGCTGAGCTCCGATGCCCTCAAGGTGAGCGACTTTACGAAGAGCCAGTCAAAGTCCGAGCAGGAGAATGCCCTTTCAATCAAGGAGATGGTCACTAATTTCAATTCAATCACGAATCTCATATCAAGGGCGCAGACGCTTTCCTCCGAGCTTACTGAGGAATCCATTTCGGGTAGCGAGGAAGTCAAAAAGACGCGTGACGTCATTGATGAGATTTCTGAAATGTCCAAGAAGATGATCGAGGTCATCAAGGTGATTCAGTCGGTCGCTTCTCAGACTAACCTTCTTGCCATGAATGCTGCAATTGAGGCGGCACATGCGGGAGAGGCAGGACAGGGATTCAGTGTCGTCGCGGATGAAATCAGAAAGCTTTCCGAGTCTACCCAGAGATCGGCAAAGGACATCAGCAACCTTATTAACGAGATTGCGAAATCAATGGAGTCCGGGGCGGCAAACATGGAGCTTACGAGCGAGGCATTTTCCAAAATCCAGAAGGACATCGGTGAGCAGAGCCGTGTGGTCACTGAGATTTCGGAGACGGTTTCCAAGCAGTCCGACGATGCGAATAACATTCTTTCAAATACGAACGTAATCGTAAAGCAGATTGAGCAGGTTGATGAGCTTGCGAGGGACCAGGCCGCTTATACCGAGACAATCAGGGACAACATCAGCGAGATAGTAACGCTTGCAAGTCAGGTTAACGAGTCTGTCCAGCAGTCTGAGAGCGTCGTAAAGGATTTCTCCGAGTCCTTCTCCACAGTCCGTGAAAAGGCTGAGTCAAACAAGAAGTCTGTTTTGAACATCACGAAGGAGCTGGACAAGTTCAAGCTATAGGTAGCATCTGATGTTTTGACATGGGGACTTCTCCGATTATTTTCGGGGCAGTCCCTTTTTAATATCTGATTAAAAACTTATTTACATTCCCAGGAAACTGAGGTCCACCTCAAAAATTCCCTGCTTGGTATAAAACGGAACTCCGATGATTCTTGTCTTTGCCGGCCAGGGAATCGGGTGGTTTTCTCCCGCACGGATTACTGGCGCAGAAACAAAAATGCTCTTGTTCTGCATTGCTGAGACGGCATTTCCCGTGATGATGTTCGTAAACTCGCTTACCAAATCTTTTTCCATCGGCTCCATCTCATCCGGGGACTCAATGGTGATTCCTGAAAGCTCCAGCATTTTTTCCGCGAGCCTTTTGTGCAGACGGAACACGACTACGCCGGATTCATCCCCAGACACTTTTACAAGTCCGGAGACCTCCCACATGTGCGTGGACCCTGGGTTGAGAAGATATGGATCCTTGTGCTGAGGATTAATGTTAAACATCGTTTGAAAGGCTTCTTCACAAGCACTCAAAAACGGATTGATAGTAGAAACGTCCATATTATAATTATAAGCCATTTTCAGTAATAATGCAAAGAAAAAATGATTTTTTGTGAAGCCGTCGTTCTCAGGATGTCCAAAAAGTCAAAATTTCTTTGAAAAATAGCGGAAAATCATCCAAAAATTTTACATGGAAAAACACTGGAAAAGATCCGGTTGCAGCGGGTCGTTCTCAGGAAAATCCTCCATCCATTTGAACACGGAGTCAGTGCCGAATATGATTCCGTTTTTCCGGCATCCTTCCTTTAGTCGCTCCATAAGACGTGTTTCATTCGGACTTGAGACGACGTACTGATTTCCATAGCTCCTCATGTATCGTTCCCTCAATCCGGGAAAATGCCTGTCCAGAGCCGCATAAAAATACTCCCTGTTTCCGTCCCTCAGTGTAAGTCCTATCCCGAAGCAGATTATGGCCTTTACACCGGCACGCACGCAGTAATCCAAAATCCCGTCCAGATTTTCCCTTGTGTCATTGATGAAAGGAAGCAGCGGACTGAACCAAACCACTGTCGGAATACCCTCGTCCTTGCACCGGCAAAGGACTTCGAATCGCTCGCTCGTTGGACAGACGGCAGGCTCAACGATTTTGCACAGGGAGTCATCGGCTGTGGTCAGAGTCATCTGCACGACGGCTTTTGTCTTGCGGTTTATCCTTGAAAGAATGTCCAGGTCCCTAAGCACAAGATTGGATTTTGTCTGTACGGTAGCACCAAAATTATGCTTCTCAAGAATCTCAAGGCAGCGTCGCATTATCCCAAGCTCCTTTTCAAGCGGAATGTAGGGATCGCACATTGCCCCGGTTCCGACCATGCACCGTTTTCGTTTTTTGCGCAGGGTCTCTTCCAGAAGCTCAGGAGCGTTTTGTTTTACCTCAATGTCCTCGAAGTCATGTGTGAACTGATAGCACTTGCTTCTTGAGTCACAATAAATGCATCCGTGAGTGCATCCCCGGTAGATGTTCATGCTGTGAGGAGTCAGAATGGATTTTGCGTTCACGAAATGCATCTTTTTGTTCCGTCCTTATTTTTTTGCACCACGCTTTTTCAGGACAGCCTTGTGCGCCTTGATTTTTTTCATCGCCCAGTCGTAGTGGCTTGATGTGTCGCTCACACAATAATCACCAAGGGCTGCGTTTCCGGTCCACGGAAAATACTTCGGCATGAAAAGCTCTTCGTTCGTGTATTTTTCAATCATGGACATGACGGCTTTGTGACTTTTCGCAAACATTTTTTTCGCATCCTCAAGACTTGTCTCCTGATGCTTCTGCCAGAACATGAGATTCATCGCACCGTAGTTTTTCCAAGTGTAATCCGCCGGCAAAAATGCGATGGCAGATTTTTTGTCCTTTACCTTGGCATTGTTCTTCGGGAAATTCAAAAGAAGCTGGTGCCATTCATAAAGGTGGATCAGGATGTCGCGCACGTTTTTGTCACGGCTCCAATGCGCTTCCTTTTTGCTCGGTGAGTCGGAAAAATCGAAGGGAGTGCTGAGCTCCTCCTCGGTCATTCCGTCAATCATCTTGATGAGAGAGTCATAATTCTCTTTCGCCGCTTTCAGTAAATCGTCCTTGCTTTTTGGTCTTGGCATGTTGCCCTCCTTAACGGTGTCTCGCACCATTTTTGATTATTTTTTACCCTTGTGGGCTGTGATGAGCGTAAAGCTGTGCGCGTTCACGGTGATTTCGATTCCGTCCTTTCTCACGTACCAGTTTTTGCCCTCCCTTGAAATCTCCGCGTCCTTGGACTCGATTTGCTCACGGCACCATGCGACCACATCCTTTGTGTCATCCGAAAGCGAAAGATTTTTCCTGATTCGCTCAAGTCCCATGTCCGTACTGTGAAGCCTGTCCAGATTTTCAAGGAGCCCGCTCTTGTCTTCCTTCCAGTCCTCCTGAATCCTCGCGTAGACTTCAATGTGATTTCCCTCCGAGTCCACGAATTCCGCCACCCAGTTCTTTCCTATTTTCGTAAGCGGAAAACAGATTTCCTTCCCGCTGATTTTCTTTTTCAGGGTCTCCACATTTTCAAAACGGACGCTTGGAAGACAGTTGCTCCCGTAGACATGATTTTCGTGGACTTCCCTGTATGCGAAAAGATGAAAGCGGAACCCTCCGAGGTCAAAATGTGCTCCGAGCTTCGTCTTGTCCTTTGCCTTGATTTCAAAAAAATCCTCGTAAAACGCTATGGCACGTTCCAAATCATCCACGCAAATATAAAGAGAATCTATGGAGCAGTTCATTTTTCCTCCTGTCGCTTTTACCTAAATTATAAGGTCCTTTCTTTTCCAGGTCAACTAAAGTTTTATGCTTGTATTATAAAAGATAAAATATGACAATGGCATGTCATATTTAAAATAAAATTTTTTATAAAAAAAATGCTTGACAAGTCTGGAGGTGATGTGTATATTGTATATATACAATGTGTACAATCAAAAAAGATTTGCACATTCCATTCCATGCTTGTAAATTTCTACGGGGGAAGTAAAATGAATCTTATTGAAGTAAAAGGATTGGGAAAGTATTTTGAATCCTTCAAATTGCAGGACGTGAGTTTTTCACTGGCGGAAGGTTTTATCATGGGATTCATCGGGCGAAATGGTGCCGGAAAATCAACCACGCTGAAGACCATGCTGAATCTCATGAAGTCTGATGCCGGGGAAGTGAATCTGTGCGGACTTTCCATGCCCAAGGATGAGATAGAGATAAAGAATCAGGTCGGCTATGTTTTTGGCGGAGTTGATTTTTATCCCGAGTCAAAAATTTCCGCAATCACTGATGTTACGAAGGCATTTTACCGCGAGTGGGATGACGGACTTTACAAGAAACTTTGCGAGCGTTTTGAAATTGACCAGGGGAAAAAATTCAAGCAGCTTTCGGCGGGAATGAAAGTAAAATATTCGCTTGCCGTAGCCATGAGCCATAATCCACGGCTTTTGATTTTGGATGAGCCGACCAGCGGATTGGATCCTGCCGCGAGGGATGACATCGTTTTGCTTTTCCAGGAATTCATTGAGGAAGGAAACCGCTCCATTCTTTTTTCGACCCACATCACTTCCGACCTTGAAAAATGCGCGGACTACATTACGTACATCAAGCAGGGAAAAATCATTGCGAGCACGGACAGGGATTCTTTCCACGAGAGTTATATCAGCGTGGCGGGAAAAAAGGATCAGCTGGAACCGGACGTGGAATCCAAAATCATCGGGCTGCATACACATCAGCTTGGTTTCGAGGGACTTATGAAATCCGATGACAAATCCCTTGCGGAAAAACTCGGCTTTGAAATTGGACAACCGAGCCTTGAAGACATTATGGTTCACATTGAGCGCAGATAACAGGAGGCTGAATTATGAAATCACAGACATTAAATCTTTTGAAAAAGGAAATCAAACTTGGAAATAATTTTCAGACGGCCATCTGGTTGATCTGTTGTTTGGGAATGTATTTTATTCCGAACTATCCTTCATATATCGGCTCGTTTTACATCACCATCTGCATCATGCTGACTTTTGCCCTGAATCAGTCTTCCCACGATTTGCTTTACACCATCTTGCTTCCCGTCCGAAAAATTGACACGGTGAAGGCTAGGTTTTTGTACTGCGCCCTGATTGAGATTCTGGCCGTGCTCTTCGGAGTGATAGCGGCCCTCGTAAAATATTTTGCCGCATTTCCGTCGAACAAGGCTGGCATCAATCTTACTCCCGCGTTTTTCGGATTCATGCTCTGCGTGTTTGCTCTGTTTAATTTTATTTTCCTTGGGAACGTTTACAAAAATCCGTTGAAGCCGGGTCTCCGCTATCTTTGTGCCGGCGTCGCATATTTCCTGGGCATGGCATTTTTTGAATTCCCTGTCTGGGTATATTTTGCGTGCAGGGGAAAACTTGAGTCCGGGGAAATCGCTGAGCTTCCGAAACTTGCGTCGCTCGGAAAATCTCTGACCGAACCTGGGGCAAAAGACCTGCCGATTCATCTTGCGATTCTTGGAAGTGGAATTGTGATTTATGCTTTGGTCTGGCTTTTGACTTTCAAGAGAGCCGCAAAGCAGTTTGAAAAATATGACATGTAGTTGAAAGATGGACATAGTGCTTTCACAAATGTCGGACAAACCGATTTACACTCAGATCTACGAGCAGATAGCCTCACAGATAATGAGCGGAGAAATTTCGGCAGGAGAAAAATTGCCTCCCATCCGAACCGTTGCCCTGAATCTGCGGATCAGTGTGATTCCTGTAAAGCAGGCTTGGGAGCAGCTGGAGCGGGAGGGATTTATTTCAACTGCCGTGGGTCGGGGAACTTTTGCGAATGAGTTCGCCCACCATGAGATAAGCGACAAGCGGACGAGCACCGCCGTGGATCTCCTTTCTGAAAACATAAAGGCTTGCCGCGAGATGGGACTTACTCTGGATGAAGTGATGGCGATTGTAAAAAATATCTGGCCAAAATAATCCGCCGATGCCCGGTGCCGATTTTCATCATGCTTTTTTTACAGGATGACGGATGACCGTGCGAAGTTTTTCTGGAGCAGATTTTCTGGGGTCGCTCAAATAGATTTCGTGGTGAAGTCTTGTCTCAGAAAAATCCAGAAGCCATCCGTTTTCCTTTGCAAAATCATCCATCAGTTTGATTGTCTCAGGCTCATCATCGTATGAACCCTTGTGCATGATTTGGATGCAGTCGCCCTCTTCCAATGCGAGCAATTCCGCTCGTGAGCAGTCCAGGTTTTTCTTTTTGGAAGCCGTTTCCTTTGCCCATTCAAAATCCTTTTGCGACACGAAGTCTGGAAGTCGGATTACAGAAATCCAGTTGAAAGATGATTTATCCTTGTAGTCAAAACCTGGAACTATCTCTCCGTCTTTTTCCTGCCACCAGAATCCTTCGAGCGGGGGAACGACAAAATCAAAATAAGAGTCAATCTTATGCTCTCCCATTTTGCTCATCTTGATTGTGTATGAGACGGCGTACAAGAGTGCAAGCGCATTTTTATACTCACCGTCCTCCTCGTTCGGATTTCCTTTTCCCCGGACAGCGACAAATTGCATTTTGGGAATGTGAACAAACTCAGGTTTTGTCGGCGGTAAATAAAATTCCTTGAATTCCTTTTTGTAGTCATAAGCCATAAGAGCCTCCTGTGTGCGAGTCGTAAAGTTTTAATGTCTCCTCGGCAAGAGAGACAATCTGTTTTTTTATCTTGAGCGGTGAGATGATTCTCAGCGAGGGACCAAAGGAAAGCAGGTTCTCACATAACCAGGGACTGTCGGGTGCCGTGAAGGTGACACTCGCGCTTTCATCTTTATGAAGTTTTATTTCCGAGCAGACAAAGGCATCCAGCAGGAATGGAATTTTTTCTTTGCTGACTGTCGCCTTTATTTGTATGAGCGGCATTTTACCTGTGGAAACATAATCATCCTTTTTTGATTTTATGCTTCCGTTTAATTCCTGCCTTGAGTTTGCGCTTCGTCCTGTCTGCCTCAGGTTACGTATACGGCTCAGCTTAAAAAATCTTTCTTCCTTTCTGCTCGTGCACCATGCCAAAAGATACCACGCCTGACCACGGAAAATGAGTTTCCACGGATGGACGCTTCTTTGCTCCATTTTTCCGTCCGCCTTGAAATAGTCAAAGCACAGGATTTTCTTTTTCAGAATTGAATCACGCAGCGTGGCAAAAAGAGTCCGCACTTCCGATCCCTCCGGACTCCAAGGTGCAAAATCAACTTCAAGCCAGTCGGTGTCGTTTGAGACAAGCTGGGAAATTTTTTCATTTGTCTTTATGTTTGCTCCGAGTGAATTAAGTGCCTTTACGCTGGAGACGATTGCAAGACGGTCTTCCTCGGAAAGTACGGTTTTGTCCATTGCGAATTTTTCCTCAATGGAGATTCCTCCTCCCCGGCCGAGTGTTGAGTACACGGGAATGCCTGCGATGGAAAGAGCCTCAACCCAGCGGTAGATCGTCCTGGTGGAGACGGCGAATCGCTCAGCCATCTCTTTTGCCTTTACCTTCTTTTTGTCAATCAGAACGTAGACAAATTCAAATAATTGTTCTATCTGCATAATCTAATTATACTATAATTTAATTATACTACAAAATATGAAAATCGTGTGTCATATTTAATTACGATTTATCTTGTCCGCAAACTCGGTCAGTAACTCCCTCTTGTAGATTTTTTCCCTGCTTGAGTTTCTGACTTCCTTCCATAAGGCGGCCGCGGTTTTGAGTTTGTTGGGAAAATTTGACGTGGCTTCGTCGGCACAAAAATCCTGCACGAATTTATTCCATTGTAAGGAAACTTTGTCGTATTTTGCATAGCTCGCCTTTCCGTAAAAGATGTCGAGCAAGTCGCCGAGGGTAAAGTTTAGGTCGTTTGTTTCCCTGACTTTTTTGACGCTCGCAACCATGTCCACATTGAACTTGAAATTTTTGATTCCTGTCTGCGCGGAAAAGAAATCCCTGAACTTGGGACCGAAAGTAAAGCCGCATTCAAGCAAGGATGTTTCGGAAGTCAAATCCTCGGGAGGGATATTCCGTGTGGTTTTCCTGATTTTGCTTTCCCTCGCTTTCGGGGGAATCAGATTGCCTTTGAAATATTCTTCTATATTGTGGTTAAGCTCAGCTTTTAGCCCGGAAGAGTCTATCCCAAGTTTCCGGCATATTTCTATGAGCTCCTCGCGGTACCAGTAGTATTTCGAGAATTCATCAAATGATTTTATTGTTTCAAAAGACGGACGTTCTTCCATGCACATTCCCCCTTGCCTTAGGATTTTCCTAATGTACCTTCATTATAAACCCTTAATATGACAAGGGTGTGTCATATTTTATTTTTTTGGATAATTATTTTTCATTTACCACCGAGCACATCCAGTCAACGAAGGTTTCCTCGGTTCCGTCTTTTTTTATGCGCCCGGTTTTGTCCTGCAGCTCAACAAAAAAATGGCGGCGTGTCTTGTATTGCACATAGCGGGAATTTTTGCAGTATTTGCCGACTTTTCTTCCTGTGGGACTTCCCTGCTCGAAAATGCCGCTGTCGTCTTCCGATGTCGCCCAGTAGAATTGTATGGGCAGGGTTTTTATTAGCTCAGAGAAAGTCATCTGATGGAATCCGCTTCCTGAAACTACCCCACGGAAAAGTCCGGGTTCATCGCAGGCAAGTTGAACGACAAATTTCGCGCCCTGTGAAAATCCGTAGCCGATGATGTTGGTCTGGTCAATGCATTTGTTTTTCAGGCAGACATTCTGTATGAGAAGGCTCGTGCTGTGTGTGTCCGTAAAATAGTTGATTCTTGAGCGCAATGCGAGTACGGCGGCTCCCTCGGGATAAATCGCTTTCTGAAAGGATTCCCTTACGAACATTCTTCCATATTTGCTGTAGGATGCGCCCCGCTCGTCCGAACCGTGGAACGTGACAATCAGCGGCAGTTTTGCGCTCTCGTTGTCTCTGTCATTCTGATATTTTTCCGGAATGTAGAGATTGTATTGGAACCCGCTCGGGGAATCCTCATAAGTCCAACAGCCAGTTTGTATCTGCTGTTTGGTCCAATAGTATGTGGTGTCAATGGTAAAGGAAAGTTTCCTTCGGGTGTACAGTGCTTTTTTAAGCAAAAAGAGACCGGAGACAATGATTACAAGAATTGCTGCTATGAGTGCGATTTTTTTCTTCATGCTTCAATTTTGAATCATATTGCTGATTTTGTCAATCAAAAACTGGAGACTCCTTTGTCAGATCTTTTTCTTGCACTCTTCCAAAACCGCAATCACTTTGTCGCACCATGCGTCGAATTCTGGATCTTCCTTTTGGCACTCGGGGTGAGATAGAACGTAGTCTAGCGCAATCCTTACGCCCTGATTAAAGGGAACTGTGGTCTGCATTTGTGGAACAAGACGCTTCAGTTTTGAATTGTCAAAGACTACGGAAACTGATTTGTCCCCTGTAAGACTTCCCTCAAAATCAAAGCCGTATTTGTCACCGACGGAGCTCAGAAAATCAGAGGCAACGTGATATGCGTTCAGCTTTACTCCAAGTGCATCGGCTATGGTCTGGTAAATCTGGTTCCATGAAAGAACCTCGTCGCCCGTAATCTGGAAAGCTTCTCCGATCGCATGCTGATTCTGCATCAGACCGATGTAGCCGGTCGCAAAATCCTTGTTGAAAGTCACGGTCCAAAGTGAAGTTCCGTCTCCCTGAATCAGAACGGGCTTGCCCTCCTTCATTCTTTTTATGACCTGATAAAATCCGTTTTTGCCGTGAACACCAAGGGGCACGTTGCGCTCATCGTAAGTGTGGCTTGGACGCACAATGGTAACAGGGAAACCTTCCTCACGATATTTTTTCATGAGGAATTCCTCGCAGGCAATCTTGTTCCGCGAATATTCCCAGTGCGGATTTGAGAGCGTCGTACCCTCGGTAATCACGTGGCTTGCGGCAGGCTTGTTGTATGCGGAGGCCGAGCTGATGTAAATGTACTGCCTGGTTTTTCCATTGAAAAGCCTGTAGTCCCTCTCAACCTGCTCGGGAACGAATCCGATGAACTCGCTCACAACGTCGAAACTCATGCCGGAAAGCTTTTGCCTCGCCTCATCCTCGTTCGAAATGTCGCAGATGATTTGGTGGACATTCGCAGGAACCTCGCCAGCCCTGTTTCCACGGTTCAAAAGCCAAACTTCCCACTCATCTCTTTTTGAAAGCTCCCTCACGATCGCCGAGCTGATTGTGCCCGTCCCTCCGATGAACAACGCCTTTGCCTTAGCCATAAACTCTCCCCCGATGCCCTTATACCATCATCTTGTATATTTTCGTGCAGTCCTCTTTGCTGAGTTCCACAAAACCTGCGATTGAGCCAGAACGTCCGTCCCCGTTGCAGAGAACGTCAACCAGTTTTGGAATGTCCTCTTCCTTCGCGCCAAGCTCTGCGAAATTCTTTGGCATGCCGATGCTGACAAGGAAAGACTGGAATGCATTGATTCCCTCAAGAGCTGTAACTTCGGGATGATCAAAATCCATCTGGCAGCCCCACACGCGGACGGCAACCTTCGCAAAGCGATTTACGTCGTGCTTCATCACATATTTGAAAACGGCAGGCATGGTTACGGCAAGTCCAGCACCGTGAGCGCAATCGTAAAGTGCGGAAAGCTCGTGCTCAATGTTGTGGCTGTTCCAGTCCTGACTTCGACCGACACCGCATGAGTTGTTGTGAGCCATCATTCCTGCCCACATGATGTTTGCCCTTGCCTCGTAATTGTTCGGGTCCGCAATCACCCTTGGTCCCTCGTGCTTCATGGTCAGAAGGAGAGCCTCGATCAGACGGTCGGTTACTTCGACTTCCTTTGTGTTCGTTAGATACCGCTCGTAAAGATGCGCCATGATGTCGGTGATTCCCGCAGCGGACTGATATGGCGGAAGAGTCTGTGTGAGCGCCGGATTCAGAATGCTGAACTTTGGCCTGATTGCGTTTCCGCTTGCACCACGCTTGAACATTCCTTCTTCCTTTGTGATTACGGAGTCGGGACTTCCCTCGCTTCCTGCCGCGGCAATGGTAAGGACTGTTCCGACCGGGAGCGCGTTTTCAATCGGCTTTCCCATGTAGAAATCCCAGAAGTCACCGTCATAGACGACACCGGCTGCAATCGCCTTGGCTGAGTCAATCACGCTTCCTCCACCGACGGCAAGGATAAAATCAACCTTTTCCTTTTTGCAGAGATCGATTCCCTCGTAGACAAGTCCGCTTCTCGGATTCGGTTTTACGCCTCCAAGACTCACGAATGGGATTCCGGATTTTTTCAGGGAGGATTCAACCCTGTCCAGAAGTCCAGAGCTTTTCGCGCTCTTTCCGCCGAAGTGAATCAGTACCTTGCTGCCTCCGAATCTCTTGACGTATTCTCCAGCCTGATTTTCCGTGCCCTTTCCGAACGCAAAAAATGTCGGTGAATAAAATGTAAAGTTTTCCATCTATGTAATTTCTCCTAATAAAATGATAAATCAGGATTTTAAAAAAATAAAGAAGATTTTTTCTGAAAACTGCCCATTTTTTGTTATTTTGTGCTATCATATATGGAATGGAAAAGGAAATTGTAAGATACCCGCGAATACAGGGAGTCTCATTCACACAGGGCGGAACACTGGGGTCTTTTCCCCAACACTGGCACAACGCGGCGGAATTTCATCTTGCGCTAAAGGACGGCGCGACATATAAAATCGACGGCTCCACTTACAGGACGGAGGAGGGGGACATTCTCCTGATTTGGCCGAGGGAGCTTCATGAGGTCGTCTATTGCCCTAAGGACGGCGTGGATTTCATACAGTTCTCTTCATATTTAATAGAAAGCAATTCTGATTTTGCGGCGGCGTCACATTTTCTGACCGAGTGCCATCTGATTCGGAAAAAGGATAATCCTGCGCTCACGGAAAAAATCTCCGACCTGATTTTTAAAATCCGGGACATGCACGAGCAGAACAAATATTTTTCGGAGACAAGATGCAAGCTCCTGATTTACGAGATTCTTCTTGCCATAGGTGACTGCATACTGAGCGAGCGGCGCGAGAACCTTAGGGACGAGGGGTTTACGGACAAACTTCTGGGCTACATCCGTTTTGCCTGCAGCTACATTACGGAACATTCAGCGGAGAACATAACCCAGGCGGAGGTGGCTGAGAAAACGGGCTTAAGTCAGTTTTATTTTTCCAAGCTTTTCAATGAGTACACGAAGATGAGCTTTCCGACCTTCCTTGCCCAAATCCGTGTGCAGAGCGCGATCAATCTTTTGGAAAATGAAAGTCTCTCCGTCACCGACTGTGCATTTGAGTCAGGATTCCAGTCCACGACGACTTTCAACAAAATCTTCCATGAGATTACCGGATGCACTCCACGCGAATACAGAAAGATGCACTCCCGCAATCATCGGCAGGAGTAGGGGACTAAAGCCTTTTGTTCCAGTCAGCACGGAGCAGGGCCCACAGACTTATGTCAATCAGGGAGCCTCGGCAAAGTTCGTATTCCCTCAGGTCCGCCTCTTTTACGAATCCGATTTTTTTCACGAGATTTTGTGAGGCAAGATTCGGCGGCTCTATAAAGGCCTCGATTCGGTTTATGTCGGTGGTGGAAAAAATAAAGTCCAGAATCAGGCGGATGGCCTCGCTCATGATTCCCTGACCCTGGAAATTTTTATTGAGCTCGTATCCCATCTCCGCTTTTTTGTCATCTTTGGAAAAAGAAAAAAATCCGCATGTGCCCACGAGCTTTTTAGTTTCCTTCAGTTCGATTCCCCAGCGGACCATTGTTTTGTTTTTAAGGCCCTGCATGAAAAAGTCTGCCTGACGCTTGGCTTCATCCATGCTTTTAAAAGGCAGAAGGTCATAATATCTCATCACGTCGCTGTCTGAAAAGATTTCATACAAATCTTCGGCGTCGCTTTTTTTTATGGGCCTCAAATAAAGCCGCTCGGATTCAATTGATAATTTTTTTCCAAAAAGTTCTTTTATCATTTTCTTTATGATAGCGGATATTCAGAAAAAGAACAAGATTTCTGCCCCTTTATTCTCCGGTCGGAATCGCGTCGTTCAAACTCTTGTTTCTGTAGTTCAGGTTTGTGCGGATGCTGTAGCCCATGTTTTCCCAGAATGAGTTGGCCGTGTCGTTGTCCTTGAAAACGAGACAGAAGATTTTCTGGATGCCCTCTTTTTTGATTGCCTCCTCCGCTTTTGTCACAAGAGTCCTAGCAATCCCACGTCTCTGGAAATCTGGATGCACGCAAAGATGATGGATGAGTCCGCGGCGTCCGTCGTGTCCTGTAAGAATCGCACCGACAATTTTTCCTTCGCTGATTGCGGCAATGCACGTGTTCGGATTTCTCTGTATGTAGCGTGTGATTCCCTCGCGGCTGTCGTCCACCGGGTTCAATGCGCGCTTGGTCTGCTCCACCTGAATCCACATTCCGTAAAGCTCGTTGTAATCCGAGATGAGCAGTGTCCTGTAAGTGATTGCGTTTTCCATTTTAATCCTCCGTCTCAACTAAAAATTTTTCAAGAACCTTTTCCGGATAGTAGGAAAGTTTTGCTTTTCGAAGGCCCTCTATTCCCAAGTCTTCCTCACGGTTAAGGAATTCTGTTCTCACAGTTTTGGAAAATTCGTTGTTTATCTTTGCGTAGGCTCCGTCGCGTCCAAAGCTGTATAGACTTTTTTCAAAGTGCACGTCTGTCACTCTCTCGCTCAAAATGCTTGCGATGCAAAACGCCACAGGATTTCCCGATGCAAAAAGTATTCCTCCGCTCATCCCGCAGGATTGCGAAAAGGACTCGAAATTGTCCAGCGCATAAAAAATGATTTCCCTTTCAATTTCCAAATCGGAAAGTGTGCCGTTTGTTTTTGCGAAATCAGAATTTTCCTCAAGCCATTTTTCCTCGACCTCACGGACGAAAGAGAGATTTTCCGGCCTCAAAAGCTCAAAGGAAAAATCAGGATATTTGCTGTCGAACTGATGGATGTGGTTTCTCTTCCGGCTCAGCTTTTTTCCTGCGAGACTTGAAAGATTTTCCGTGCGGTAAATGTAATCCCCGGACTCCGGTGTGGGAGTGATTTTTACGGACGGCCAAAATTCCTGGAGGATGTCCTTTTCTTCTGCCGTGATGTTTTCAAAAATCAGTCTCTCATTTTTTGAGCGTGCGTCACCGGCCAAGATTTCAAGGGCTTCCTTTGCGCCGTCGCTTTTTCCAAGAAGATTGTGAGGAAAACTAAAGCATGTTTTTTCACCCTCAAAGAATTTCTCAAAAATCCACTCGCCGTCAAACGCAATCAGTGAATGAAATTTCTTCTCATACAAGATTGAGTTTACGGCTCCATAATTGTTGGCAAAAAAATTATTGTTGAGGGCACATTTTTGAAGAGTCTCTAAATCCGAAAGAGCTGGTGTTCTCCAATCCATATTACCGCCTTGTCATTTTATCTGTCACTCAAAAACAGTGATGGTTTTTCCGCATCATTTGTTTTCCCCGAAAAATTTTTTGTTCAGTGCCTTAAGCCCGGTGAAGTCGTTCCATTCTTTCTTTGAGCTGAAAGTAATCGCGCTTGAGACACCCACGTGCCACATCATGTGACGGAACTGTGCCAGAATCAGCTCAAGCCTTGTGTATTCACAGCCGTCTGGTTTTTGGATGAGATCCGCCGGGGTGAGTCTTTCAAAATATGCGTCCACCTTGTCCTTTATGTAATCAAGATAGCTAAGGAGCTGCTCGCGTGAAATCACTTTGGAAGAGTCGCTTTCGTAACCCTCGCGTTTTGGATCAATCACGCTGAGATTTTCCGGGATACCAAAAAGCCTTTCGCCCTCGTAAACGTAGTCCATGGGATTGATGAAAAATCTGTCCAGGGAATGAAGGTAGTGGAAAATGTATCGCGAATTGTTCTCCGCGTCAAAAACGGTTTCTAAATCAGCCATGAGAATCTGATCCCTTATGTTGATGAAGTTGATGTCCTGCTGATTTTTTATCTGCTGAATTATTTCTTCCATTATTTGTTCCTCCTTATCTTGCAACTCTCTGTCCGCCAAATGCATGGATTGTGCGGGTCCCGGCTTTTACTCTTCCTCCCTGCAGGCTGCCTTTCGGAATGAAAAGCTCGTCGCCTGAGTGAAGTGCATGTTCTTTTCCGTCAACAGTAACTGTGTATTCGCCCTCGACACAAAGCATCCATTCGTCGTAGTCGTGAGTGTACTCCTTTGAAACGCGGTCTGCCTTGTAGATCCAAAACGCCATCTGACTTCCGTCGTTCGCGGCGCGATTTTCTCAAGCATTTCAAACGTGATGTTTCCGTTCAACGAAACAAGAAGCGAATCTTTTTTTAGCGAGCCGTTGATTTCTGTCACGACCTCTTTTATGTCACAGGGGCGGACACATACGAAAAGAATGTCGGCGTTTTTAGCGGCCTCGGAATTTGAAGCACACACGCTCGCCTTATCCGCGATTTCTTGCAGTCGCTCTTTTGTCCTGTTTGAGACGAGCAAAGTGTTTTTGTCCACGCACCCGGATTCCAAAAATTTTTGTGCGAGCATTTTTCCCATGCTGCCGTAGCCTATAATTCCTATGTTCATTTTATGAAGCCTCCTTTTATTTTTGAGCAGAGTTTTTCATCATTTCAATCGCATCTTCGACGCTGACCGCTTTTGCATATCTTTTTGGCCACATGAACTCGTTGAAGTATCTGTATGCGGTTTCCTTGTCAAAGTACGGATTGTCGTAAGTTGAATTCGCATAGGCCGGAATTATGATGTTAAAGCCCTGCTCAAAGCCGCATTTTACGGTTGCGTCCATGCAATAGTCCGTGGAAACTCCTATCGTAATAATATCCCTTTCATTCTTTGATCTCAGATATTCAGAAAGCCCGGTCATCGGATGGAACGCGCTGTTCACGTTTTTTTCGAACCGCTTTTCGCCGGCCTGAGGAGCAAATTCATCGAAGATTTCATAATTTGAGCTTTCTTTGTCAAGGTCTGTGCCGGGACCGTCATCATGCTGGACATAGCATACCTCAATGCCGTTTTTACGGGCCTCCGAAATCAGACGCTTGATATTTTCTCTTACAGTCTCAAAGGCAAAAAGTGTTTCGTTAAAACAACCCCTTTGAGTGTCAACAACCAATAAAATCATTTTTTGCTCCCTCTTATAAGCAGTTTAATTATACTCTTTTTCTGGTGTAAAAAAACTGTGATGGCAACATTTTTTAATAACAATCTTACATCCAAAATGTAATTTTGTTATTGAATTTAGGGCTTTTACTGTGGATGATTTAAGAATGTGATATTCATCGCAGATGTGTTTTCGTTGAAGTTCAGGCTCTTGTAAAGATGCCGCCCCATCTCGGTAGCGTCGAGGCTGATTTCTGTGACTCCCTTTGACTTTGCCTCATCAATCAGAAAGTTGACCATCAGCTGCCCGGCTCCCATCCTGCGGAATTCCTTGCGGGTGTATACGTTCATCAGATGAGCGCGCTTTCCCGTGGGATGGTCAAAGGTCGGCATGACGTTGATGTAGCTGAGACTTGCGCATCCTGCAATCTTGTCGCCTTCCATCGCGAAAACCGTCGTCTGGTCCCCTTTCAGAAAATATTCGCGCGAACAGTCCACAAGAGTTTTGTCAAAGGCCTCGTTTTCATCCATGCCGTTTACAATCCGAAGCATCTCAAGTCGGATTTCCATCAAGGTCTCAATGTCGTTCTGATTTGTTTTCCGTATCTGCATTTTTTCATCCCTTCCGCATGATTTGTCATTTTACCTTCAGGAATTGCCTTAGCCTCTGTGCCTCGTTGGAGTCAAAGCCGAATTTTTTGTAGAAGGGAATTTTATCCGGCATGGCACAAAGCTCAACAAAAATTTCCGTACCTTTTATTCCCTTGTCGTTGATGAATTTCAAAATCTCGTTTATGAGCATACGTCCCACTCCCTTTCCCTGATACTCCGGGCGCACAACGACATCCTTTATGTAATAATCAAGTCCCATGTCTCCGTTTGTGCGGGCCATTGCAATTATTTTCTCTCCGTCAAATATCGAAACCCTGAAAAGAGTATGCTCCATCGCAAGCCGTGTCTGCTCCAGTGTAGGTCCCTCGCCCCAGTGTACAGCCTGCCAAAGCTCTATGAATTGCTCAGCCGTAAGCTCGTTGTATTTTACAGTAAATCCTTCCATCAGTTTCTCCCCTTTTCCTCATATTCTTCTTTTAGTATAGAAAACACCATTCTTCCTTCATAGTGGTCTTTGCGCCAGAAAAAATCTCGAAAGCATCCCTCACAAGTCAGACCGCATTTTTCTATAACCGCCCACCGGTAGTAATCATCCTTTGTATACGAAACGATATACTTCGTGTCAAATAAATTCCGCACCGCCTCAGGAGTCGTGTAGTATAGCTCGCCGTAATCATATTGCGTCTTTTCATCGGAAATCCAATTCCTGAGCATTGAATCAATGTCCGCGTATTCAAAACGGCGGAGAATCAATCGCTCTGTCTCAATCATTTGCGTTCCTATGTGATTCATCATTTCATCGTCACTCATTTTTTTCCTCCGAAATTCTTTTTCCGCCAAATGCGTGGATTGAACGGGTTCCGGCCTTTACCCTGCCACCCTGCAAGCTGCCTTTTGGAATGAAAAGCTCATCGCCTGCATGTAGCAAGTGTTCTTCTCCGTCAATCGTAACAAGATATTCACCCTCAATGCAAAGCATCCATTCGTCGTAGTCGTGGGTGTGCTCTTTTGAAACGCGGTCAGCCTTGTATATCCAAAATGCCATCTGGCTTCCGTCGTCCGCGGTGTAATAATAGCCTTCAATGTCCGGCGTGTTCTGCTGGGACGAAGGAATCTTGTTTTGATTGCGGAACATAAAATCAGGAAAAGTCATAAACGCTCCTATGCTTGAAATGACTCTTTCGCCTTTTCTGCGGTCAACCTTCTTTTTTCCAAAGTTTTCACGAACATTTCTTCCGCTGTCTTTGGGAACATGTCGTAAATGACTTTCGATCCTTCCTCCGTTATGCCGCCTTTTGTTGCGACTCTGGAAACCACGTCCTGAAAAGTCATTTGCTTTTGCTCCATCAAATCAGCCGTTGCGGAGACTGTCTTCAAAACCATCCGCGTTATCTGTTCCTTTGGAATGCTCGTGTGTTTTTCCGCCGCCTGACAGACTACATCGAACATCGACGCGATTAAGCCCGGCATGCAACTGACAAGCTCGGAACCCATGCCCATTTCATTTTCGGGGAGGTCTATGACTTCGCCCATGCATCCAAGCAGGTTGCGCAAATTTTCTTTGTCCGAATCCAGAACAAAACTGTTCCAGCAAACAAGAGTCTGCGAGCGGTTTATTTCTGCCGTAACGCTTGGAATTACCTTTGCAATTTTTCGCGGCGCGATTTTCTCAAGCATTTCAAACGTGATGTTTCCGTTCAACGAAACAAGAAGCGAATCTTTTTTTAGCGAGCCGTTGATTTCTGTCACGACCCCTCTTATGTCACAAGGCCTGACGCATACAAAAAGAATGTCGGATTTTTCTGCCGCTTCGGAATTTGAGTCGCAAACCGTCGCCTTATCCGTAATTTCTTGCGTTCGCTCTTTTGTCCTGTTTGAAACAAACAATATATTTTTGTTCACTCGCCCGGATTCAAGAAATTTTTGAGCGAGCATTTTTCCCATGCTTCCGTAACCGATTATTCCTATGTTCATTTTTTCCTACCTTTTGTCCTTGTATGCGTAGCCAAAGTTAATCGGAGGAGCCGTAACGGAAACGTAAATAAATTCCCCATCGCCGTCATTCAAAAGTCCGTGAACATCCTTGTCAGCGAACCGTGCAACGTCACCCGCTTTGAATTCCTTTTCCTTGTCGTCGGCAAGAAGAAGTTTGCCGGAACCTTTGGTGGCGTACCAAATCTGCTCGGATGCGTCGTGGGTGTGGCGGGGTTGTATCGCACCGGGAACAAGATGAACTTCGGTAATGGTAACGCGCTCGCTCGTTGAGTTTTCCGGATTCAAAAGCTGTCGTGAGACTACGCCCGGATTTGACAGTTCTTTGATGTCGCTTGCGTTGATGAATTCCATATTTGCCTCCGCTTTGATTTATATCTTTAATTATACAGCATTTTTTTGTGTAAGAAAATGATGTTTATTACTTTTTTTTATAACAATCTTATATTTGAAATGTAATTTTGTTATAAAATTTGCGGCTTTTACTGAGACTGCTTTGAGAATGTGATATTCATTGATCTTGTGGGTCTGCATTTTGAGCTGATTATAATACAGATTGCGGAAATAAAAAAGTGGTCAATTTTGTTTTTACAGAAGCACTTTGAATTAACCCAGCGTGTTCTCCAGAAGCAGGGATATGAATTCTGTGCGGCTTTTTACCCTGCACTTATTGTATATATGCTGCACATGGGTTGCGACTGTGGAGACGGAGATGAAAAGAGTCTCTCCGATTTCCTTGTTGGTTTTGTTTTTCGCAAGGAGGAACGCAATCTCAATTTCCCTTTCCGAAAGTCCTCGGTTCAGGAAGAAAAGTTTTTTGTCCTCATCGCTTTGTATTTTATTCTTGACTGGAGAAACAGAATCCTGTGGTTTAAGACGATTGTTCAAGAAGTCTGTGAAATCTGACTGTAGTTTTTTCTCCGACTCAAGCTCACGATTCAGCGTTGCATAGATTTTTAGAAGAAGATTTTCGTTGCTGAAAGGCTTTAGAAGATAATCTGTGGCTCCGTTTGCAATCACTCTTTTTTGGATTTTGTTATCACGTATTCCTGTAAGGAAAATGAACGGGATGTGTGAGAGTGCTGGTGATTTTCGGCATTCATGGTAGAGACTTTCCCCGTCCATCCCGGGAAGCAGAATGTCAGATATTATGAGACGAGGTGTGGTCTCGGAAAGCTGTACAAGTGCGTCTTCTGCGTTGGACGCTGTCCGGATGATGCAGTAGTCGGAAAGAAAATCTTTCATGGATTCAAGAAGGGCGAGATTGTCTTCTACCAAAAGAATCTTGACTTGTGCAAGCATGCCGCGAATGTTTTTTTCGTATGCGTCTGGATTACGGCTGATAGCGATGTTCGTGCGTTTTTCCTGCGTCTCGGTTTTGTCCGGAATAACCTGTTGAGTAGAAGAGTCCATTTGCATCGTTGCGGAGAAGATTACGCGCTCATCATTTAGTCTGGCGGTACAGTCTCCCTTGTAAAGCCTGCAAATGCGCCGCGTAAGATGAAGTCCTATTCCGAATCCTTGGATTTGTAATCCGTTGGTCTTGGTTTCCTGCGAACCGTCTGCCTGTGTTCCGCTTTTTGTAATGCGTTTTCCGAATTCAAATATCTCCTCAAGATTTTCTGTTCCGAGTTTTCCGCGAGGACTTTCAACCTGGAAAATCATCATGTGCCCTTCGCTCTCGTAGTCGAGCGATATGCGGATGATGTTTTCGCTCCCTGAGTATTTGATTGCGTTGTCAATCAGGTTAATGAAGACTGTCTCAAGGTAAACAGGATGTGCCATCAAAAGGAGCGAGTCGTCACTTCGGATGTCGCTTTCGATTTTTATTTGTTTCGCCGAGGAGTAAAACTCAAAACTTTCCAGGCTTTTTCTCAGCTCGGAATTTAAATTCAGCGGGCAGTTTTCAAGCATGAGGGTGTCTAAATTCTGCTCATGGATTTCAAGTGAGTTTGCGAGAACCGTCATGTCCTTTATTCGCTCGCAGTTCTTTTTGATGATAGCGATATGTCTTTCGTTTTCGTTGGACTCAAGCCGCTCCACAGCATTTTCAATGAGTGTGATTGGCGAAAGAAGCTCGTGTGCCGTAGACCTTAGAAAATAGACAGACTCACGGTACTGTGCGAACTCTCTGCGGGATGCGATTGATTTTTTCAGTATGTAGATTCCGTAGGTGACAAAGTTTGATATAAAACAGATCTGGTAGCCGAAATAATAGTCGCAGTCGAAAATCTGCTCAAGGGTTTCTATGTGTATGTATATTCTCAGCAGGTGGATTGTCTGACGGAAAATGACGTAGCAGAAAAGCGGAAGCCATGCGCTCACAAGGAAAAGGATTGGCTCACGGTTTTTCGCAAGCTCGCTCATGTTGACTATGGTGATGAAGGTGAGTCCGAAAATCAGGACACAGATTGTGACGGCCATTAGTGTTCTGGCATTTGGAATAAGCAGTATAAGTACGGAGAAAATCAGGCTGAACGCGAAGAGCATAATTATTGTAAGTGAAGAGAGAGATTTTCTGAAATTGAAGAAACGCAGGTAAAAGATTTCAAGGAAGCAGAATCCCAGTGCGCTGAAAGTGTAACCTATCCTGCTTGTGATGTGAGCCGTGCAGATTGAGTTCCAGAGATAGGCGCTTCCGATTCCCGTCATTGCGATTGTGTACATGAGCAGACTGAAGTTCATCAGCGTAAGGAAAATCATCTGCATGTTTTTAAGCTGTATTCCTGCGATGAGAAGTGCGATTACGGTGATCGTCATAAATAGAATGAGAATCGTGTGCAGGGCCGAGTAGAATATCAGCCTTGAGAAAAAAGTCTTGATGAGTATGTGCGGACTGTGAGGGACGTGAAGTCACTGTTTTGTAGTACTATACATACGTGGGGGGGGGTATTAGATGATTGACGGACAGTGTGAAGTGGCTCCGGCATTTTCAGGCTGCATTGCCATGAGATAATCTTCTTGTCCTCCGATTTGACCATGCGGCCAGTGCTGTCCTCCTCTTGCCAAGTTTCGTTCTCGTCCTGTGCAAAAAGTTTTGCCGAGTCTATGGTCTCAGGTCCGAGGTCAATAATCTCGCTTGCGTGCGGCGGCAGGGAATCCAAAATCACGAAGCAGGAGCCTGTGAAGAATCCGAGGTCAAGATGGTAGTCCCCGAATTCCTTTGAGAGTCCTTCCTGAAAAAGCGACCATGCGTCCTGCACCGTCATTTCTTCGCCCTCATCATAGACGACGTGAGCTGATTGTATGGTTGTGCCTCTGTCGCAGATCCGCAGTACGATGAGAAAAATAGGAATGAGCACGCTGATCAGCAGACTGATTGCGAAAGATTGCGCGATGGGGGAGATGAGTCGTTTCATACATGCGAGTATACAGGAAATGGCGGTAAAAGTCATCAATATAAAATAAATTACATAAATAGTCTATGGAGAGATACTGAATTGGATGATGGCGTGGGTGACGGGGTGGGGGGTAAAATAGATAATAAATTAAAAGATTTTCATTGCCTGAAAATTGCTTGGAGGAAAAATGAAAAAGGTCGTGTTATTTTTTTTCATGATATGTTTTGTCTCATTTGGGACTTTTGCCAAAAAACATGCTTTTGATAGCGCAGGCAATATATATCAGGTTTGGGGGGATAAAAAGTTCAAGGACGGAGATGTTCTTTCAGCGGAAGATGCTTCAAGAATTAGAATATTCGATGCAATAGAAGATGGTGATTGGAATGCTGTAAAGGAAGAAATTGATTCGGGGATAGGAATAAATAGTTCTGTTTATATTACTATTGGAAATGCAATGATGGAAGAAACCCTTTTGTATAAGGCAATTGAAAAAGGGCAGGAAAAAATTGCAAGAAAATTGATAGAGTATGGTGCTGACGTAAACAAAACGTTTGTTTTAATTTACGATGGATCAAAAAGTACCAATACAATACTTCGAGCCGCTTTCACGTATCCAGACAATTTTTCTAGTGATTTCCTTTCTTTTCTGATTGATGAAGTTGACGAGATTGTTCCAGCTGATTTTACACTTATAGGAATGGCATGTTTGCCAGAGCCCTGTTGGCGAGCAGAAGAGAAATACTTTGAGTTCCATTATGACTATGATGAAAGATGTGGATGCATCGTGCAGATGATACAAAGTATTATTTTAAAACAGTTTATGAATGGAACTGGCTTTAGTGAGAATGCTTTTAGATGTATTCAAATTCTTCTTACTAGTGATTGGGCGTTAGAGAATAAATCTTTCTTTGTTTCATGCTGGGACGAAGGGTGGTATACTTTTGATGAAGAATTTCATGGAAATAAAAACTGGAACAACGTAGTTTATTTGTTTCGTCTTTTGAAAGAATCGGATTTCTAAATTTTTAGATTCATGGGGACTGTGTTATGAAAAGAATATTTATACTTATAATGCTTATGATTGCGACAAGTTTTTGTTTTGCGCAAGTGAGATCGTTTGATATTCTTGATATTGATGACGGAGAAGATGTAGAAGACAATATTGTGCTGGTAAATAAATCCAAAGACAATATAGATGTTGCGACTTTATATGGTGTTAGTAGTGATGATTGCCCCAAAGGATTTGTCCTCAACGAGTTCATTTCAAAAAATGATGACGGTTCGTATACCATAAGTCCTAAAGCTGAAATGATTTTAACTTTTAGGGGATTGAGAGCAGGGAAATCTCAGAAGATGGACTTTAGCAAAAAATACCATGTAAATCTTGCAAAGAAATTTCGATACTTAATCCTTTATGTCGAAGAACCTAAAAATTTTGAGTTCAGCATCACTGACTTAAAAGAAAAGCGCTCTGACTTGTATATTTATGTTACAGGTTATGGCTCAAGAAAATCAGGAAAAAAAGAGGCCGAAAAAACAGTTGACAAAGTGGAATCTAGAGAAAAAAAAGTAACTGAAACTGAGCCAGTGGAAAAGACAAAGCAGGAACAAAAAATTTCTGAAAAAAAGCCAAGTGATGAAAAGAGGGAAGGAAAATCATCTTCAAAAAAGAAATCTTCAAGTTCAACCATAACTTTAAAACTAGGTGAATATGTGTGCAGCAGTTCCAACGATTTAAGAATAAAATTGACTATATTAGGGACTGTCTCATTAAAGCGAGGTAGTAAAAATCTGGGAGTTGGTACATACGAGATGAATGGAAATCGACTCTCAATTACATGGACTTCTCTGACATCTGATGGTCAATCTGTAGTAAAGGGGGAAAAATATAACGGCTACTATAGTAGACGAAACAAAGTTCGATAACGGAGACCTGTGGGTGTATGTGGAAAAGTAATTAACGGTCAAGACAATCTTACATATTTATGAAAGATTGTTCAAATAAATACTAAATAGAGGAGAAACACTATGACGAAGAGACTTATTGCCTTGGCCCTTGCATTTGTATTGGGATTTGGAATCGCAGTTCCGAAGGCTCATGCGGATGAGCCTCCCTCTGCTATCATGTTTTCCAGCGGAGTTGCATTAATTGGTGGTGGAGCGGCTGCTTTAATATTTTTTGACGATGACGAACCACTTCTAAAATATGGACTAGGACTTCCATTTTTAGGACTTGGAATTGGATCTGTCATATGGGGATTCTTTATGCTTTCTGATGAGCTTGCAATGGTTGAGACTGATCCTGTCTTGAAGCATGTCCGGCTTGACGTAACCAGTACTGGACTTGTTCTTGGCGGTCATTTTTCCTGGAAATTTTTAAGAATACTTTATCAAGATTATGTGCAAGAACTAAAACTGACCAAGGAGAATATACCATGCGACGAAAGACGTTCATTTTATTTTTACTCTCAGTGCTTCTCATGCCAATAACGATAGCGGCACAAAATTCTGGAGGAACATGGTATGTTCAAGAGCATATTAACGATTTTGACGGCTACACAACGTATTCATTTTTCGTAAAAGGCTCTGGTGTAAGTCAGAATAGTGCATGGTTGTTTGTTGGTTATGACAAATACGATAATTCTTTGAATTCGACTGTACGTGCAGGAGTGATTTGGGGCGGAAGAGCAGGCTGTTCGGATACTCTTGATATAAAGATTGATAGCGGCGATGTGATTTCTAAAAAATATAATTCTTATAAATGGTCAACAGAAACTGGTTATCAAACAAATAAAAGCACGTCAAATTCTATATGCTGGTATTATACCAACACAAATCCCGGTGATACACGCGATTTCCTGAATATGTTTACAAACAACAATCTGCTTACAATCCGCAATAAGTCTACGGGAGCAATCTTCCGTTTCAACTGCTCGGGCTTATGGGAGTTTATGGCATCCAAGGGAATTAGTTTTGCTGAAATACAAAGTGCATTGGCAAACGAGGATTTTTGAGAACATATTTATATATTTGGATTCTTCCAGATGGCAAGTCCATAAGATTTACTGTCTGGAAAAAATAAATAATGTTCCGGCAAGAACTGAAACTGACCAAGGAGAATCATTATGAAAAAGAGATTGATTGTGGTGCTGGCTGTGCTGGCAACGGTTGTAGGAATGGCGTTTGCGGGAACAGCATCATCTTACAAACTAAAAAGCTATGGAGAGATTGCAGATACCACGGAGCAGGAATATACAGTAGAGGTTGAAGGATATTCAAAGGAAAATCTAGATGGTAGGTACCACAAGGCCATGACGTTAAAAATTTGTGCTCCATCTGGTTTAGATGCGGAAAAAAGAGCGATAGAGAAATTTAAAATCAAGTTTCCTGACTATAAATATGGAATTAATGCGACCGCCTGTTCTTCTGATAGCTGTACTGTGAAGATTCAATAATATAACGCTACTAATTTTACTCCGTGTTTGCACTTTTTACAAGATTATGCACGCGGAGTTTATGTAGAATTGCTTATCAAGGAGTATTGATCATGAAATCAAAGAAATTTCTAATAGCTTTGGTTCCCTGCATATTATTTGCAATCGCACATGCATCCGCAGAAACCTATGGCAACACATGGTGGTATCATGTCGCGGGTGGCAATTCGGTTTCCAGATTTGAATCTGGAGTTGACACTTACAGCAAGTATGACAGCGGGCATTATGTTTTATTTGGCTCATGGGACACTGTAAAATTTGCTGTGAAACGCTTTTCCGGGGTGGATTTGGATGTCATGGGCAATCTTATGGATGCGATAGATGGTAAACTTGGAAAATTCTACAGTTACTGTGATGAGTTAAAGAATGCTTATGACATTGTTACTCGCAAAGCATCTAGTTACGACGCCATGAAAGCCTATGCTGCGAACGATGGAGACTGGTGGTACGCGGTCATTTGGATTCCGTATTAAAATTTACCAATACAATTCAAAAATCATTTAAAGAAATTGCGTAGCAATTTCCAATCCGTGTGACCCCCTCAATAATTTCCTGTCCATAAAAAAGCTCCCTCGTCAAAGACAAGGGAGCCTCTCGTCGCAAGTTAAACCTAAACCGTGAACTGGTCCACCTGCTTTCCAATCTCGCTGATTGAGTCCTCCATGAGCGAGGAGATTTCTGAAAGTGCCTTGCCGGAGTCGTTGATTTTTCCGGTGCTCATTCCCATCTCATCCATGCTCAGTTTCATGCTTTCGGTCTCGCTCTGCAAGGTTGAGACTTCCTCCATGATTTTTCTTCCGCCCTCAGCCATTTCCTGCGACGCTTTCTGAACGAGGTATGTGCTGTCGTTCATCTCATGCAGGGCGTTGGTAATCTGTGCCGAACCTTCCTGCTGTTCTGTCATTGCCGCCTTTATCTGCTGCACAAGGGTGTCGGTCTCGTTGATTTCTTTCGCAAGGTGAGTGTAGCCCTGTACGCCGCGCTGTGTCGCCTCGACGACGGTTCCGATCGTAGTCTGAATCTGGTTGAGCTGCTCTCCGATTGTCTTTGACTGAGAGGACGATGTTTCCGAGAGCTTTCGTATTTCATCTGCGACGACCGCAAATCCTTTTCCGGCTTCTCCCGCGTGTGCCGCCTCAATGGCCGCGTTCATGGCAAGGAGGTTCGTCTGTTCCGCGATGCTTGCGATTACCGTATTTGCCTCGCTCAAAAGCTGGGACTGATTCTCAATCTCCGCAATCTGGGACTGCAGCGCCTCCTGTGTTTTGGCTCCGTCCTCCGCGTCGTTTGCAAGAACTCCGAAAGAGACTGCCATTTTGTCCACGCTGCGGTTCACTTCTGAAATGTTTCCAATCATCTCTTCGACCGCGCTTGACGCTCCCTGCACGGATTCCGCCTGGCTAGTCACAAGTTTTTCAAGTGAGCGTATGCTTTCAAAGATTTTCTCAAGGCTTCCCGTAGTCTGCTCCACGCTCAATGACTGGCTCACAAGTTTTCCGCTCAGAGTTCCGATGTTCGCGCCGATCTGTGTGATTGCGGCCATTGTCTCGCTCGTGCTTCCGCTGAGTTTTTCACCCGCGTTGTTTAGCGAAGTCTTTGCCTGCTTCATCGTCTTGATTATGTCCTGCAGGGTTCCTGAGAACACGTTGAAGCTTTCTGCCACGTCGCCGATTTCGTTCTTTGACTTGACGCTGATTCTCTGTGTGAGGTCCGCCTTGCCCTGTGCGATCTGATCCGCGTTGTTGTGAATGCTGTTGCGGATTATCTTGAGCGGGACCATGATTTTTCTCGTGAGGAACGCCGTCGCCAGTCCGACTATGAGTGTGAAAATCAGGCAGACAAGAATCGTGGTGCTGAGCGTCTGATAGAAACTTGCGTATACCGTCTTATATGGGATGAACGCAACAAGCTGATAGCCTGTCATCTGGTTCGTGAGCTTCTGCACGAAGTACTTGCTGTAGTTGCCGCCCGGAACCGTGATGGAGCCCATGGGCTGCGGTGTGGAAAGGAAGGACTCAAGATCCGGTATGCCGATTTCGGATACATGCTTGAAGTTGCATTTCCTGATTCCCGTGTCCGCAAGAATGACTCCGTTGTTCTGAATCATCATGAAAAAGGAACCCTCGCCAAGGTTCATCTGATGCAGCATGGTCGTGAGTGTCTCAAGCGAAACCTCAATGGATGCGTTTCCGATGAAATTCTTTCTTTTGTCATAGACGCTTCTGGTGATTCCCACAACCGTCGCGCCGACAGTCGATGCGAATGCGTCCGTAATCATAACGTCTCCGTTTCCTTTGGTCGCGGTCTCGTACCAGCCCCTCTTGCGGGGGTCATATCCGCCGCTCATCGTGTTGTCGAAGTTGGTGGCATATCCTCCCCATTTTGTTCCTATATAAATTTCCGCGATGTCCTTGTCATTTTTTGCGAAGAGCTTGCAGACTTTTCTGATTGCCTCCTCCGTGGGACTTTTCTCATAATCTAGGATTTTGATTTCCCCGGTCTCGTTCACGAAAGAGTGAATTGTCTCGTCCGCTGCCATTACCTCGTCACATTCGGAGAAAACGTTCAGCTCGGTTTCCTTTGAGTTGAAAAACACTGAGATTGATTCGGAGAACTCGGCGATGGATCCGAGCGCGCTTGCGGAAAAACTCTCCCGACAGTTGCGGGAAAAGAAGATGCCTGTGGTGACAGAAGAGATTGCGACCACAACAAGAATGATGAGCACTACGCCTATGGAAAACTTGCTCGCCAGCGAATGCCTTTTAGCCATGTTAAAACCTCCCTAGGTTTCATTTAAGGAACTTCGGTATACTTTTTAACATTGTTTATCAAGTTTAACAAAATTACAGTTAAAGTTCAAGTCCCTTTAAGCGTTTTTAATTATTCTTTCGTACTTGTGTAAAAGAGGAAAATATTGTAGACTTTGAAAAAAGATAAAACCTAGGAAAATAATCGGAAAATCAGAGCGAGGTAAAATCATGGCGGAAGAAAAACATTACAATGTGGAAAGTTTCAATTTGGATCATACGAAGGTGACGGCTCCTTTTGTCAGGGTCGCCTCAAAGAAGGTCGGCGAGAAGGGAGATGTGGTTACGAAATTCGACGTGCGTTTCTGTCAGCCCAACAAGGAGTTCATGTCCACCGGAGCTATCCATACTCTTGAGCATCTTGTGGCGGAGTACATCCGTGACGAGATTCCCGGCGTTATTGATTTCAGCCCGATGGGATGCCGCACAGGATTTTATTTTACTCTCTGGGGCGATTTGGACGAGGCGTACATCACACCCCATCTTTTGAACGTGCTTGACAAAGTTGCCGTGTGGAATAAGGAAGTTCCCGCCGCAACCGAAAAGGAATGTGGAAATTACCGTGACCACGATTTGGAGGGAGCGAAGACCCTCGCGAAAAAATGGACTGACGGAATCCGCGCCAAAGGTTGGAACTGCTACAAATAAATTTTTCTCTAGGACATACGGCTTATGAACGCGGCTCAGAAATTCAAAGAGACACTTACATCCGTGCTTCCGATCATGGTCATCGTGCTGCTTCTCGGCCTGACTGTCGCCCCACTTGGAAAGACAACGATAGTCAGATTCATCGCGGGAGGAGTGCTGCTGATTTTCGGACTCACGGTTTTCCTGATGGGCGTGGACCTTGGAATCCTGCCGACGGGTCAGAGATGCGGTGCGGCCCTCACTTCAAAACGCAGCCTTCCGATCCTTCTTTCAGCCGCATTCATAATCGGGTTCATGGTGACGATCGCGGAGCCTGACGTGCAGGTGCTTGCCAATCAGATAAGGAATGTTTCGCAGTCCGTGAACAAATGGGCTCTCATCCTGATGATTGCGGTGGGCGTGGGACTTTTCGTGATGCTTGGTTTGCTCAGAACCATAGTCGGTTTCAGTCTGCGCTGGGTTCTGATTTTTTCCTACTTGATTTTGTTCGCGCTTGCTTTCATCTGTCCGCCGGCATTTCAGGGAGTCGCGTTTGATGCGGGCGGAGCCACAACCGGCCCCATGACTGTACCCTTCATCCTTGCCCTGGGCGTGGGAGTCTCTTCCGTGCGCACTTCGGGGAAATCCGGGCAGAATGAGTCCTTCGGTCTTACGGGAATCTCTTCGGTGGGACCCATCATGGCTGTGTGCGTATATGGAATCATCCTGAGGGCATTGAATTCAGGAACAGCATCCTCCGCGACCGCCGCATTGATCGACGTTGATGAAATCCTCCGGGACGCGAGCGGCACAGTTCCTCTTTCCGAGAAATTTTTCGGGCTCGGTATTTTCGCCGACGGACTTCCCGAGGTTTTGAGGGAGGTCTTTCTTGCACTTCTTCCCCTTGTCATAATGTTCGCCGTCTTTCAAATCACCCTGCTCAAGATGCCGCGTGCCCAGATTAAGCGTATGATTGTCGGAATCATCTACAGCTTTATCGGACTCACTTTTTTTCTGAACGGAGTGAACGGTGGATTCATGCCTGCCGGGGAAAAGCTTGGGGAGATTCTCGGTATGCGTGCGGAGATGGGCGGCGGAATCTGGATTTTCATCCTGATTTTTGTCGGGCTGATTTTCGGCGCGATCGTCGTGTCCGCTGAGCCTGCCGTGTGGGTTTTGACCGAGCAGGTTGAGGAAGCGTCGGGCGGAAACATCAAGAGAAAAATCATGCTTGTGGCTCTCTCGTTCGGCGTGGCACTTTCGGTGGGACTGAGTATGCTCCGTGTATTCTACGGATTCAGCCTATGGTACATTCTGGTTCCCGGATATGCCCTTGCCCTCATCCTGACTTTTTTCTGTCCCCCGCTTTTTACAGGAATCGCCTTTGACTCGGGAGGAGTCGCGTCGGGTCCCATGACAAGCACGTTCATCCTTTCGTTCACCCTGGGGGCTGCGGGAGCTACGGGCGGAGGCGGAAACACTGTTACGGACGCATTCGGTGTGATTGCCCTTGTTGCCATGACACCCCTGATTGCCATACAGATTCTTGGAATCATATACAGCAGGAAGAAGAGCGGAAAATCCGTGCCGAAAGGGGAGGTAAAAAAATGAGCTTCACTCTGATTACGACAATCGTTTCACATGGAAAAGGCGACAAGATTATGGATGCCGCGGTAAAGGCCGGGAGCTCTGGTGGTACGGTCCTGCATGGGCGTGGAATCAGTCCGAATGCCATAGCCGCCGCACTCGGGATTGAGAGTACGAAGGACATTGTTTTTATCCTTGCCGAAAATGAATCAAAGTCTTCTATATATAATGCGATTTTGGATGCGACAAAAAAGGAGCGCGCCCACCTCGGATGTATGTTCACGTCCCCGGCAGGTCAGCTGATTAAAAACGGAACCGTCACAGGAGAGGAGATGCTTATGCCGGAAAATAACTCACAGGATTTAATCACCGTTATTTTGAACTCAGGTTACGCCGATGACGCGATGGACGCCGCAAGAAGAGCTGGTGCCGGTGGAGGAACCGTAATCAAGGCACGAGGAACCGCCCGACCCGATGACCCGCAGTTTTTTGGAATGCACATTGTGCCTGAAAAAGAGACCTTGCTGATTGTGGTACCGCATGAAAAAAAAGATGCCGTCCTGGATGCCATAAAAAATCTGGAGTGCCTTTCCCAGCCCGGAAGCGGAATAGCCTATTGCTCTCCCGTAAATGAATTCGTGTTGCTCGGAAAAAAATAATGGAAGAGACTTTTTGTGCGGATTCTGTCTGGGCTGATTTTGTGTCGCTTGCGGGAAAAAATCCCGATGCGGCTTTCCAAAAAGAAAAGCTCCGTGTGCTTGAGTCCGTCGATTCCACCAACGCAGCCTTGCTCAGGGAGCTTGCACTGTCTCCCGTTCTTGTCGATGATTCTCACTCGCTGACTGATGCGGGCCGCCTTGTGCATAAAACGGTTCTTGCGTCAGCACATCAGACTTCGGGGCGCGGTCGTTCGGGGCGTGTCTTTTACTCGCCTGAAAAATCCGGCATTTATTTTTCCTTCGTGTGGATTCCAGAAAGCGATGTCATTGACCCTGCCATGTACACTGTCTCCGCTGCCGTGGGAGTGAGCCGTGCGATAGATGCTGTTTGCGCCAAGGAGTCAAAAATCAAATGGGTAAACGACATTTACGTGGGAGAGAAAAAGGTCTGCGGCATTTTGACCGAGGGATTTTGCAGGGCTGAGAGCGGAAAGTTGGAGGCCCTTGTTGTGGGAATCGGAATAAACCTAACGATGGGTTTTGAGGGTGTTTCCCGCGAACTGATTGGAAAGGCCGGAGGAATCTTTTCGGAGGATGAGAAGCCTGCTTTTGATTTGCGCTCCAAGCTTTTGGCCTCGTCCCTTCACGAGATTTTTTCTATCCTCGAAAGCGGCGGGAACGTGGTGGACGAATACAGAAAAAAATCCATGCTGAAAAACCAGCTTGTAATGGTGAGACCCTTGGCGGGTGAGTCGGACGAGGCATATCGGGCAAGGGTAATGGACATCAGCGACGATGCGGGACTCTTGGTAAAACTGGATGACGGCACCGAAAAGATCCTATACTCAGGGGAAGTCACGCTGCATTGATTTATGGCCGCGGGCACAAACGGACTTTTTCATCCTTTACTTTGATTTGCTCAAGATCATTTTTGAAAGCCATCCGGTCACACCTTCGGGCAGGGACTCCTCCATCGGGGTTCCGTCGTCGAACATCATGTTGCAGTGCATGGGATTTATGAGACAGTGCTGGCCCATCTCCACTCCGAAATTCAAAGACGCGATTCTGTGATCTCCGTTGCGTGCCCACTCCGGCGTAAAGATAAAGCAGTGCTTCATGCGCTTAAGACGAGGAAGCCGGGGGACAATTTTTGTCTCATAATCATTGAACTCATCGTGCTTGCAGATTGCGAAAAAGAGCCACACATCATTTTGGTCATAGCGGTCGAGGGCTTCATCCGTGGAAATGTCCGAGGTGGCGATTGGAACGAGGGCGTCAAAAAAATCCGTGTAGGCATCCACAATCATAAAGCACATTGAGGAGCCACGTGAGTTTCCGAAGATAATTTTCTTGCTCACCCCTCCATTTTGCGCCGCATGTTTTTCCATGAAATTGCAGATCAGGTCATGCACGGGTTTGCAATAAGTCTCGTCCCAGCTTCCAGTCACGTTTCCATCTGAGGCACGAATCTCATTCGCAAGCGGAATCAGAATGTATGCGCCGCCCAACGCTTTCTGATACTCATCCTTCGCGTAGAACTCCGCCCCGGCATAATTTATGCACACATCCCCTGCAAGCGCGTTCGTGTATCCGTGGAAGAAAATCAGCACGGGATACTCACGTCCCTTCTCAAAGCCGTGCTCGGTCGGATCATAAAAATAATACCCCAGCCTCTCAAAATCCTCAGACTCAAAAAAATCCTTGTGAAAGCGTGAAAAATACTCACCGACTTTGTAGGTAGGCTCATATGAAATAAAATCACCCTCAGGAATCTCATTGGCCCAAGGCGGCAGCACTTTGTTTTCCATAAATTATCTCCCTCCAATAATCTTTAATCCTATTCAAACCAGTTTTCGATTTTCAGAGGAAACAGAGAAGTAATCCCCTCAAAATCATTTACATTGCGAGTTACAAGTATAAGATTGTTTGCAAGAGCTGTCGCCGCAATTTGAGAATCCTGATAAGGTGCTGTTTTGCCAGCGGCCTCAAGACGAGCATACATATCCGACTGAATGTCCGCACACTCTTTTGAAAATGGTAGAAAATCAAATATATCTGCAATTTGCTCTTGTGCGTATGCTTTCAAAAAATCTTTCTTTTTACCGTCTGGAAGACGTTTTATCCCTTTTTGTATCTCGTACCACGAAATTGTGGATATACGGCAATAAGGCGCAAAAAGATCCAGCTTTTCAGCGATTTTCGGATTCGATGATATTTTCGCACCCTCGGAAATTATGTTTGTGTCAAGCAAATAAATTGCCTTTACCATTCTGTCTCCTGTGAGCCTCGAAGCGGTTCTGTTTTGTCACGTACATTTTCGAAAACTGTGTCTAAATCACTTACAGAGGATTTGTCGCTAAGAAAATCCGCATATTTAGCGCGAAATGCAGAAAGAGATTGTGAGTATTTTTTGAGTTCGGGCTCTTTTTCGTCATCATCGTCGTCAACCACAATCAAAAGCTTCTGACTGGGCTTGAAAGAATATGCCTGAAATGGCACGATCATTTTTCCGTCGTAATACGCTTTTAATGCCAGCATTTTCATACCTCCTTCAGTCATAGTATACCATAGGTTTCATTTAAAAGATAGCGGCATTATGGTTTTTGCTATTTTTACAATATGATTGCAAGGGAAATGACAATTGTGTTATAATGAAATTATGGTTAACGGAGAAATTACCACGATTGCGGAAAAGTTCAAGGAATCTCTAAATCCATTGCGGATATATCTTTTTGGCTCGTATGCCCGTGGTGACTACAACGAAAAGAGCGACTACGATTTTTACATCATCGTTCCAGACGAAAACTATGACAACATAGAGCAGACGAACACGGCATATTGTTCTCTCATAGGAATGAAGCGTAAGCCTGTGGACATCGTAATTGGAAACAAGTCTCTCTTTGAGCGCAGAAAAAACATCAACTCCATTGAAAAAATAGTTGCAAAGGAAGGAGTGCTTTTGTATTGCTCCGAGTATTAAATATCTAGATAAATTCTAAGAAGTATCTTGATTTTATTTAATCCTTCAAAAATTCTTCCATGGTGTCTACAAGTTCATTGAAATTCGTTCGTAGGCGTTTCATCAAATCTTTTGTGCGTCGCTCGTTATGACTGATTACGCTCCCTGTAGGAAGGAACAGCTCATAAGGCTCAACTCCAAATGCATTCGCAAGGTCTACGATAGTCTCAAAACTACCCCATTTTCGGCCAGTTTCAAGGTCACTATAAAATTTCTCCGAAATGTGGATCTTCTCTGAAATTTCAGCCTGACTGAGATTTTTTTGAGTCCGTAAGGCCTTTAAATTTCCCGTGTAGACCGCTTTTAACTCTTGAATATTCATTATTTAAGAATACCGTGTCTATTTGTCAGTTTTTAACACTCTTTTTGTAACTATACAATTACTTTTTGATACTTTGTAATAACTTTGTGATATTCTTTTGTTATTTTCTACCGACAATATGAAGTAGAAAACCGTCTATTTGAAATATCTGTGGAGAGCAAATAATGCCTTACATCGACACACCAGAAACAAACGCGCTTAAATTAAAGGTTGAGAATATTCTTTCAAAAATACCAGATTTTATAGATGAAAACAAAAACTTGAAAATAAATGTGATAAAAGATTGTGCGGATAATGGAAATGTAAAATTACTGGAACCTTTGCTTAAAAATTCCAAGACCAAAAAAGCATTTTTTACGCCCGTACTAGACAGTTATGTCTTTAACACCGCACGATTCAAGGAATTTTTGGAATACTCTTCTGCTTGCAATTCTTATTCAAAATACTTAGGGCAGAAAATCGGGCTTTATATGGGTGATTCGTCTTTGCTTGATAGAAATGAAGTTGTGTTGAATTTTCCATTCAAGGATTGTGTTCTGGAAGGCGGACAAAGAAAAGAAGACGGTCTAGACACTTATTTTGAATATGATGAAAAAAAGGGTGAATACATTGAAAAACAGGGCAAGCGTCGTGAAGTTTTTTATAATGAGGTTTTGGCACAGGATGAAATAGACAGTCTGTTTTCTCCAAAGGCATTCTGCAATGCGAAAAGATATGAAAAAGGAAAAAACACTTCTTGTAAAGATATAAAGCGGGATTCAGAAATAAACAAAAGTCGAGGTTTGCCCGAGGACACTGTGACCGACAACCTGATTATAAAAGGAAACAATTTACTTGCACTTCATTCTTTGAAAAAGGAATTTGCGGGAAAAGTAAAACTCATTTACATTGACGTCCCTTATAACACAGGTAGTGATAGTTTTTCATATAATGATAATTTTAATCATTCAAGTTGGCTTACTTTTATGAAAAATAGGTTAGAAATTGCTCATGAACTATTAAGAGAGGATGGAACCATATTTATACAATGCGATGACAATGAGATGGCTTATCTTCAAGTTTTAATGAATGAGATTTTTGATTTTATTCAGATTGTAGAAATTAAAATGAATGAAGGCGCTGCTAACGAATTTCAAAATCCTTTTATGCCAAAGAATTGCGAATATGGTTTGTATTATGCAAAAAAATATTTTGCAAGAAAATATAAACCTTTGTGGATAAAATCAAATTATGACAAGGCCTATAATTTGTATGTGGAAAATTTTGAAGAAAAAGATTTTAAGAAATGGAAAGTTATCACTTTAAAAAGTGCTCTAGAAAAAAATATGATTGCAGAAGAAAAAATAAACAAATTCATAACAGACAATGCGGAAAGAATTTTTAGGTTAATTTCACCAAAGGGCTGTGGAAAAGGCTTAAATGATGCCATGGAGCGTTCAAAAAAATCGAATTCATGGGATATATACAAAAGAGAAGAAAAGGATGACATTCTAACGTATAAGGGAGGAATGGTCAGATTTTATATTAAAAATATTGGATATGATGCAAAAGGTAATCGAGAAATACAAAAAGAACTAGGTTCGCTTTGGTCCGACATAAAAACAACAGGAATTGCACCGGAAGGTGGTGTGAAACTCAAAAACGGGAAAAAGCCAGAAGTCTTATTGAGTAGAGTTATAGAAATGGCAACAGAAGAATCTGATATAGTTCTCGATTATCATCTTGGATCGGGTACTACCGCTGCCGTAGCTCATAAAATGAATCGTCAATATATCGGAATTGAACAACTTGATTATGGTGAAAATGACAGTGTTGTGCGTTTACAAAATGTTATAAACGGGGACCAATCGGGTATTTCAAAATTCGTAGACTGGCAAGGCGGTGGCTCGTTTGTTTATCTGGAGCTTGCAAAGAAAAATGAAAAGGCATTGGAACAGATTTCTGCTTGCAAATCCCTTGAAGAACTTGTGGTGTTGTTTGATGAACTCTGCCAAAAATATTTCCTTCACTATAATGTTCGTGTAAAAGAGTTTCGCGAGGAAATTGAATCCGAGCGTTTCAAACAGTTAAGTCTTAAACAACAAAAGGAAATGTTCTCCCGTATGCTGGATTTAAATCAATTGTACGTAAATGTGGATGACCGGCATGATAAAAACACCGGGCTTATGAAAAATGATATTGCCATTACTGAGGATTTTTATCAGCTCAAAAAGGACAGCGAATAATGCTCTGCGATAAAATTGAGAATCAGAAAGAAGTTTTAGACGAAGAAAACTTTGCCGTTCCTGAATATATTACAAACAATCTCCGTTATTCTTTATATGACTGGCAGCGTGTTGCTTTGGAAAACTTTTTGATTAACGAACGCTTGCGTCAGAAGAAAATATTAAAAGGTGAGGCTGTTTCCCCAAACCATCTTATGTTCAATATGGCGACTGGAAGCGGTAAAACTCTTGTTATGGCAGCCCTCATTTTGTATTATTACAAGCAGGGTTACAGAAATTTTATTTTCTTTGTAAACCAAAATGCAATCCTTGGAAAAACTCAGGCAAACTTTATAGATTCCTCGCACAATAAATATCTGTTTGCAGAAAATATCGTAATTGATGGTGTCCATGTAAATATCCGTGAAGTTGAACTGTTCTCGAATTCTTGTGATGACATTCAAATAAAGTTTACAACCATTCAAAAACTTCATAATGATATTTATAGGGAGGGGGAAAACGCACTGCTCCTTTCGGACTTGCAAAAACGCGATGTAGTTTTATTCGGTGATGAGGCTCATCACTTAAACGCATCTACTTCAAAAAAGAAATCTGCTGCAAATGAACTTTCAGAGGATATTTCTTTTATTGGCGAACTTAAGGATAACGCAAAAGAAGAGGATATTGAGCGTTCGTGGGAACATACTGTAAGACAATGTATTCTAGAAAAAGATGGAAAAACAACCGGCATAAATAAAAATGTACTACTTGAATTTACCGCTACAATTCCAAGCATGGACGAAGTAAAAGAAAAATATGAAGATAAAATCATTTCAAAGTTCGAGCTGAAGGATTTTGTCGAGGCGGGATGTACAAAACACATTCGTCTTGTGCGAAGTAACCTTGAATTGCGCGAGCGAATTTTGCAGGCACTTCTTTTAAACTGGTACCGTTATGCCATTGCAACAAAATATGGAATTGCAAATTTTAAACCGGTGATTTTGTTCCGAAGCAAAACAATTGAAGAGTCCAAGGCAGATTATCAAAAGTTCTTGGAACTGTGCAAAAATATAAAGGCTAAGGATTTTTATTTTACAAAAAAATTGGCAAAAATCAAATCTGCTGACCAGGATCCTTACAATCTTGACGGACGAATTTTTGAACGCATAACACTTTATCTGAAAGAAAATAACATCTCTTTTGAAACCGTCGTCCAGTATATCCGTGAAAACTTTAAAGAGCGAAATCTCATAATCACAAACAGCAAGGATGGAACCAAAACAAAAGAAAGAACGTCTTCTGAACAGGACAGGCTCTTAAACAACCTTGAAGACTCAAACAATCATATCCGTGCAATCTTTACTGTGCAGCGTCTTACAGAAGGTTGGGATGTTTTGAACCTTTACGATATTGTCCGACTTTATGAAGGACGCGATATGGACTTTCACAACAAGAAAGCTGGAAGCAGCACGACAAGTGAAGTTCAGTTAATTGGCCGCGGTGTGCGTTACTATCCGTTCTCATATAAGGATAAAGAGAAAAATCGCCGTAAGTTTGATGCTGATTTACAAAATGAACTTAGAGTTTTGGAAGAATTTTATTTTCATTCCGATGAAGACCACAGGTATATTTCTGAACTTTCAGCAGAGCTAAAAAATCGGGGGCTTATTCAGGAAAAGAGAACGCAGAAAATATTTCGCATAAAAGAAGATAAAAAAGACAATATTAAAGGAATGTATCTTTTTGTGAACGAACAGAAAGAAAATCCTGAACGGCGATTAAAAACACTTCCCGAAGATTTTAAAAATCTTCCGACATTTGAATCAAGGATTCTTACAAGTGTTTATTCCGAAGTGCAGTCAGTAGATTTTTCAAAGAAAGAAGATGAACTGTATGTTGCAGAATCTGGAGCTTTGGCTACAGTGATAAAAAGTTTTTTTGAAATACCACTCCATATACGCCAAAAGGCGTTTCATAGGCTCAATACAAATCCTGAAAGCTATTTCTGTTTTGAAAATTTAAGAAAACGTTTTTCTGTAGAAAGTGCTGATGATTTTTTTAATTTTATTAAAGATGTAAAAATCTCTATTACAAGTGATACTAAATTTGAAGAGATTCCAAACAAAAGGCTGTTGTCCTTATGTGAAGATTTTCTTTTGTATATACAAAAGGAGCTTGAGACTTATGACAGACCTTTTGTCGGAAGTGATTTTCATCTTGTTAAATTTTCCGACATTTTCACTTTGGACGGAGAAAAAGGCAAGGTCAATTTTGTGAAAGAAAAAATGATTTTGATGGATGACTCGAATCAAGAAACTCAGGAAAACAAAAATCTTGAAGTCGAATTAAGAAACACAGAATGGTATATGCTTGATTCATTTTGGGGAACAAGCGAAGAGCGGAAACTGATAGAATTCATAAAGAGCCATGAAAGCAATTTAAATGAGAAATATGATTCATTTCAACTTTTTAGGAATGAAGAGGTTTATAAGATTTTCGATTTTGATACAGGTCGTGGTTTCCAGCCAGATTTTCTTTTACTCTTGCATGGAAAGCTGAATAAACAAAATGCATATTACCAAGTTTTTATAGAACCAAAAGGAAAACATCTTGCAGGAAACGACAATGATGGTTGGAAACAAGAATTTCTTGCAAAAATTACAGAGAAATACGGATTGGATCATATAGTTATGGAAAAAACGGACGGCTATATTCTTATTGGACTTCCTTTCTTTAATTCAGAAGATGAGCTTATAAAAAAGCGATTTGAAAAATCTTTTGAAATCATCTCATAACATATAAAAAGCCAACCTGAAATAAATCAGATTGGCTTCATTGCTTTGCTTTTTTCTACAGTTTATTTAATCAAGCTGTGGTATTCCTGCAGGGACTTAACGCCGCCCTCGCCGCCAAGGCCATTTTTCACCGCAGCAATTCCCTGAACCGCAGCCAATGCACCGGCCAGAGTCGTGATGTAGCTCACCTTGTACTTGAGACATGCCTTTCGGATTGTCTTTCTGTCCTCGGCATAATTTCTCTGTGCCTTGGGCGTGTTGATTACAAGACAGACCTCCTTGTTCATAATCATGTCGATTACGTCGGGGCGACCCTCACCGAGCTTGTTCACGACATCGCACTTGATTCCGTTCTTGTTGTAGAAGTCTGCGGTTCCCTGTGTGGCGACCAAAGTGAATCCCAAATCCTTGAGTGTCTTTCCGACGGTCAGAACCTGGTCCTTCAAGTTTTCCTTGTTGCTCAGGCTGATAAGAACCTTTTTGTTTTCCCATGCTGCGGGTGCGTGCGGGAGCGGTGAGCCCGATGCCTCCTGTGCCTTGTAAAAAGCGAGCGGGAATGACTCAGCCAGTCCGAGCACCTCACCTGTGGAACGCATCTCGGGTCCAAGAATCGGGTCTACTCCGGGGAACCTTGCCCAAGGAAGGACAGCCTCTTTCGCGCCATGATACGGAATCACTTTGTCTTTCAATCCCAGGCTCTCAAGTGACTCGCCGAGCATCATGCGGGTTGCAAGACGTGCCATCTGTGTGTCGCAGACTTTGGAGACAAGAGGAACCGTTCTTGAAGCGCGCGGATTTGCCTCAATCACATAGACCTTTCCGTCCTCAATCGCGTACTGCATGTTCATGAGACCGCACACGTGGAGGTTTTCCGCAATCTTCTTCGTGTATTCCTTGATTGTGTCCAGATTGTTCTGTGGGATGTTCACGGGAGGAAGCACACACGCGCTGTCACCTGAGTGGATTCCCGCAAGCTCGACGTGCTCCATGACGGCAGGGATGTAAACGTGGGTTGAGTCCGCCAAAGCATCCGCCTCACACTCAAGCGCGTTTTTCAGGAAGCGGTCAATCAGAAGAGGTCTATCCGGGGTTACACCGACTGCCTTCTCCACATACTCGCGGAGATTCTTTTCGTCGTAGATGACTTCCATTCCGCGTCCGCCAAGAACGAAGCTCGGACGGATCATGATCGGGAATCCGATTTTCTCTGCGATTGCCTTTGCCTCGTCGAAGTCCACAGCCATTCCGCTCTCGGGCATGGGGATGTTCAGGTTGTCCATCATCTTGCGGAACAGGTCACGGTCCTCAGCGATGTCGATTGAGTCAATGCTTGTTCCCAGAATGTTCACGCCGTTTTCCTGAAGCTCGCGCGCGATGTTGAGAGGTGTCTGTCCTCCGAACTGAACGATAACGCCGAACGGTTTTTCCTTCTCGTAAATCTGGAGCACGTCCTCGGTTGTGACAGGTTCGAAGTAAAGCTTGTCGGATGTGTCATAGTCGGTGGAGACAGTCTCCGGGTTGCAGTTCACGATGATTGTCTCGTAACCCATTTCCTTGAGCTGCATTGCCGCGTGACAGCAGCAGTAGTCAAACTCAATTCCCTGACCGATTCTGTTCGGACCGCCGCCCAAAATCATAATCTTTTTCTTGTTGTCGCTCGCAGTGGATTTGTCCTCGCTGTTGTATGTCGAATAATAGTAGTTCGCATTCTCAACGCCGCTTACCGGAACCGCAAGCCATGCCTCACGCACACCGAGCTCCTTCCTTCTGTCGCGTACTGACTTCTCGCTGACCTTGAGAATCTTTGAAAGATACTTGTCGCTAAATCCGTCTTTCTTCGCCTTGATCAAAAGCTCATCCGCAGGGAGCCTTCCCGGAGTCTTGAGCATCTCCTCCTCCAAATCAACGAGCTCCTTCATCTGCTCCAAAAAGTATTCCTTCACGTAGGTGATTTCATGCAGTTTCTTGATTGGGACACCCTTTCGGATTGCCTCATACAGCTGGAAGTATCTTTCGCTTGACGCTGTCTTGAGCATCTCACAAAGCTCGTCGGCGGATTTCTTGTTGAAGTCCTTTGCGAATCCAAGTCCGCTTCTTCCGTTCTCCAGACCACGGATCGCTTTCTGGAATGTCTCCTTGAATGTCTTTCCGATAGCCATCACTTCACCGACAGCCTTCATGCTCGTTCCAAGGGAATCCTCTGTGCCGCGGAATTTCTCAAATGCCCAGCGTGCGAATTTCAAGACAACATAATCTCCGTCAGGTGCTCCACCCGGCGTATACTTTTCCAATGTTCCGTCGCGCCAATACGGAATCTCGTCCAGGGTAAGACCGGATGCGAGCTTTGCTGAAATCAATGCGATCGGGAATCCTGTTGCCTTTGATGCGAGTGCTGATGAGCGGCTTGTCCTCGGGTTGATTTCGATAATCACAACTTCGCCCGTCTTCGGATTGTGTGCGAACTGCACGTTGGTTCCGCCGATGACTCCGATGGACTCTACAATCTTGAACGCCATTTCCTTGAGTCTTTCCTCAAGGGCCTTGTCTATGGTCATGAATGGAGCGGAGCAGAATGAGTCACCCGTGTGCACTCCGACTGCGTCAATGTTCTCGATAAAACAGATTGCGACCATCTGGTTCTTTGAGTCGCGGACAACCTCTACCTCAAGCTCCTCCCAGCCCAAAATGCTCTGCTCGATCAGACACTGGCGGGTCATGGACAAATCAAGACCGTTTGAGACGATGTTGCGGAGCTCCTCCACGTTGTAGCAGAATCCTCCTCCCTGGCCTCCCATGGTGTAAGCGGGACGTACAACAACCGGGAATCCGATGTCGGCGGCAATCTTTTCGGCACCCTCGACCGTGTGGCAGATGTCGCTTTTCGGAGTTGCGATTCCGAGCTTCTGCATGGTCTCCTTGAAAATCTCTCGGTCCTCACCGCGCTCAATGGCATCAAGGTTTACGCCGATTACTTTTACGCCGTATTTATCAAGGACACCAGCCTTGTTGAGCTCACACGCAAGGTTAAGTCCGGTCTGTCCACCAAGGTTCGGAAGCAGGGCGTCGGGCCTCTCCTTGTCAATAATCTGGGAAAGCCGCTCCACGTTCAACGGCTCAATATATGTCGCGTCGGCCATCACCGGGTCGGTCATAATGGTCGCCGGGTTTGAGTTCACCAGCACAATCTTGTATCCCTGCTCGCGCAAAGCCTTGCATGCCTGCGTTCCCGAATAGTCAAACTCACATGCCTGACCGATTACAATCGGACCTGAGCCGATTATAAGAACCTTGTTGATGTCCGTTCGCTTCATATCTATTTCTCCTTACAATAAAAAAATACAAAGGGCAAAAAAAAACTGAATCCAATAATGAATTCAGCTTCCAAAAAAGAAACGCAAATAAATAAAGACATTTTTAACCGTACATACTGAGAGCCTGCATTTGTCTTTATTCGTCCACGCGTTCATATCGAAAATCTACTTTATCACAAAATGCAAAATTATTCTAGGGGGTGGGAGAAAAAAGTGGAATGGAAAGCGGAGGCTTGCGGCATGAATTGATTTTTTTTCGAATCTCTTCTATAATATACCGCATGACTTATCAGACTTTAAGCGAATTGATTTTATTGCTTTTGCTGGCAATTTCCGCAGGACGCATTTTTTTCATAAAGAACGCACGCCTTGACCCGCTCTCGGCTGTGCCTCTCATCACGCTGATTTTTTCCATGCTTCAGTTTTTTGCATTCGGCCTTTCCATTTTCGAGGTTCTTATTTTCTTCCTCGCTTTCTCGCTCACAATCTGGAACGTGCGCGCATTGGCAAGATTCAAGGCAAAGCTCGTTGTTGACCACTACGGCATCCTCTTCGTCCTGATTTCAATCCTCAATCTGATTCTGATAATCATCGTGGGAGTTTTCGCCGTCCTTTACCGCCCCGTGAGAATTGACATGAAAAAATTCAACGTGGATATCACGACCAAAAGTTACAGCGGAAGTCTTGACGAGGCATACTCTGAGTATGAGAATCCCGTGAGGCCGAAATCCGCGAGCGTTAAAAAATATGAGTCCAAAAATGCCGAGCCTGATGAGCCGAAAAAAATCATCGCGTTCATCCCGAGCGAGTCATCCAGACTTGAGTTCTACGAGCCTTTTTTCGCCAAGCTTGCCCGCGACGGATACACTGTCTATGCGGCTTCCTTTCCCACGACGGACGTTCATTACTTCAACTCTGTGCTGGACGTGGAGCCTTTCCGCTCATCCATCTTAACTAAGTACAAATATCTCGGACACAAGAACTATGACAAGGCGATGGAAAACAAGGAGAAAAATCTAGTCCGCGAGTTCACCGCTCTCCTGAAGCTGATTCCGACGGGACCTCAGGATTCCATTTTTTTGGTGGGCGACACGGTTCCTCATACCGCATATCTTTCGGCGACTCTTAACACAACAAATAAGGTCGTAAAGGGCTCCTTCGACCTAGGCACCATTCCGGGATATTACACGGCGGGCTACGGTCCTGTTGAGTCAGGATATCCTGTGTTCGCGAAGCTGCTCGGTTATGAGAGGGACGGAACTTTTTATATGGCAAGCCATATTGCGGGTAAGCTTGAGAGTTATATCCAGGAGTCTCTGAGTGTGAAGACTGAGATGCACCCGCATGAGATCGAAACTGAAAGCGATGAGACAGAGAATCTTACGACTGACGCCGGCGATGAGTCGGACGCTGTGGAGGCACTATGAATCTTTTTGAGCTCGATGAATATTTCGCGTCATTCCTTCATCCTGAGCGCTACAGGTCGGACCCTTCACAGAACGGAATCCAGATTCAGAACGAGGATCCGACAAAGCCGATTACAAAAATTGCATTCGCGACGGACGCTTGTGAGTATACGGCAAGAAAAGCCTCTGAAAACGGAGCTCAGATGCTCTTCGTCCATCACGGTCTTTTCTGGGGACATTCGGAGCCTGTCTGCGGATCCCTTTACAAAAGGATTTCCGCTTTCATAAAAAATGACGTCGCACTTTACGCGAGCCATATTCCCCTTGATGCAAATGAGGAGGTCGGAAATAATTTCGGACTTGCCCGGCGTATGGGGCTTGAGAATCTTCGGACGTTCGGTTTTTGGAAGGGGATGAGCATAGGAGTGAGAGGTGAGCTCAAGGAAGCGCTTCCGTTGCATGAGGTTGCCCTGAGACTTTTCCCCGAGGGAGAGTCGGTCAAGAGAATCTACGAGTGGGGAAAGGACGAGATAAAAAGCGTCGCAATCATTTCAGGGGGTGCCGGTGACGACGTTGCGCAGACTTTCGGCCAGGGAATCGACGCGTACATTACGGGCGAGGTGCAGCATCAGGATTTTCACACAATCAAGGAGCTTGGCATTACGGTGATTGAGGGAGGTCACTATCAGACGGAGACAGTCGGTGTCAGGCTCGTGGCTGAAAAAGTCAAAAAAGAGACCGGCATTGAAACGATTTTTATAGACTTTCCGACAGGACTTTAGTATACTATGATTATGGAAGAAATAGACTCAAAGAAAAAATCTGCGTTGCCCGGAAAACTGCTTCCGATACTTCTTACGCTGATTGCAATCATTCTGGATCAAATTACAAAATGCCTCGTGGTAAATTATATCCCAAGGAGCGACGTCCCGCCTTTCTATGGTCAGGATGCGGAGAACGCTGTCATTCCCATAATCGGCGATTTGGTCCGTCTCATCCACGTGAGGAACAATGCCGTCGCATTCAGCATAGGCTCGGGACTTCCCACAAACTGGCGCACGGTTCTGTTCTCATTCATGCCGCTGATTTTTGTTGTCGCCGTTTTCATCATTTATTTCCGCAACTCAGATTTCACAAAACTCCAGCGATGGTCCATCTGCGGAATTCTTGGCGGCGGACTCGGCAATCTGATTGATCGTTTTTTCAGACCGGCGGGCGTGGTTGATTTCATTGACTGCTATTTCCCCATTTACTTCAAGAGCAAGAGGTGGCCCACATTCAACGTTGCGGATTCCTTCGTGGTCGTGTGCGGCGCGCTTTTCGTCATCACGTTCATAATGCAGATTGTGAGCGACGCAAAAAAATCAAAGAACAAGGACAAGGAATAGAAAATGAACAAAAAGACATACACGGTATTATTCACAATAATCTCGACTATATTCAATATTATAATGACTTTGGGAATCATTGTCGCGCTGATGATTCTGGTCGCTTTCGTCTACTTCAAGGTTTTGAACGCCGGTGAGCAGGCATCCTCCGCGCTTTTGGTCGCATGGGCAATCTGTTTCTTCGGCGGACTCATCGTTTCCATGATGCTGTTCGGAAAAATCTGCGGATGGGTCATTGAGAAATTCCATCTTGCGTCAAAGCTTGATCCAAAGGTTCTCGGACGCTATCTGCCTAACGGAACAAAGGGTGCAGTCCCTGCGGATGAGCCCAAGAGACCGAAGACCAACATTCCGAAATCTCCCGTGGCGGTTGACGACGAATGGGCGAGGGACATTGAGAGCGGAAATTCCCAGCAGGGTCATGCGCCGGAAGAGGGAAAGGACGACGATGGGGATGATTAAAAAAATCTTACACCCACTTGAAAAAAATCATGTAAAAAACTAGAATGTAGGCATGAGTAATTTAATAGAAGAATTTGTTGAAAAAGAATCTCTGGATGCAATGAGCACGATGCTCAACACTGATGAAATCAATAAGGTCTCCGGGGCCGCGGTACAGCTTGCAAATACATTTAACGGACTCGGCGAGGGATTCAAACCCATTGCAGGAGATTGCGACAACGCTGAGGAAAAACTCATCTCCAGCTTCAAGCACAACATAATTCTTCTCATCCAAAAAACCTGGGTTGAAAAGGCCGACGAGGATTTGAAGACGGAGGTTCTGAACCAGGTCCAGGATTTTCTTTCGCAGCTTTCAAAAAAAGCATACGCGGACTCATTCAAACTCTTTTTGGAAATCGTAAACACAACCGTATATCTCATGTTCGGCTCACAGACAAAGGCCAAGGATTTCAACGACTATGCCCTGCGCATTGATCCTGAGTTCGGACTCTTCTGGTGGTACATAAAATCCCTGCCAAGCGACGCCGCATGGTCCCCAGAAAAAAAACGCATCGCAATTCTTTTGGGAATGTATTTTTTGGCAAACTACTAATCCATAAAATCGGAGACTGCGCTCATGGATATAAAATCAATCTGCACGGAATTAAGAAAGGGTGCCGAGATTCTTGCTCTGCATAATGAGGCGAAAAAAAATCATGCTTTGAGATGCGTCAGTGAATCCATAAAGCAGCACAAAAAGGAAATTCTTGAGGCAAACGCAAGTGACGTGGACAAGGCGAGAAAGGCAGGAACCAGCGAGGCTCTTGTGGAAAGACTTGCCCTGAACGACAAAAAGTTTGACTCCATCATAAACGGACTTGAAATCATCATCCAGCAGACGGATCCCATCGGCGAGGAGATTGCGGGATGGAAAACTCCGGGCGGCATGGAAATCAAGCAGACGCGCGTGCCTCTCGGTGTCGTCGCAATCATTTACGAAAGCCGTCCCAATGTCACGGTGGACGCATTTTCGCTCGCATACAAAAGTGGAAACGCAATCCTTCTCCGGGGCTCATCATCTGCCCTTGACTCAAACCGTGTGCTTGTCGCCGCAATCAAAGAGGGACTTGAGAATGCGAAGGGAGACGGTGTTCCCCAGGCGATTCATCTTTGTGAGAGCACGGACCATTCCGACGTGGACGAGATTCTTAATGCCGTGGGACTGATTGACGTGGTTCTTCCCCGCGGAGGAGCAAAGCTCATAAACAGGGTCGTGGAAAATGCCCGCATCCCGGTGATTCAGACTGGAGCCGGTGTGTGCCATCTCTATGTTGATTCGGACGCTGATTTGGAAATGGCCGCACGGATTTCGGAGAATGCTAAGATACAGAGACCCGGTGCCTGCAATGCGGTTGAGACAATCCTCGTGAACAAAAAGGTCGCCGCGGATTTTCTTCCCCTCATGGCAAAGGCTTTTGACGGAAGGGTAGAGGTCAGGGCATCCGATGACTGCTACGAGATTTTGAAATCCTGCATGGCCGGTGAAAAACTTAAAAAAGCTGTCCCTGAGGATTTTGGATTTGAGTTCCTTGATTTCATTGTCGCTGTCAAGACCGTGGGCTCGGTGGATGAGGCAATCACTCATATCAACACATACAACACCAAGCACAGCGAATGTATCGTCACGAACAACAGAAGTTCGGCACGCACATTCCAGAGCAGGGTTGACGCAGCCTGTGTCTACGTGAACGCAAGCACACGCTTTACCGACGGAGGAGAATTCGGTTTCGGCGCGGAGCTCGGAATCAGCACGCAGAAGCTCCATGCAAGGGGCCCGATGGGAATCAAGGCGCTTACAACAACCAAGTTTTTAATTGACGGGGACGGACAAATCAGATGACCATACAGGAAACCATACAGAGCGCAAAAAAAATCGTAGTGAAATTCGGAAGCAACTCCCTCGCGAAGGATGACGGCACAATCAACATTGATTTTCTGAACACCCTCGCCGTAAGCTGCTCCAAGCTGATTTCAATGGGCAAGCAGATTATAATCGTGTCCTCGGGAGCACAGGTCGCTGGTCTTTCGGCCATTGACGGATGGGCGCACAAAAAGGACATGCATTACAGGCAGGCTCTCTGCGCGATCGGACAGGTGGAGCTGATGGACAAATGGAGGGCGGCCTTTGCCAAGCAGAACGTCCATGTGGCCCAGCTTCTTTTCATCAAGGAAGATTTTGAGGACTACCACCACACGCTCAACATGCGGAACACTCTTTTCACTCTGGTTGACGAGGGCGTGGTTCCGATCATCAACGAGAATGACAGCGTTTCCTTCGAGGAGAACAGCATTGGCGACAACGACAACCTTTCGGCCCTGACCGCAATTTTGTGGAGCGCGGACCTGCTGATCCTTTTCAGTGACATTGACGGAATTTTCACCGACAATCCGAAGACGAATCCGGATGCAAGGCTTGTGGAGGAAGTAAGGAACATCCCCGAGCTTCTTAATTCCATCAAGATCGGAAATACGAACAGCTTCGGCACGGGCGGAATCAGGACGAAGATTCAGGCGGCTGAGAAAGTTACCTCATCCGGCATACCGATGATTCTCGCGAACAGCAAAAATGAAAAGCCCCTCGCATCTCTCATGGACGGAACAAAATCCGGGACTCTCTTCATCGCGGATGAGAAAAAACCTTCCGACCAGTAAGGGCAGGGTCACTTAAAAAATATCGCATGGAAAAAAAATTGGGAGAACCCCTCGCAGGATTCTCCCTTTTTCATTTATATACGAACTAGACGAGCTCTTTCCATTACACCGAGTCAGCCGCACCCGGCAAACCGATGTCCTTTCTGTAGAACATTCCGTCGAAGCTCAGGGTGTGCATTGTGTTGTAGGCGCAGTTCCATGCGGCGTCAAAGGTCTCTCCGTATCCCGCACATGCAAGCACGCGTCCGCCCGATGTGACAAGACCCGTGTAGTCTGCCTTGGTTGTGTGGTCCTCGCGTCTGTCCGCAATGGCACCTGCGATGAATACCTTTGCTCCGGCCCTGTCCATCTCATCTTTTTCGGCGAAAATCGGGACTCCCTTCCTGTACTCGCGCGGATATCCTCCGCTTACAACTACGGGTGCGACCACGTAACCGGGCTTCCATTTCAGGTTGAAGTCTTTGAGCTCTCCGTTCAAAATGGCCTCGCACAGATGCTCGAAGTCAAAATCCATGAGAGGGAATACGGCCTGGGTCTCAGGATCTCCGAGACGCACGTTGAACTCAAGACACTTCGGTCCTTCGGATGTGAGCATGACTCCGAAGAAAATGAATCCGCGGTAGTCGAATCCCTCGGCGATGAGTCCGTCAAGAGTCGGCTTCAGGATGTTAGCCTCAAATTTTTTCATGATGTCCTGCGTCGCGTCGTCAACAGGGGCAACGGCTCCCATTCCTCCGGTGTTCGGTCCCTTCGCTCCCTCGCAAAGTCTCTTGTGGTCACGGGCGGGGATGAACGGAATGATCGCTGCCTTTCCTTTTTTCGCATAGTCAGGGGTGACGGATACAGCCGCAAGAACCGAAATCTCCGTACCACAGAGGTATTCCTCAATTACGAGCTTGTCTCCGGCGGCACCCAGCTTTCCGTCCTCCATCATTTCTTTGACGGCCTCACGTGCTTCCTGTAGAGTCTTTGCGACAACAACGCCTTTTCCTGCTGCAAGTCCGTCCGCTTTTATGACGATTGGAGCGCCATGGCTTTCGATGTAGTCAAGAGCCTTGTCCTTGTCGGTGAAGGTCTCGCTTTTTGCGCTTGCCACTCCGTATTTTTTCATGAATGATTTTGCGAAATCCTTGCTGGCCTCAAGTCTCGCGGCATCAAATTTCGGTCCCACGGCGGGAATGTCCTCTTTCCAGAACGAATCGGCAAGACCTGCCGCCAAGGGATTCTCCGGCCCGATTACCGCAAGGGTACATCCCTCGTGTCTGGCAATCTGCACGTAGATGTCATTTTCAGATGTGCCTTCCTCAATATAATCACATTCATCTGGATGGATGTTCCTGCATTTCGCTTCCTGGGCGGTTCCTCCGTTTCCGGGGACACAAATCACTTCCGAAACCGACATGCTCTGTGCCAGTTTCCATGCTATGGCGTGCTCGCGGCCACCATTTCCTACAACAATAACTTTCATGTCTTTATTGTAGAATAAAATTTGAGGACTTGCAAGGGGAGATTTTCAAAATGCGTTAAATTTCCTGCTCCAGACTCTTCAATGCGGCGGATGCGATTTTGTCATCGGGGGAGATTTCGAGGGCGGTCATAAAGAACTTGCGTGCCTCGGCTTCATTTCCCATGCGGAGGTAGAGGTAGCCCAGATTGCAGATGATTTTCGTGTTGTCGCAGTCCATCTCAAGGGCCTGGGTCAGAGTCTCCAGAGCGGCTTTCAAGTCTCCTGTCTCCATCTGGCAGATCGCAAGCTCGTTAAGAGTGTCCGCGTTCTCATCTCCTCCCTCGCATTCACGGGCCTTTTCGAATGCCTTTTTTGCGTCGGCAAATCGTTCAAGGCGGCGGAGTCCCCATCCGAGCATGAACCATGCGTTCCAGACGGCGGGATTGTCCTGTATGAATTTGCGGATTTCGACGATTCCCTTTTCCTCTTCACCGCGGTTGATTAGCTCGTATGCGTTGTGGAAATGCTCGTCCTCAAGGTTGCGGGAAGAAATTTTGTTCAGGTTTTCCTGTGCGACTCTCTTTTTCTCAAGGCCCATCTCTCCCATCTCCTCGTCGGGAGTGTCGGAAGTGAGAGCAAGGAATGTGTCGAAGCACCAGCGCGCATCAAGGAAGTTTCGTTTTTTGAGATAAAAATATCCGGCGTTGAAAAATGCGTCGGGCATCTCCGGCTCCACGTCCATGGAATCCTTGTAATAGCGGAGGGAAAGGTCGTCGTATGCGTCGGCATCCTCAATCAGTCCGTTGCGTCTGTATGCGTCCGCCCTCTGGTCATAGAAGATGGCCATGTTCAGGATAATCGCGGGATTCTCGGGATCCAAGCCTTGCAGTCCCCTCCAGATTTCCTCGGCAAGCTCCCAGTCTTCGTTGCGTCCCTTGAGTATGGCCGCTTCCTGGAGTTCCTTCTTGATGTTGGGACGGGCGCCTTCCAAAAGTTTTCTGTAATATGGAAGATTTTCGTTCTGCTTGTCGTAAGCGAGCACCGTGAGAATTCCTGCGAGAAGCTGCTCCTCGGTAAGCTCCTTCATGTTGAAATTTCCGGGGTCGTCGGCCTGTTTTTTTTGCGCAGGCAGAGGAATGGCCGGGTCAATCTGTATGTTCGGGGCTGAGAATTTAAAATCAGCCGGCAGTTTTATGAAATAAATTGAATCCAATGGATTTGCAGGGTTCATAATCACGCTCCACCAGGTGCAGTCTGGGAATTTTTCGCGGCCTCTTCAAGACGTTTTGCCTCTTCCTGTCTTCTCGCTTCCTCAAGGCGTTTAGCCTCTTCCATGCGCTTGGCTTCCTCTTCCTGGGACTTCTGTATGGCAAGTGCCCTCTGCTCCTTGATTTTCTGCTCTTCCAGGGCTCTCTGCTGTGCGAGCTCCTCCTGCTTGACCTTGTTTTCAAGCTCATCCTTGCGCAGTGAGGAAAGATATGCGTTTATGTGGATTTTGTATGAAAGTGCGGCGGCGGTTTCCCCGAATTTTATGCTCACGGCGAAAATGTCCTTGCGCCCCTCGACAGGAATGGCCTTTATGATTGTTCCTTCCATGTTCAGGACTTCGGACGGGTCGGTGAACTCAAGATTCAGCTGGACGGTTTTTCCCACGAGGAACTGAGCCAGACCAAGAACCATTACCTTCGCTCCTCCGAAAGAAAGGTCTCGGATGATGCAGCGGCGCGGAACTCCCTCGACAAGAATTACGGACTCCTCCTGCTTCATCCTGAGGCGGCGGCATGTTTCCTGGTTTACGAGGATTCTCTCTTCCTTGCGGCGTATGGCGTTCTCGTTTGCGTCAATCAAATGTCCGAGCATCTCGATGAATGCATCCGGCGGACGCTGAGTGTACTGAATGGTGATTATGGCCAGATCCCGGCTGTTCATGTATGAGCTTATTGCTACGACCTTTCCGGCGACGAAAAAAGCAAGCTCCTGTCCGTCCTGCTTTCGGAAATAATAGCGGATGTTTACGGCAGGTGCGTCCCTTTGTGCCAGCTGCTTGAAAGCGTCACCCTTTGTGCCCACGATGATTCTGGCCGCCTGAAATGATGTGGAGTTTAAAATGCAGGGCCACTGGGAACCCGTGCATTTCACATAAATCTGCCTTGGATCCATCGACAGGACTTTTATGATGTCCTTGGTGAATATGATTTCTGTCGTGCGATAATAATCATAATAATGCGTCAGTTGCTGACTGGTAACAATAGCCATATCTATTATGATACTTCAAAACTGATAACTTGTAAAGCACATTTTGGAGATTTAAGAAAACCTCGATAAACTTCAGCTTGTCGAGATGTCCTAAGAATATTGAGATATCCCTATTGTTTCAAATTGAATAAAGGGTTATAATGTATTTTAAGGAGTTAAACTATGAAAAGATCTTCTATAATATTTCCTTTGGTTTTCGTCGCTTCTCTGGTTCTCTGTCTCTCAGGATGCATCTCCGCGACAAGGGCAAACGGAACGACAACAGTTTCATCACCAAGCGTCACGGTAAAAATGTATGTGAATGCTCCCGATGACTTGAACGCAAAGGCCGCCGAGCTTGCGCTGCAGGTTGCAAATCCGAACTACAACGGTGTCTCTTCCTTCTCATACAAGGGAACGCCGACAGCCAGCAATGTGGGACCCGTACTGACCTACTACGGATACTGCGAGTCAATCAAGATCGCACTCACCAGCGCATACGGAAACTGCAAGCTGTCCTTCAACACCCAGGCTGACGGAAAGGGAACCGTACTTGACTTCTCCTCCACGGCAGCCTCAATCACGTCCCTTATGACGATGGCTGTATACGGCTACACGAACGTCTACGCAATCTACAAGTTCTAGTCCCGGATTCAGAGACTGAAACTCAGGGGGAGGAGCTCGGCAAGGGTATGGCTCTTGATTTCTTCTCCTCCGTTTTTCGACAGGATGATTTCAAAATCCGGAGAGCAGAATTCCGCCATCACCTGACGGCACACACCGCACGGAGCGCAGAAGTCATCGCTTTTTCCCTTGGGGCTTCCGACAATCGCAATCGCCCTGAAATTTCGCTCGCCCTCACTCACTGCCTTGAAAAATGCGGTTCTCTCGGCACAGTTGCTCGGACCGTAAGCCGCGTTCTCAATATTGCATCCCGTGTAGATTTTTCCTTCCCTCGTCAAAAGTGCGGCACCCACGCGGAAATTTGAATAGGGTGAGTAGGAGAAGTCCTGCATCCTGTATGCCACATCCACAAGTCTCTTTTTCTCATCCTCCGAAATGCCCGTGCTGATTTTTCCCTTGGCAATAAGAGACTTTATGAAATCCGTAAGCACGCCCGCGCACCTGATTTGGGTTGCCTCCGACGGATGATAATCGCTTCCGAATCCCTCTTCTTCAGTCTGAGGAACGAAATGCAATGTGGAGAGCCTTGTGTCCCCGGTCTGTTTCGTGTACTCTGCCGCTGCCTTTTCAATCCACGGAAAGAGACGGTTTCCCCCGAGCATGATTCCCATTGAAAGAATGATATACGAGGCTGGATTTTCCTTACGCACTTCCTTCAAGAATTTCACGTACTCGCTAGCGTACTGGGCCTGTCTTTCCTCTTTGTCCTGAGTGTAGCTGTCGTCGTTGGTTCCGAGGTTTATCACAATCAGGTTGGGGCGGTAGGTCGAGAAATCCCACTCGCGGTTTTCGAACATCTTTGTGTTCCATGAGAAGGCAAATTTTTTGTAGTGGTCGGGAACAAGCTGGATGGGGTTCAGGTCTCCGCTGTCGGTCCACCCTGAGACTATTCCGAATCCGCTGAAGCTCGTGAGATTGCAGTCCGCTCCCAGATTTTCCGCCGTCATGTACGCATAGGCCTTGAGCGCGTTTTCGGTCTGGGTCGTGAAAAGTTCCTCGGCTGATTTCCCCTCCACCCCGTATCCGCAGGTGATGCTGTCGCCGATGAATTCAATCAGGAGATTTTTTCTCGCCGTGGGAGAAATGGTTCCGTCGCCGTCAATCATTATGTCCTTGATTCCCATGAAGGATTGTGTGCCCTCCGTGAGTTTCAAGAGACGTACCCTGGCTTTTCGGGTCTCGCTTCCCTCGAACACGCATACTGATTTTTCCGCCTCGTCCATGCTTCCAAGATGCACCGATTTTCCGTCGACAAAAATCTCATAGCGTGCCCAGTTCATTTCGCTGGTCTTTCCATCTGCCGGGGGATGTGCCGTAGCGTCGCCGACAAGATTGAAGTAAAGGCATTTCGCGGACACTTCGAATTCAACGCCGCTTGCAGAAAGGATAAGCCAAAGCACCGAGTTGTCGCTCAGCGTGCGTCCCAATATTTTTACAGCCGAAGAGTCGGCCTTTACGGATTTCAGATTTTCGATTTTCATACTAAAATACTAATATTAAATTTACGCTAAGTCAATATCATTTTTTTCAGAGGGGGAAGTCGCTTCGGAGCATGGACCACAGGGTCATGTCGGTGAGTTTTCCCCGCCGCATTTTGTATTCGCGCAGATCGCCTTCTTTTTTAAATCCGACTTTTTTCAGCAGCTCCGGGGCTTTCATGTCCTGGGTTTCAATTAAGGCTTCCACGCGGTTTATGTCCGTATTGGTGAAGGCGAAATTTAAAAGCACGAGAATGGTCTCCCTCATAAGGCCGCGTCCTTTTGGAGTCCCGATCATCTCGAATCCAAGATCAGCCTTTCTGTCCTGCTCGGAAAAAGACGTGAATCCGCATGTTCCTATGAGCTGTCCGTTTTCCTTGAGTTCCATTCCCCACCGGAGCATGGTCTTTTCCTTCATCCCGCGAATGAAAAAATCTGCGAGGTTCTGGGCTTCCTCAATGGACTTGAAGGGAAGAAGGGCACGGTTCTGCATCATCTCGGTGTCGGAGTATATCTGAAACAAATCGCCGACATCTTTTTTGCTGATGGGCCTCAGAATCAGCCTGGGAGATTCAATTACAAGATTTTTCTTGAAGAAGTCGCATATCATCTTCCTCTCCTCAAAGCTCCGGAACTCTGGATTCTCACAATGCCATGACGTAAATCTGACAGGGGTTCGCCTCGTCCCAGAGCAGGGGCATCATCTCAAACTCCTTGAAGCCCAGCGACTGGTAAAAATAGTTCGTCCTGTCGTAATCCTCGTACATTCCGAGCTTTACGGTCTTTACCTGCATGAAAGAGTAGCCGGCGTCCTTCGCGACTTCCTTCGCCTTTTCCACGAGCTTTTTTCCGACTCCATGGCGGTGGAATTCCTGCAGGACTCCCATGACGGCAATCTCCACTGTCTCGCGTCCGGTCTGTGACAGATATAAAAATCCAACTGCGGAATCTCCCTCATAGGCCGCGATGAATTTCTTTCCGGGGCTTTTCATTATGTACGCCTCGCGGTTTTCCTCCACGGCAAACCAATCCGTAAGGGCCTCGAGGATTTTTCTTGACACGGCTTTTTTCTCTTCATCGCTTTCAACGACACGAATTTCCATTTTATGCCTCTATTCTCAAATCTTTTTCTATTATTATAACACGGGTTTCCCCAGACGTCAAGGTTATAGGTTTTTCCTATAGCCGATGATAAAAAACTAGTATTAGGCACGATTTAAAAAAAATGATAGATTACAAACATCAAATAGCAAATCAAACCATTTGGAGGTATGAATATGAAAAAGAGTTTTAAGATTTTCGCCGGACTGCTTCTTGCAGTTTCTGTACTGAGTCCCTTGTCTGCTAAGCCGAAGGAAAAGAAAGCAAAGCCGATTACGGTCGCCATCCCCAATGACACGACCAACGAGGCACGCGCTCTTTTGCTCCTTCAGGAAGCCGGATACATCACTCTTAAGCCGGGAGCAGGAATCACAGCCACTCCTCTTGATGTAAAGGACAATCCCAACAACTTCCAGTTCAAGGAGGTTGAGGCCGCCCAGATTCCGAACGTTCGCCGTGACGTGAACTTTGCCCTGATCAACGCAAACTATGCCATCGGCTCGGGACTGAATCCTTCAACTGACGCTCTTGCCATTGAGGGCTCATCCTCCGCTTACGTGAACATCATCGCCGTAAAAGCTGGTAATGAGAACAAGCCCGAGATCAAGGCTCTTGCCGCAGCAGTTCAGAGCGCAAAGGTCAAGGATTATATTGCCAAGACATACAAGGGCGGAGTCATCTCTGTCGTGAAGACACCGAATGACGGATACGATCCTTCAGTTGATTATGCCGCTCTCAAGGGAAAGACAATCTCTGTGGCAGCAAGCCCAACTCCCCACGCCGAGATTCTCCAGATTGCAAAGGAGATTCTTGCCGCAAAGGGAATCACATTGAAGATCATCGAGTTCAACGATTACGTTCAGCCCAACAACGTGGTCGAGAGCGGTGAGGTTGACGCAAACTACTTCCAGCACATCCCCTATCTTAATGACTTCAACAAGGAGAACGGAACCCACCTGGTTTCTGTAGCCGGTGTGCACGTTGAGCCTTTCGGTCTCTATGCCGGAAAGACAAAGACACTCAAGGATTTGAAAAAAGTAAAATAAGACATTGTAAAAATTGTATAGAGGATAGAAGCCTCTCATGTCCTTGCGATGTGAGGGGCTTTTGTGCTAATATGGAGCAAAAGGAGATTCATCACTTGGAAGCCATTAGAATAGAAAATCTTTCAAAGACATTTCAGACCGCCGACGGTCCGGTTCATTCACTGAAAGATATCAATCTTGAAATCAACAAAGGGGAAATCTTCGGCATCATCGGAATGTCGGGAGCGGGAAAAAGCACTCTGGTACGCTCAATCAACATGCTGGAGCGCCCCACCCAGGGACGTGTTTTTGTGGACGGACGCGATTTGTCTGTCCTGAGCGAAAAGGAGCTGAGGAAATTCCGCCGTGAGGTGACGATGATTTTCCAGAGCTTCAATTTGCTCGCACAGAGAACCTGCCTGAGAAATGTCTGTTTCCCACTTGAGCTTGCGGGAACACCCAAGGCCGAGGCAAAGACAAAAGCCCTTGAGCTTCTTAAGATGGTCGGTCTTGAGGACAAGGCGAACGTCTATCCTTCCCAGCTCAGCGGAGGCCAGCAGCAGAGAGTAGCCATTGCGAGAGCCCTTGCCACCGAGCCGCATTTCCTTTTGTGTGATGAGGCTACAAGCGCACTGGATCCGAAGACCACGGCCTCAATCCTTGATCTGATTAAGGAAATCAACAAGAACACAGGAATTACCGTGCTTGTCATAACTCACCAGATGAGCGTGGTTGAAAAAATCTGTGACAGGGTTGCGATTCTTGAGGAAGGCTCCGTCGTAGAGATGGGAAAAGTGTCGGAGATTTTCAGCAGACCGAAATCACAGGCGGCGAAAAACCTCGTGTACCCGGACGGAGATCAGACTGAGGGCGTGCTTACCGAAAAGCAGAGAAATTCAATCCGCGTGGTGTTCAACGGTGCCGAGGCTGCTAACACTCCCTTGGTCGCACAGCTTGCCCTGGAAAAAGGAATCAAGGCGAACATCGCGCATGCGGCAACAAGGTCGGTCGGCGATCAGGCTTACGGCTCCCTTTTCCTGAGTTTTGAGAGCGTGGCGGACAGAGACATCGCCATTGAATTTTTCAAGAGAATACCTGAGATTGGCGTGGAGGAACTGTAATGGGAAGCTCTATTTTTGATGCGGAAAAAGCACTTGAGGCCTGGGAAATAATCAAGTCCCAGTTTTTGATTTCAACATGGGAGACCGTCTACGTGACGCTGCTCGCAACATTTTTCGCGACCGTAATCGGTATGCCCCTCGGAGTGATTCTTGTGACCGGTGAGGAAAAAGGAATCCGACCCCTGCCGAAGTTCCTGATGAAGATTCTGAACCTCGTGATCAACATCCTGCGCTCCATCCCGTTTTTGATTCTGATGATTCTCGTCTTCCCTCTCACAAGACTTATCTGCGGAACCGTCGTCGGTACTTTCCCGACCGTAGTCCCTCTTGTAATCGCGGCGTTTCCTTTTATCGCACGTCTGGTGGAAAGCAGCATCCGCGAGGTGAATCCCAACACGATTGAGATGGCACAGAGTCTGGGTGCGTCTCCCATGCAGATTGTCACCAAGGTCCTGATTCCGGAGAGCGTTCCCTCCCTTGTCTCGAACCTGACCATAGCGACCACGACAATCCTCGGCTACACGGCGATGAGCGGAATAATCGGCGGTGGAGGACTCGGAAAGATTGCGATAAACTACGGCTACTACCGCTACAAGACCCTTGTGATGATCGCGGCCGTAATCCTTCTGATTCTTCTCGTGCAGATTTTACAGAGCATCGGCACATGGCTTGCCATAAAGCTTAACCGCAAGCTCAAGCACTAAGCGCGTCGGAACTTTTTCTTGAACTCGCTCGGCGTCATGTTGAAATATTTTTTGAACGTCTCCGCCATATAGCTTGCTCCAGAGAAGCCCGTGACATCCGCAATCTCCGTCATGGGCATGGTTCCCGTCTGCAAGAGATCCGCGACTTTCCTGCACCGGAACTGCATGAGATATTCTATGGGAGATTTTTCGGTGAACTTGTTGAAAATCTGATTGCACAAAGTCTGGCTCACTCCACCCGCGTCCGCAATCTTCTTGAGGGTGATTCGCTCCTTGTAATGTTCGTCGATGAAAAACATCATTGACTTGAGTTTTGCGTTGTGGTCATCGATTTCTTCCATGCTTCGTATGTGGACACGGTATGCGTCGGTGAAGCGGTGCATGATGATGTCCCAGATTTCAAAAAAATACTTCGTGATTTGAAACGGATTTTTCTTTGCGTCGCGCTCCATCTCAACCATAAACTGCCGGATCAGGGGTGCGTCAAAATCCGCCGCCTTGAAATGAACGAAGGGAACCGTCTTGTCGGTGATTATCGGATTCACGGCTGTTTTTTCCACGGCTTCGGATGAGCAGATGATTTTCGGATGCATGACCGCGATTATATACTGCGAGACCCTTGGATCTGTCGCGATGGAATAATGTATGCGTCCTGAGTTGACGAAAATTGTGTCGCCCTTTTTCAAATGTATGTTGATTCCGTCCACCATGTATTCCATTTCTCCGCTGTACACGCTGAGTAATTCAACGTCCTCGTGATAGTGTGGAATTCTTTCCCAAGTGCATCCAATATAAATATAACCGTTGTAAATGTATGACGGAAAATTTTCATCGTCATAGTTCACGACCTCGGAGCCGTCCTTGCGCTTTACTATAAGGCCTCTGTTTTTCTCTATCATTTTTATCTCCTGTAAAAGCGGTTTCTTTTTCTATAACTATCTTACATTAGCAAAGTAAAATAGTTATTAAAATATGTAAACTTAATGATTTTCTTACATTCCTATTGCGAGTATACTGCATACAGATTGAAAAATCAAGCAAAAAGATAACGGAGGATTCTATGAGTGAAGAAAAGTTTGCAATTGAGATGAGCGCTGTGACAAAGGAGTTCAAGGTGCTGAACAGACATGAGGGACTTAAAGGCAGCATCCGTGATTTGTTTTCACGCGATTACAAGATTGTCCGTGCAGTAGATGACATTTCAATCAAAATCAAAAGCGGTGAGATTGTCGGATACCTCGGACCGAACGGAGCCGGAAAATCCACGACCATAAAAATGATGACCGGTGTTCTTGAGCCGAGCAGCGGAGAGATTCTTGTCAACGGAAACACACCGTATAAGAACCGCGTGAAGAATGCGGAGAACATCGGGGTTGTCTTCGGGCAGAGAAGCCAGCTCTGGTGGTCACTTCCGCTGATTGAGTCATTCAAGCTTCTGAAGGACATCTACATGATTCCCGACGCTGATTACAATCAGATGCTTGAGCTTTATCAGAACCTCGTGGACATTGAGCCGCTTCTGCATAAGTCTGTCAGGCAGATGTCACTTGGACAGAGAACCTTGAGCGACATACTCGCCGCGTTCCTGCACAATCCGAAAATCGTGTTCCTTGACGAGCCGACAATCGGACTGGATGTTTCCATGAAAGCGAAAATCCGCAATCTCATAAAGGGACTGAATCAGGAGAAGAACACAACCGTGATTCTTACCACACACGACATGGGAGACGTGGACGCTCTCTGCCAAAGGATTGTTATAATCGATCATGGAAAGATGATTTACGACAACGACATCGCGCACTTGAAGCAGTACTTCGGTTCATACAGGACCCTGCACCTGCGCCTTGCGAATTCAGGATGGAAGGAAATACTTGTGGATGAGTCAAAGACCAACGTCATGTCTATCATCAGCGAGTACCAGAAGTCTGAGCCGGTCAAGGACATCAAGCTTGAGGATGTTTCCACCGAGGAAGTCATCAAGAAGATTTACGAGGGCGCGGTAGCCTGAGTTGCAAGAGGAGTAATTATGGTAGGAAGAAAATATCTTTCGCTGACAAGAGTCGGCATGATGGACGAGCTGCATTTCCGTCTTGGAACTTTCGTTACAATTATCGGAAACCTCATCTATCTGGTTTTGATTTACTATCTGTGGAAATCGATTTATGCGTCTTCGGGAACGGACTGCGTGAACGGAATGACATTCAATGACACTCTGATTTACCTGGTGCTCGCGACCGCACTCTTCAATTTCCTTGAGATGTACATAGTCTGGGACATGAGCCGTGACATACAGGCGGGAACAATCGTGCTGAAACTTCTAAAGCCAATCAGCTTCAGGAGCTACAGTTTCTGGTCCTACTTCGGCCACAACGTGATCGCATTCTTCTTGACCTTTGTTCCGACCTTTGCGATCGTCGCCGCTTTGACACACGGTGCCATTGTGCTCGGGGTGAACCTTCTGTTCTTCCTTCTTGCCGCGGGCATGGCTCTGGTCATCAACTTCAGCGTGGACATGCTGGTGGCCACAATCTGCCTGTACACTGAATCGACATGGGGAATCAACATGGTGAAGGAATGTGTGGTGCTCTTGCTTTCGGGTGCAACAATTCCGCTGGCATTTTTCCCGGACGCGTTGAAGAAAGTAATTTCGTTTATGCCCTTCCGCTGCATTTACGACACGCCGCTGAACATACTTTTGCAGAAAGAGGGCTACACGCTTTCAACCGGACTCGGATGGCAGCTTGGATTGCAGTTCGTATGGTGCATTATCCTCTGGATTGCCGGAAAGCTTTTCTGGAAGATTTCACTGAGGAAGATTACTATCAACGGAGGCTGAAAAATGAACGCTTGTACAAACATGGTAAGCAAGAAAAGAGGCCTGGGATTTTATCTCAGGATTTATGGAAAGATTTTGGTGCAGGACTTGAAGAGCAAGATGTCCTACCGCGCGGATTTCATTATCTCCACAATCGGAATGGTGATTTCAAATCTGACCGGGTTCTTGAGCTTTGCGATTCTGTTCAGGAACTTCTCGTCAATCAACGGATGGACCGTGTACGAGATGCTTTTCCTCTACGGATTCTCACTCATCGCGCTGACTCCGGTACAGTGTTTCTTTGACAACAACTGGAACCTGCGCTTTATGGTAAGGTCCGGGGATTTTATTAAATACTGCTTCAGGCCCATCAACATTTTCTTCTATTATATATCGGAAGTTTTTGATGTGAAGGGACTGGGACAGCTTGCGTTCGGAATCGGAACTTTGGTGTATGCCTGGGGAAAGCTTGCCATACCGGTCACTCCCCTGGTGATTGTGGAACTTTTGGTTTTCCTTTTCGCGGCATCTCTTTTTATGATCGCGATAATGAACTTCGCAGCGGCAACCTGTTTCTGGATTATCAACTCAGGTTACTTCATGGTGGTCATGTTCCGTTTCAAGGATTACGCGAAATATCCTGCGAGCATCTTCAACGGATTTTTCCGCATAATCTTCACCTTCGTGATTCCGATTGCGTTCATTGCCTACTATCCTTCGCTTGCACTTCTGCGCCCGGAGAATGTCCCGCTTCTGACCTGGCTCTCTCCGCTGATAGGAATGTTCTTCTTCTACCTGAGCTACAAGTTCTGGATGCTCGGTGCAAGAAAGTATGACGGTACAGGTTCCTGATCTGCATTAAAGCCTCCATATTCAGACAGAACCTTCATGCCCCGGGACTACGGTTTCGGGGTGTGTTTTATTCTCTTGACAATTTATTTCATCCGGTATATAATTCAAGTATTATGTGGAAAACAACCGTCTTACTGTTAGCAAAAGGATCTCTCTCTATCGCACGATAGGGGTAGTGGGTCCAATTCAGTAGACTGGTGCTTCTCTTTTTAGAATCAACAAACATCTTTAGATTCTTTCACTTAAAAGTTACCGTCTGAATATCCATCCCCTTTTAGAAAATCAATTTATTCTCATTTTACTGCAAAAGGGGTAATTATCATGTTTAGTATAAAGAAACAAATAAGCCGATTGTATTCGTCGGCAATCTTTGCACAGCTTTCTCTTTCGGGAGCCTGGGTTGCGATTCTTGCAGCCCGTGGATTTTCCCTCGCACAGATTGGATTTGCGGAGACGGTCTTTCATATCGTGAGCATTTTGTTTGAGATTCCTTCCGGGGTCATCGCGGATGTTTTCGGCCGCAAAAAGACTCTCATCCTCTCATGCTTCATGCGGATTATAGGAAACATCGTGATGGTCTTCTCGAACAATTTTGCTCTGGTGTGCGTGTCCATCGCTTTTCAGGCGCTCAACTATAATTTTTCATCGGGTTCCGGCGACGCTCTTGCCTACGACTCCCTTAAGTCCGTGGGGCAGCAGGGCTACTTTGAAAAATACTCGTCCAACCAGGTGATAATCTACCGGGTGTGCGAAGGTCTCTCAACTTTAACGGCGGGGCTTTCGCTCGTTTTGGGCTACAGGATTTCCTATTCCGCAAGCGTGCTTTTTGCGCTCGTTCAGCTTGGACTTCTTGCAGGTCTTACGGAAATAAGGCTGGCACAATCCGCGGAGAAGAAAAATGTCTGGAAGGAAATTTTTTTGTGCTTCAAGAAAAGCTTTTTGTTTTTGAAGGAAGCGAAAAAGGCGATGCTCCTAATGTTCACGAATTCCTTTGTCGGTGCGCTGGACATTCTGCTTTTGTTCTTTCTCCAGGCAAAGCTTCCCATGGCGGGAATTCCGAAATGGGCATTGGGAATTTCTCTTCTTGCAATGCAGGGAGGAGGAATCCTTGGCGCGCGTGTAATCCTTCACTTGAAGAATGTACGGTACCGCGTGATTTTTGCTCTCTCGTTCCTCGTGATTCTCTCTGGGATTGCGATGGAGCACACGGGGCTTTATCTTGTGATGTCTCTCGGCGGATTCTTGTCATCCTTTGCCGATGACGCGTTGCAGATTCGGACCAACACAATCCTTCAGGGAATGTTCCCGTCGGAGCAGCGGGCCACACTCATCTCCATAGAGTCGTTCACCTTCTCCGTGCTGATGATTGTACTCTCGCCGCTCGCAGGACTCTTCTTTACCTGGTGGTAAGATTTTAGGGATTGCCTTATAACATTTCAATCCTTCCTTGATTTCCATCTCTGGTCGCTACTAGGCTGCCATTGGTGGTTTTTTCAAGGAAGGCTTTGTCATGGCTTACGACAATCATCGCGCAGTCAAGTGAAGCCAACGCATTTTCCAACGCAAGCACGCTTGTAATGTCCATGTGGTTCGTCGGCTCGTCCAGAATCAAAAGTGAGAGCGGTTTCTGTACGGCTAAGGAAATCATCAGCTTGCGTAATTCTCCGGGGCTTAGTTTTGTGCCCGGTGAATTCTCTGCACCGGAAAAATCCGCGTCCCTCAGCTGGTTCAGTCTCTCGGGCTCGCTTCCAAGTCTGAACAAAGTGGAAAGTACTTCCCCGCGCTCCGCTTCCTCCAGTCCGTAAAAATCCGCGAGTACAGATTGCGTCTCCTCCTCAGAAATCTCCTGCGGCAAATAAAGCATCTCGTCTCCACGTCCGCTCTTTTCCAAAAGCTCCGTCACATGGCGGATAAAAACCGTCTTCCCGGAACCGTTTTGTCCCGTAAGCGAAAGTTTCATCCCGCGTCTGATTTCAATGTGCGGAATCTTGAGCGAGTATGTTCCGACCTCCAGCAGATTTTCTTCTATATTAATGGGCTTTGTGAAATCAGTTTCGGAAAGTGAGAATCCTTCCTTACGTCTCAGGGATTTTTTGATTGAGTCCCTCGCGTTTTCTGTCTGCCGGATCTGCGTCTCAAGTCTTGCCTTCGCGTCCCCGGTGGTCCTGTCCTTTCCGCTGATTCTCGCCACATCAATTTTCAGCTGGGTGTCATGGTCGTGCGGATCAAAATTTTTCTTTGAGAGCCGTGCCTTTGATTTTTGGTTCTCTGCCTCAAGTTTCGCGCTCCTTTGTTTTTCTCCCTCGGCTTTTGAGTTGAGTCTGTCCCAGTCCCCGCGAGATTTTTCCGCATTCTGATTTCTGAGCTCCAGTGCTTTCGTAAGTCCGCATGGATACGAGTCATACAAAATGCAGTCCCTTCCGCCGGCAAAAGAATGTGCCTCGTTGAAGAGATAAATCGTGCGCGTGCAGAGTGAGTCGGAAAAATTCCTGTCATGGCTTACCATAATTCCCACGCCTGAAAAATCCGAAAGCGTTGAAGAAATCAGTGCGACGGTTTTTGAGTCAAGATGATTCGTCGGCTCGTCAAGCAAAAGCACATCCGGTTTTTCCGCAAGTGCACAGGCAATCTGGATGCGTTTTTTTTCTCCTCCTGAAAGCGTGTCGTAGCGCTCAAGCATTTCCTCGCTGATTTGAAGTCTTGAGAAAAATTGCCTCACATCATTTTCATCGGACCAGAAAGCGACGTAAAGATTTTCCGGCATCTGGGAAGTTTCCTGTTCGCAGTAGATTGTGTTTTTCCCGGACGCAATTTTTCCTCCGTCGGGCGAAAGAATCCCCGCGATTAATTTGAGCAGAGTACTTTTTCCGCATCCGTTGCTTCCGGCAATGCAGGTCCAGCCATCGGAAATCTGGAGCGAAAAATCCTCGAACAAATTTGTGCTTGACGAGGGATAGGAAAAATTGAGTTTTGTGATTTGTATGGACATTTTGGCCTCCGTAAAAAGAAGCCGGTTGCAGAGTGCCATTCACCGACAGCGTATCCCGACATTTTGACCGGGATGAATAAAGATTTAAAACTGCAACTGACTTCCAGAATAAAATCCCAAAGGATCAAGGGATATTTCTTTGTTGTTTGGAAATCAAGTTTACAGTCTCATCGGCAATGCGTCTCCTGAATTGAATTATAAATTTATTCTACCGCGATTCGTGGATGAATGTCAATGGCTTTTGATGATTCTAGACACAGATTCCGCGTTCATGGTATTATTGAGACATCACAGAAAACAGAGGACGCAAAATGCTTTATATAATACGCCACGGAAAAACTGACTGGAACAACGAGTACAGATTGCAGGGAAGAACCGACATTCCGCTGAACGAAGAGGGAAGAAAGATGGCTCGTGAGGCTGCGAAAAAATATGCCGGGATTCATTTTGACGTGTGCTATTCATCGCCTCTTGTGCGCGCGCTGGAGACCGCAAGAATTTTGCTTGAGGGCAGGGATGTTCCGATAATCACCGACGAGAGACTGCGTGAGATGTGCTTCGGGGAATTCGAGGGATCGAAGGATTGTTTTCTTCACCCGGAATGGGCAATCTATAAATTTTTCAAAGACACGGAAAACTATGTGGCGGAAAAGGGAGCGGAAAGTCTGGACGAGCTTTATGCGCGAACCGGTGATTTTTTGAGAAGCGTAGTAAAAAAAGATCTTGATGCCGGGAAGGACATTTTGATTGTGGGGCACGGAGCCATGAACAACAGCATCGTTGCCCAGGTGCGGGGAATTCCCAGAAAGGATTTTTGGACGACAGCCATTCCCAACTGTGAGCTGATTGAGCTTGGTGAGTCCATAAGTCCTGTGAAGTAAGCGGAATGAAACCAAGGGACCTTTACAGAAAGTGAGGATGACGTGAAACCGAGCAATAAAAAAATACAGATTTTTTCACTGGCAATTTTTTTTGCCGCCGTAATTTTTTTTCTCTTTTTTCTGATTCATATTCAGAGACCGAATGAAAGCGGAAGCCGGGGAAAGGAGTCGGAAAATCATGAGCAGCTGATTTTAGGTTTTTCGCAGATTGGTTCGGAAAGCGCATGGAGGACACGCAACACCCAGTCCATCTTCGAGGCGGCGGAGCAGAACGGCATACAGATTCTTTTTGACGACGCACAGCAGAAGCAGGAAAATCAGCTAAAGGCAATCCGCTCGTTCATCGTCTATCAAGTTGACGTGATTGCTTTCGTTCCCATCGTGGAGTACGGCTGGGACAATGTTCTCCGGGAAGCGAAGGAAGCGGGAATTCCTGTAATCGTGGTGGACAGGCAGATCAGGGCGGACGAGTCTCTTTACGCTGGGTTCCTCGGCGAGGACGGACTTGAGGAGGGACGGAGCGCGGCACAGTTTTTGCTCGACAAATATCAGGAGGAGACAAAGCCGGTCTTGATTTTTGAGATGTCGGGAACAAAAAATTCATCCGTGGTCCGTGAGAGAGCCAGCGGGTTCCGTGAGAAGATAACGGGCTTTCCGAAGTTCCAGATAATCCATTCAGTTGACGGAGATTTTCTGAGGTCACGCGGCAAGGAGATCGGGGAGAAACTTATTCAGGCGTGCATTGATTCGGACACATTTAAAAACGACGGGCTCTATTATAATGGAAGAAAAATTGATGTGGTCTATTCGCACAATGATTCCATGACGCTCGGTCTTTTGGATTCTCTTGAGAATTATGAGATTAATCCTTCCGAGATTACGATCATCAGTGTGGACGCGGAGCAAAAATCCATCGACGCTCTTGTTGAGGGAAAAATTGATTGCGTAGTGGAGTGCAATCCGAACCTCGGCCCAATGCTCATGGAGCTCGTGAAGCAGGTTGCGGGTGGAAATGAGATTCCCCGGTTCACGTATAATACCGGAAAAGTTTTTACTCAGGACGATGATTTTTCCCTTTATACTCCCAGGGGGTATTGAGTGAAGCTTGGACTTAAACTGAAATCCGCAGAAAGCAAGAGCCTCAGAAAAACCCTTTTGCGCACGTACATTTTTTTGCTCCTTATCGCCATTGTCCCCACGATTTATTCCATCGTCGTCTCTCAGACTCACATCCGGCAGTACAACAAAATCATTTCGAACGTAAGCACCGCAAACCGGATAAACACAATCGTGGAAAAGGAAATTCCCGCCGAGCTCTGGAACATCATCTGCGGTAAAAAAGATGTCGCGGAAGGACGGCAGTATGAAATGCTGAATGCGATAACGGCCGATCTCAGCACGATGCTTTCCGATGCCCATGTTCCGACAAGCCAGGCAAAACTTGAGGTCGCGAACCGTGCGAATACCACGCTCCTTAGAAATGTCTATGATCTGACGAGCCAGATTACGCAGGGAAGTTCCGTGACGGAGAATGAGCTTGCACTTGATGACATCCGCACGATCACCTCATTGTTTTCGGACATCATGCAGGATTTTATCGTGAGCGAAAGTGAGTCGGCTGCAAAAACAAATGCCTCGATCAAAAACACTTCAATCATTCTTACGGCTCTCCAGCTCATCATCACGATTCTTGCCGTTCTTATTTCCATAAACAGTTTTATCACCGTGTCGGACGCGATTGAAAAACCGATTTCAGACATGGAGAAGCTTTCGACAAAAATTGCGAACGGAGACCTTGAGGCGCGGATTGACATTCCGAATGTTGAGGAGCTTGACGGACTTGCGAAAAACCTGAACACGATGACCGGGCAGATTGACGTGCTGATTAAAAAGAACATGGAGGAGCAGAAAAAATTCCAGAAGGCAGAGATGAAGGCATTGCAGGCACAAATCACGCCGCACTTTTTATACAACACTTTTGACACGATTGTATGGCTTGCCGAGGAAGAGAAAAAAGATGAGGTCGTAAAAATCACAAAGGCATTCTCGGATTTTCTTCGCATCTCACTGAGCCGTGGTCACGAATGGATTACGATACAGCAGGAACTTGACCACATCCGGAATTATCTCACGATTCAAAAAATCAGGTACGCGGATATTTTAAATTACACGATAGACGCTGACGACTCGCTCAAAGACGTGAAGATGATAAAGCTCATGCTGCAGCCCCTCGTGGAAAATGCGATTTATCACGGAATCAAAAACAAGCGTGGAAGGGGAGTGCTTGAGGTGAGCGTCCATTATGCGGATGAGGCGCATACAAAAGTCAGCTTTGTCGTGCGGGACAACGGCGCGGGATTTACGAAGGAGCGTCTTGCCGAAGTGCGTGAGGAACTTGCCACGAGCTCGGATGATTCGGAGAAATTGACTTCGGTGTACGGACTCTACAACGTGAATAAAAAATTGAAACTTTATTATGGAGCTCAGACAGAGGGACTCATAATTGAATCGGAGCCGGGAAAAGGAAGCTGCATTTCGTTTGTGATTCCGGTCTCAATGGGGGATAGCTAATGTACAGCGTGTTTGCGGTAGATGACGAGCCTATTGTGCTTGAGGGCATAAGGTCCAAGATTGATTGGGAGTCACAGGGCTTTACTTTTGTCGGTGAGGCTTCTGACGGAGAGATTGCGCTTTCGATGATTCAGGAGCTCAAACCCGACATTCTGATTACTGACATCAAGATGCCTTTTATGGACGGACTTGAGCTTTCCGCCGCCGTGAAACGCATTCAGCCCTGGATTAAAATAATCATTCTTTCCGGCCACGATGAATTTGATTATGCGAAAAAAGCAATTTCAATTGGAATTGAGGATTATCTTCTAAAGCCTTTTACGCCCGATGAGTTGATTTCAAGTCTGAGCAAAACAGCCCTCCAGATTGACAAGGAGAGAAAGCAGCTTTCGGACATCTCACGCCTGAAGGAAGAGCTGAAGTCTTCTGAGATGCTCAAGAAAAAAGAATTCCTCAACAACCTCGTGCATGGATCTGAGCCGATGTCGGACGTGATGCAAAAAAGTCAGGACCTTGGTCTGAATCTTATTTCACGCTTTTACAAAGTGCTCATAAGCAGGATTCAAAGCCGGACAGGAAATTCCCAGAATCAGCAGGAAGCATGCTCGTTGCTCAACTCGTACTCCGCGGCATGGCAGCAGGCGGAATGTTTTTTTCATCACTCAAATCTTCTTGTGTGCATTTTCAAGGGAAGCTCACGTGATGAACTTGACGAAAGCGTTTTCCATGCGGCTGAGGCGATCGCACATATTGCGACAAAAAATGATGACTGCGCGGTTCTCTCGGCAATCGGAAAAACTGTGGAGCATCTTTCGCAGCTGAGTCTTTCCTACGCCGATGCAAAACACATTTTGGAAATAGAAAATGACGGAGCGCAAAACCGGATCATAAGCTCGGAGGATTTGGAGTCGGATGAGTCCTCTGAGGAAAACGGCGCGGCCTTCGATTCTGCCCTTCTTGATTTAAAGGAAAATGACCCGCTGGTGGACAGATTGAAATATGCGAGCCGGAATGACATCGCCGCAATCAAGGAGGAGTCCCTGGAGCTCATCAAAAAAAATCCGGGACAGTTCAATGTGTTCGCCTCCTATCTGCTTGTGGATTTGATTTTTGCGGTCTCCAAGCTCGTGGAAAAACTCGGCGGCAACATCAAGGAGCTTAAACCGGAAATCCTCCAGAGAAAATTTGTGGATGAGGCGGTGCAGAACGAGGAGAATTTCTCTCGCAACATGGAGCAGCTTCTTTCCTTCGCGCTTGACTACCGTGACTCAAAGATGACCGGAAAATACGGCGGCATCATTTTGAAGGCAAAAAGATTCATCGAGGAAAATTACGCGGATCAGAACACGACCCTCACAACTGTGGCGGAGGCCGTTGCCCTGAGTCCCAATCATTTCAGCACGATTTTCTCTCAGGAATGCAAGATGACTTTCATCGAGTATCTTACGAACGTCAGAATTGAGAATGCGAAGCGTCTTTTGCGTGAAACCGACATGAAGGGCTACGACATTGCCTATGACTGCGGATTTTCTGACCCGCATTATTTCAGCTACATCTTCAAAAAAAACACGGGGCTTTCACCCCGCGAATATAAGGAGACTAACGTCTGATCGGACAGATTTTATCCTGCGACCGAACCGAGTTTCTTTTTTCTCTGTGAGAGAATCACGCTCTGGAGAAGGATGAAGAAACAAAGCATGAGTCCTGTAGTGATGCTCTGCCAGTACGGCTCACGCAATCCTGATGCGACCACGATGTTGTTGATTGTCTTGAGCGACATCACGCCGAACAGTGTTCCTATTATGCTTCCGACTCCTCCTGAAAGCAATGTTCCTCCGATGATTGATGATGCGATCGCCTGCATTTCCGCTCCAGTCGCATTGGACGAGTTGCCCGCCCCAGTGTGGAGAAGATAGACGAATCCCGCGATTCCGGCAAGAAGTCCGCAGAGAATGTAAGCGAAGAACTGGGTCCTGCGCACGTTGATTCCGAGCATGAGGGCACTCTCACTGTTTCCACCCACGGCATAAAGATTCCGTCCGAAGCGTGTCCACTTTAACATGGCCCAGAGAATCAGCACGACAAGAAGCGCAATCACCACACCCAGCTCTATGGATGAGGGGATCCAGGTTCCGTTGCGTGCGTGTGTTCCGAGGAAGGGAATGTCAATGTAGAACTCCTTGAGCTTGATGAACGCCTCGTTGCTTGCAGTGCGGGGAATCTTGCTCACGATGGTTGTCATTCCGCGGGTGAAGAACATTCCTGCGAGGGTGACGATGAAAGGCTGAATCTTCAAATATGCGACGAAGAATCCCTGGATCAAGCCAACCGCAAGACCGATGCCGAGGGAAATCAGGATGGAGCTGAGGATGCCGCCACCGTGATCCTCCATGAAAACTACGGATGCCATTGTAATCAGGGCGATGGAGCCTCCGACCGAAATGTCTATGCCGCCGGTAATCATGACGATTGTAAGTCCACAGGCCGCGACAATCAGATAGGCGTTGTTGTTGAACAAGTCGAGGAACTGCTGTGGATTCAAAAATCCTCCGCCCCAGATAATCATTGCGAGCAGATACATTCCGATGAATGTGCAGATTGTGATTGTGAGAAGCAGACTTGTGTTCGAGAGCGGCTGTCTGTCTTTCTTTTTTGAAAACAGATTTGTGATGATGTTTGCCATTTACTTTGCCTCCACTTTTGAAACTTGCGCGACTTCTTTCTTTGCCCCGATCTTGTCCTTGAGCTGCTTGAACCACTTCTTGAAGACCGGAGAGCCCGCGATGACGATGACGATGATGACGATGGCCTTGTATGCCTTGACCGCGGTGGAAGAAACCTTCATAGCATAGAGCGTGATTGTCAGAGCCTGGATGATGTATGCGCCGAGTATGGAGCCTGAGAGCTTGAACTTTCCTCCGCCCAAAGAGTTTCCTCCGATGGCGACCGCAAGAATGGCATCCATCTCAATGTCCAGCAGGATGGTCTCATGGTTGATGAGTCCGATGCGGCATACGTTGACCGAACCCGCGATGGTGACACAGATTCCGAGAATCACAAAGACAATCAGTTTCATCGCCACAGGATTGATTCCGTTGAGCTTGGCCGCGCGCTCGTTGATTCCGACAGACTGAATGTAAAGACTGAGAGTCGTCCGTTTAAGAAGCAGGTTTATCAGGATGATGAAAATCACGACGATGATAATCGGTGTCGGTACCGCGATGTGGGGAATGAATCCTCCGAGGTAAGTGAGCAGGGGACTTTCAACGTTCGGTGTCGCTCCTCCGTTAATCCAGTAGGCGATGGGTCGTCCCGCCGTGTACAGAATCAAGGATGCGATCATCGGCTGTATGTTGAACTTCGCGATGAGCACTCCGTTGAAGAGACAGAAAATAATCGCGACGATACATGCGACTACAAGACCCAGCATGATTGTGCCCACGTTGATTGTTCCCGCACGCAGGATTTTTACGAACACCGAGCCCGCTATGGCAGCCGCCGCACCGATAGAGATGTCCTGTCCTTTAGTCGCCGAGGTAACCAGCGTCATTCCGATGGAAAGAATCACAAGCTCAGATGCTCCGTTCAGGATGCTTATGAGGTTTCCGGAGAGAACCGTGTTCCCGATGTTGTTCTTTTTGATTGCGATCGAAAAGAAGCTCGGGTCGCGAATCAAATTGAAGATGACGAGAATCAGAAGCGCAATGATTGGAATTGCGAGCTGCGACTGAAATAATTTTTTTATCTGCTTGCCGATTTTATTTGCCATTTTCTGCTTTGCCTCCCGCAATAGTCTGCATGATTTTATCCTGCTCAAGGTCATCTCCCATGAGCTCTCCGACAATCTTCCGGTCGCGCATGACAATCAGACGCTGGCACACGGAAAGCATCTCCTGTATTTCGGATGAGATGAACGTGACGCTCACACCCTCAGACGCGAGCTTGAGCACCTGCTTTTGGATCTCAAGTTTGGTTCCAACGTCAATACCTCTGGTGGGCTCGTCCAAAATGAGATACTGCGGGTGGGTGAGGAGCCACCTAGCAAGGATGACCTTCTGCTGGTTTCCTCCCGAAAGCGATTTGATCGGTGTTTCCTTTGAGGCTGTCTTTATCTCAAGCAGGGCGATGTACTCGTCGGCGAGTTTTTCTGACTCAGCGCGTGAGAGGGGCTTGGTGAATCCGTTCAGGACCTGGAGTGCAAGAATCAGATTCTCGCGCACGGACAAATCCTGGATGATTCCGTCTCCCTTGCGGTCCTCAGGCAGATAGCCGATTCCGTTTTTCATCGCTTCCTTGGGTCTTGTGATTCTTACGCCCTTGCCGTTCACTTTCACCTTGCCGCCTGTAACACGGTCAGCCGCAAAAATGGCACGCACGCTCTCACTTCGACCTGAGCCGAGCAAGCCGGTAAATCCGTTCACTTCACCCTTGTTGATTCGGAAATTGAAGGGGCGCACTCCCTCGCTGCTTGAAAGATTCTCGGCCTCGTAGACGACATCCGCATTTGCAGAGTAGGGACGCTTCTGGTTCTTGAGGTTGGTCATGTCCTCCATGTCCTTTCCGAGCATCGCGGAAATCAGCTTTACCCTCGGAAGCTCGCTCACTGTATATTCTCCCACCAGCTCTCCGTTTCTGAGTACGGTAATCTTGTCGCATACCTCATAGACCTGCTCAAGGAAGTGCGTGATGAAGATGATTCCGACCCCGCGGCTCTTTAGGTCACGCATGAGTGTAAAAAGCAGCTCCACCTCGTGCTCGTCCAGGGATGATGTCGGTTCGTCAAGGATGAGAACCTTGCAGTCCATGTCAACGGCACGTGCGATCGCGACCATCTGCTGAATGGCAAGCGAACAGTTTCCGAGCTGCTGTCCTGCCTTTGCCGGGATGTTCAGTTTCTCAAGGAGAATCGACGCCTTCTTTTCCTGCGCGCGACGGTTTACAAATTTATAATTTCCGCGGCCGATGTACATGTTCTCCGCCACGGTCAGATTCGGACAAAGCGTAATCTCCTGATAGACGGTGCTGATTCCGAGATTCTGCGCATCCTGCGGAGAACGTATAGAGACGGGCCCTTCCCGACCCGCGATTCTTATCTCTCCGGCATCCTTTTCATGCACTCCGGTGAGGACTTTTACAAGCGTTGACTTTCCCGCTCCATTTTCACCCATAAGCGCGTGGACCTCCCCCTGCCGCAAAGTGAAGTCTACGTTCTGCAGGGCCTTCACACCGGGGAACTCCTTGTATATTCCGCGCATTGTTAAAACGACATCTTTTTCCATCTGTATTATTCCTAAAAAAAACGGCGTAAAATATGCTGTCACACACTTTACGCCGTTATGCTACATGAAGCGACGGTTATTAGTCACCCAAGCCGTATGTACTAATGTCAGAATCTGTGATTGTCTTTGCGTCGAATCCCTTCTCGTCGGAGATGATTTTCTTTGAGGGAACGTTTCCGCTCTTGATCATCTTCTCGATTACGGCTGCCTGGAACGGTGAGCACTGTCCGTCATAGTTCCAGTTTCCGGCCTTGAGCTCGCGCAATGCCCACTTGTTGCAGTCGAATCCCATCACTACGACCTTTCCGTCAACACCGTGTGTGATTCCTGCCTCGTCCAAAGCTGCTACGGCACCCTTTGCCATACCGTCGTTCTCGGCATAAACTACGTTGAAATCCTCTCCGGAGTTGATTACGGACTCAACAATCTTCTTTGCCTCAGCCTCGTCCCATGTTGCTGTCTGCTGAACGACCTTCTTCATTGCTCCAGATGCGAACTCCGCGTCCAAAGCGCCTGTGCGTCCGAGCTGTGCGTCTGAACCCATGGTTCCCTGAATGTGGATGACGTTGTAAGCGTCCAGCTTCTGAGACTTGAGCCAGTTAACGGCGGTCTCACCTTCTTTTGCCATGTCAGAAACAACGGCTGCCTCATACAGGTCGTCGCTTACGTTGATCATGCGGTCGAAAAGGAATACCTTTACTCCTGCCTTCTGTGCCTTTTTCAAAGTTGCGTCCCAACCGTCTGTGGCTGCTGCTGAGAGAAGAAGATAGTCAACTCCCTCGGTGATGAACTGTGCCGCTGCGTTGAGCTGCTCGTCGTTCTTCAGGCTGTAGAATGTCTTTACGTCATATCCCTTGTCTGCCGTGAATACAGTCTCGAAATCCTTTACGTTGGCTGCACGATATCCAGACTCTGACGGCGGGTTGTTGATGATTCCTATTTTAATGGAACCGTCTGATTTTCCTGATCCTTTTTTGTTGCAAGATACAAAGAGTGATGCCACGCACATGATGGCTGCGGCAATGACTAAGCTTTTTTTCATCTAATTTGCCTCCTTTAGATGTTTTTGTTACAATGCTATATTACGCTTTGGGAAGGATTTTTTGAATACAAATATTTTGGAATTTGTTTTGAATTTTTTAGGAATTCGGAAAAATCCCCGCGCCAAAATGAGATTTCGGAGAGGGGATTTCATATAAAAGTTTAAATTTTTATCCGGCAGGTTTAAAATTTTACGCTGTGACGGTAGGGTGGAATTCTATTCGGAAAATTCCGAGCACATCTCAAGCACAAGGGACGCGCTCATCTTTGCGGCGGTCTCCTCGTTGAAGCTGTAAGTGCTTTCGTATGAGTCGTCGGCAAGGTCGCTCATGCACCTTATGATTACGAAGGGCGTCTGATTCAGATATGCGGCGTGGGCTATTGCGGCTCCCTCCATCTCGACACAAGACGGATTGCAGGTCTTTTTTATTTTCTCCTTGGTGGCCTTGTCGCTTATGAACTGGTCCCCGCTTGCGATTCTTCCCTCAATCAGCTTGTGGTCCTTGAACTCCGGGATCCTGGGGAATGCGTTCTTTGTGGCGGAAATTAGCTTCGGGTCGGCCTTGAAGTCGGAGCATCCCATCTGCGGAATCTCCGTCGCCTTGTATCCGAATGCGGTCGCGTCCATGTCGTGATAGAGAGCGTCCGTGGAAACCACAAAATCAAGCGGCTGCAAACCAGAAGCCATGGCACCTGCGATTCCCGTGTTGATTATGCATCCGACCGAATATTGCAGGATAAGCCTCTGTGCGCAAAGTGCCGCGTTGACCTTTCCCACTCCCGACTGAACTATCACGGCCTCTGTTCCTCCCAGAAGTCCCTCGGTGAAAGTGAGACCTCCTGAGACACTCTCTTTCGCGTCCTTCAGGCTCTTTTTCAGCTGCTCAACTTCCACAGCCATTGCACCAATGATACCGATTTTCATAAAAACTCCTCTTGTTTGCGAAATATTCAACGATTTTCAGTTATTTGCACAAAATTTCTTTCAAAATCTGTTGACATCTTTTCTATTCTAATGTATATTATACTCAGTAGCAAGAATTGGGTTCAAACAATTCTCAAAAACGGACCGTTATTTTATCCTCCTTGGACGGTCCGTTTATTTTTTTTAAATCCGTCTGATGCCCCCCACCATTGTGCCCTGAATCAAAAAACACTTGCAAAACCCACGGTTTGGAATTATACTTTATTATATGGTATTTGGCAACGTCTAAAAACTCGTTTTGTTTTTCATCGCCTTGAGGGTAAGTTAATGAATTTTTTGAACGCAATCGGCCTGGACTGGTATTATCTGGTTCTCGTCGTGCCCACGCTGATTTTGAGTCTCATCGCTTCCGCCGCGGTAAAAAGCCGGTTTGAGGAATACAGCCGGGTGCCGAGCAAAAAGGGGGTGTCTGGTGCACAGGCGGCACAGATTCTCATGCGGGCGAACGGAATCAGCGACGTGCGCATAAATCACATTGCCGGAAATCTTACCGACAACTACAATTCGGGCGACAAGACTCTGAACCTGAGCAGCTCCACTTACTCAAGCACGTCCATAGCGGCGGTGGGGGTTGCGGCACATGAGACGGGACATGCCATCCAGCACAAGACGGGCTACGGTCCGCTCGGTTTGCGTCACTCACTTTATCCTGTGGCAAACATCGGCTCCAGATTCGGTCCCACGCTTGCCATCCTCGGATTGATTTTCGGGGCTGCGACTCAGAATCAGGCTCTGTACGGAATCAGCGGGCTTGTTGTGAAGATTGGAATCATCCTTTATGCGGCGGCGGTTCTTTTTTATCTTGTGACGCTTCCTGTGGAGTTCGACGCTTCAAGACGTGCCCTTGTCATATTGAGGGAAACTGGAACTCTGGACTCCTCTGAATTGGAGGGCGTGAAAAAAGTTCTCTGGGCCGCTGCCATGACCTATGTTGCTTCGGCATTGACGGCTGTTGCATCGTTGATTAGATTGGTGCTCCTTTCAAGACGCAACAGAAGAAATTAAATGCGGATGTGTGGCAGGAGTTTGATTTGCTGAAAGTTTGGATTTATATAGTTTTAATGCTCGCCGTTCTGGTGGTTGCGTTTCTGATTACCCGGGTCCTAAAAAAGATGACGGAGAGAAAGCGTCTTGAGGCGGAGGAAAGAATCAGGAAGCTGAGTGAGAGCGAGGAGGGGCGCGAGCAGCTTGAGAGGGAAGCGAAGGAGCGGGAAGAGAAATTTGGACGCAGGCTCCCGGCGATAATGGTTGCGATGACTGCAAGTTACGTCCTGATGTTGATTTTGGGAATCGTGGGCTTGGTTATGCTTGTTTCCGGCATAATCAGGGGCGAGAAGATTTCGAGGCTTGTCGGAGGAGGAAACGGACTTTTGGTTCTTTCTCCGCTGATTGTTTTTGTTTCGGCATCACGCTTGATAGATATTTTCAGGAAGCGTTGAGTGATTTTAGACCGCAGGTTCTTGTGGAGTGAAATATGGCGTATTTTCCGTTGTTTTTGAATTTGAGAAATAAACAGGTACTCATCATCGGCGAAAGCGAGGCTGCGTTTCAGGAGCTCTCACGCTTCCTTGCGTTTGAGGCCAACGTGACGATCCTGACTGAGTCCGTGGAGCAGAACCTGCTTTTGATGTCACAGGCTTATCCCGATCAGGTGCGCGTGGTGGAAAAAGAAGTCAGCATGGAAAACATCTCGCTTCTTGATTGTGCGCCGACCCTTGTTGTCTGCGTGACGAATGATCCGAAAATCAACACGGAGATCTATGCGTACTTTCAGGAGCGTCATGTTCTGGTGGAGGATTGCAGCAGCACGTCCCGGTGTGATTTCATTTTCCCAGCGATCGTAAAAAGGGGAGACGTTGTCTGCGGAATCTCAAGCAGCGGAAAAAGTCCCCTGGTCGCTCAGTTTGTTAAGTCGCTTTTGGAGAGCTCTCTCCCGGAGAACATCAGTGAAATCAACGAGCACATGAGTGAAATCAGAAAAGCCGTGAAGCAGTCCATCAGCGATCCGAAAAAAAGAGCGGACACCATGCAGGCCATTTTCTACCGTCTTCTTGAGGATGACAATCAGACCACTGACAGCGAGATAGACGAGATTATCGGTGAGGCAGAGCTGTGAGAAAAAAATTATTTTTTAATCTGTGCCGCGTCTGCCTGATTTTGTCCCTGGGATTTTTCTTCTCATGCGCCACCAAAAAAAAGAGCACGGATTTTGTGCTAAAAAATTTGAGCGAGAACCGCAACGGAATTTCCGCGGAGATTGTATTTCCCGTCTTCCGTGATTTTTCCGACCTGAACCGCACGGTGGAAGCCTTTGTCGCATACGACTACGATTCTTTTAAAAAAGACGTGCAGGAAAAAAATGAAACTTTAAAAAATATCGGCGGGCTTTCAGAATACAAGCTTTTTTCGGAGCCGACGGTAAGCGATGAAATCATCCGTGTGACAATCACCGTGCTGAAAAAAATGTGCGGAGAAAGCGAGCTTGAAAAAACTCAAAAAATATTTTTATACCGCATTTCCAGTGGAGCTTTTTTGAATGAGTCGGAAATGGAGACTTTGCCGGAGGAGACAGAATTATGAAAAAAATTATTTTCGCATTAATTGGATTTGTCCTGGTCATGGCTTTCACGTCATGTCAAAGCACAAAAAAATCAGACAAATATCAGATGAAGATTATAAAAGAGGAAAAGGATTACACCCCGACAACAATTGAGTATCCTGAGTTCTATGATTACCCCGAACTCAACAAAGCTTTGGATTCCTTCATCACATCAAGTTGGGACGAGAAAAAAAATTTGATTACGGAAAACAATAGATGGTGGTTGGAAGAGGGGGACCTGAGTTTTGTCCAGGGCATACACAACGAGTATAACGTAGATTGCCCAAAAATCATCGTTAACGATTGCACCGTTTCTTTCATCATCTCTGAATATATTTATTTATGTGGAGCTGCCCACGGTTCAACCACATATACTTCCTTCAATTATGACATTGCATCCAAGAGCTTTAAGACGATAACGGACATCCCCTGGGTTGATCTGGAAAAACTTTCCGCCTACTGCATCAGTTCCCTCAAGACGGAGTATCTTGGCGATCCAAATGCTGAGGATGAATGGATTGATAAAGGCGCTGCTCCAACATTGGAAAATTATTCGACTTTCTGTTATGACGGAAATCAGCTCACAGTTTTCTTTCAGCAGTATCAGGTTGTGCCATACGCTGGTGGAATACCGGAAATCACTCTGATTGAAAAAGATTTCAGAGCCTTCTCTTTTTGATAAGATAAATGGACGATTTTCTTTTGAAATTAAATGACGAGCAGACCGATGCCGTAAAGACTACCGAGGGATATGTCCGTGTCCTTGCTGGTGCCGGAAGCGGAAAGACCAGAGCCCTGATCAGCCGTTACTGCTATCTTGTTCGGGATGCCGGCGTGAGTCCTGAGAATATCCTTTGCGTGACTTTTACGAATCGTGCCGCGAATGAAATGAAACTCCGCGTGCGACGTGAGCTCGGTGACATGGACCTGGGCTACATCTGCACCTTCCACGCTTTTTGTACCTTGGTTCTGCACGAGGACGCGAACCGACTGAACTTCCCGAAAGATTTTGTGATTCTTGACAAGCAGGACTGGCGTGACATCATGCTCAGGATTTTTGCCGACATGAACCTGACTCTCAAGGAAACGACCGTGCAGCAGAAAATCGACTCGGTGCTTGAGGGGAAAAAACTTCAGGCCGACACCTACGTTGACTACATCTACAAGCTGAACAACGAGGAGCTCAAGGCGAAGTGGACGAATCCTGAAAAGCCGCTGGACACAAATCAGGAAATATTCCTGCGCTTTTTGTATGAGCAGAAAAAATGCTTCGGACTAGATTTCAACGACCTGATTAATTTTGCCCTTTATCTTCTGGAGAATTTTTCCGACGTGCGCGAGAAGTGGCAGGAAAGGATGCAGTACGTGATGGTGGATGAGTTTCAGGACGTGAGCGGAAAGCAGTACCGCATTGCACAGATTCTTTCTGCAAGACATAAAAATCTTTTCATCGTGGGAGACCCCGACCAGACAATCTACTCGTGGCGTGGAAGTCATGTCCGCATGATTCTGGACTTCGACAAAAAATATCCCACGGCGAAAACCCTGCTCCTCAGAAAAAATTACCGAAGCACTCCTGAGATTCTCCGGGCGAGCAACACGCTGATCTCACATAACTCGGAGCGTTATCCTAAGGATTTGATGGCGCAAAATCCTCCGGGAAAAAAGCCCCTTTATTTCCATGCGTCTGGGGATGCCGAGGAGGCGGCGTGGATCTGCGGTAAAATCCGTGAGCTTACCGGGGAAGGTGAGGACGGGAAAAAAATCTCCCTGCATGACATTGCCATTTTGTACAGGGCGCATTACCAGAGTCGTGTCCTGGAAGAGACTTTTGTGAAATCGGATCTGCCCTACAGGATTCTTGCAGGAACTGAATTTTATGGAAGAAAGGAAATCAAGGATTCCATCGCATATTTGAGGATGCTCACGGCTTCGGACGACAATTCCTTTTTCAGGACAATCAATGTTCCCTCGCGGAAAATCGGAATGACAAAGCAAAAGTTTATCCGCGAGTACGCTGAGTCCCACGGCATTTCGGCTTACGAGGCTCTGAAAGAAAATCTGGACGAGGCAATTTTCAAAGGAACAAAGGCTTCGTCTTATGTGGAGGCGGTTGAGTCCGTGCGTGAGCTTCTTCACAAAAGCGAGGATGTCGAAAGCGATGTGTTCCAGTCGGTAAAGCTCGGCGACGTGTTCCAGGCAATTTTGGACAGAAGCGGCTATGAGGCCTTCCTTCGTCTTGAGGCGGATCAGGAGAGGCTTGACAATCTTGCGGAGTTGAAACGCTCGGTGAATGAGACCGGGCTGGATGACGACATGACTCTGGAACTTTTTTTGCAGCACCTTGCCCTCTTTACTGATTTGGACCGCGAGGACTCAAGCGATGCCGTCAAGATGCTCACGATTCATGCCGCGAAAGGAATGGAGTTTCCCTATGTGTTCGTGTGCGGAATGAACGAGGGAGTGTTTCCCGGAAGAAAGGTGCAGACCCCCGAGGACATGGAGGAGGAAAGGAGGATTGCCTACGTCGCTTTCACGCGGGCGAAGAAGGGTCTCTTTTTGAGTGACGCGGAGGGAAAAGCCAACGACGGGATATTTAAATATCCGAGCAGATTCATTTTCGACGCCGGCATGGAAAATCTGGAGCTGGAGAACAAGCTTGACGACGAGCTTTTGTCACAGACCAAAAAGATAATCTCCTACGATGAGACCCGGCTGAAAAACATGAAGACACTCTTCAAGGCGGGGGATGAGATCCTGCATCCGGTTTTCGGCAAGGGAAAAATCATCTTGGTGAACACGAACGCAAGCTGTTACACGATTAAGTTTGACGGCATGGAAACCGAGCGTTCCATCTTGTTCACGGCGAAACTGGAGAAGTGCTGATTTTCTTTCTCAGGATTCCTCAAGCGTGACGGCGTTTTTGAAAGCGCGTGCAATCTCAAGGAAGCTCGTCAGCTGATTCGGAGTGAGTGTGTTTGTAATGTGGGAGATTTCTTTTTTCTGCCAGTCAGATTTCGTCCCTGATTTTGATGGCGGGGTAGTTGAGTCTTTTCCCGTCACAAGATATTCTGCTGTTGTGTTTAGTGCCTGCGCCATACGGACTGCCACATCCGCTGCGGGAATGGAGCCACGGTAGAGATACATGTTCAGCGTGTTTATGCTGATTCCCACCTGCTTGGCAAAATCCAGCTTTGAAATCCCCTGGTAGTTCAGCTCATCCAAAAGCCTTTCGCGAAATAATCTGTGTTTCTCATCCATGATTAAAAAAATATAAAATCTGTGTAATTGAAAGTTGACAATGTGTGTTATTGGGTGTAAAATATGTGTAATTACAAATAAGTTCTCGTGTAAATGAAAAGCCAGCTTAAAAAATAAATTTTTTTGAGTTTGGCTTAAATTTTTTTTTCACTCTAGCATGAGATGACAGAGTGAAGTGATATGATTATTGTATTCAGTAACAATGTTATTGAATGAATACAATCAACACAGACATCATGGAGGTCAGTTAAATGAAAAGAAGAGTTGTTTCAATCATCATCGCGTTTTTTACAATGGCGATTACTTGTGTCGGGGCTTTTGCGGACAGTGTGACGTTCGACAAAAAGAATAAGGGCAAAGAGAAAGACTTCGTTTCGGCGGACTTTAATTCCGTAGAAGATCTTGCGGCGCTGTGCAAAAAATATCCAAAGAACAATGCCGAGGTTCTTATAAAAGCCGGCTCACCGTTTATGGAAATTTCTATTGCCGCTAGTAAACCGGATATTGTTAAGCTAGTTGAGTGCTTCCCTGGTGCGGAGTTTGATCCGATGAGAGATTTAAACGGTACTGGCGTTAAAGCAAGCATAACATTGTCCGGCATTGTCATCGAAAGTGATATGTTGCTTGAGTTTAAGTACGAGGGGAAACAATATTCCTTGACAAAAATCAGCGCAGTGGAAACAAATACGGTATCGTTCTTAAAGGTTGAGCTTAATGATAATGATTATAAAAACCAAAATCGTATTGTGAATAAATTGGTGGCTGCTCTGTCTAAGGAGGAAAAAAATGAATTTAATTCGGTGAAGGATCTGGAGGCACTGTGTAAAAAACATAAATCAGATTCTTTCTATATAGAAATTCCAGCTAAGTCAAAAATTCGAAATGATAAAGACTTGGAAAAACTTTTTAAGTTGATTTCTGATGGATATTCGGGTGATAAGAATAAATTCATGGCCTATTTTAAATCTGATTCTTCAGTTGTAATAGAGTCCTATGTTAAGGAATCCCAAGGGGTCAATACGAATGGAGATGTTCTTGATTTCGTATTTTCTTTAGCATCTTCTGCCAAGGTTTATCGGGATGTATATGTATTCACAAAAGCAGATTCACTTGTTTTGCAGGTACAAGAAGCAATTTTTGAATCTGAACGTATTGCAAATGAAAAAGCAGGATTCGGAAAACTGACTAATGCAGAGGTTGAAAAGGAACGCCAGCAGAATGAGGCTGCAGGACTCGGACGTCTTACAAATGCGGAAGTCCTTAGAATTGAGCGTGAGATAAATGAAGCTGCAGGTCTTGGAAAACTGACTAACGCGGAAGTCGAGAAAGAGCGTGGGCAGAACGAGAAGGCTGGTCGTGGTAGGATTACCAATAAACAAGTTACGGCAGAGCGTACCGCAAACGAAAAAGCTGGTTTTGGAAAACTAACCAATGCGGAAGTCGAGAAGGAGCGCAGTCAGAATGAAGCTGCAGGTCTTGGAAGAATTACCAATGCAGAGGTTTTGGCCGGTGAGCGTATTGCAAATGAGAAAGCAGGTCTTGGAAAACTGACTAATGCAGAAGTTGGAAAAGAACGTCAGCAGAATGAAGCGGCAGGTCTCGGTCAGATCACCAATAAACAGGTTGAGCAGGAACAAATTGCAAATGAGAAAGCAGGCCTTGGAAAACTGACTAATGCAGAGGTTGAAAAAGAACGCAGTCAAAATGAAGCTGTAGGTCGAGGGCGTTTGACTAATGCAGAATTTGCGAAAAAACTTGATGAGGAACGAAAGACCAATGAGAAAGCAGGCCTTGGAAAACTGACCAACGAGGAAGTTGAAAAAGAACGTAAGGCAAATGCGGCGGCTGGAAAAGGACGATTGACCAATGCGGAAATAAGGACGAAAAACAAGCAATTGTTTATGAAGAAAATTCCAACGTGGATGGCAAATTCTGAGATAGTGTTTGCAAAGGTAACTATTGCTGATTTGTTCTGCAATCCGAAGGAAACTACTAATGTCACTATAAATTACACGAAAGACGAATTAAGATTGTACCATGAAGTGTCTGTCGAAGGTATCGTTGCTTGGAAAGTTGACATGACATTTAAATTTGCAAAAGTCGGTGATGCAGGAACTTGCTATCTTTCAAGATTGTACTATGAGATCCCATTGACTTTTGAATCTCAACTATATACTTGCTACGGTCCGTATAACGATGCTGGTAACTATGCAGAGATGCTCGGTGTGTTAACAGGACTATGGCCGATCCTGTATGAGTAAAAAACTCAAGAGCATCGTTTTGTAGAGCAACATGAAATGCAAAGTTTCATCAACTATTTCATGATGATGTGACCACCTGAGGAAGTTTCAAAGTCGGACTGATTTTTGGGGCTTCCTCAATTTTATAATCTTTAGGAGGAAAAAATATGTTCGAACATCCTATAGCAATATTAATCAGTTTTTTGCTTTCTGTCGGAATAGGAATTACGCTTGAAATACTCTACATGAAAATGATAGATGCAGAGTACTGCCGCAAAGAATTTATGGAAATGGCGAGTGAAGAGATTGACAATAGAATTTCCGCCCTTGTCGAACATGCTGTTAAGTACGGAGCTATTGTTGGAGCAGTGCTCGGCTTTTGTGTGGCAATTCTCTTTTTTATAGTGGGGATATTTGAATTTCATCTCAACCTGTGGCTTTTAGTAAAAGTTTTCGGCCCAATGATTCTTGGGGCTGTTCTTGTCATTATTGCTGCCCTTATTTTTGTTGATAGCTATTGCGTAAAGCATTTCGGCAGAACACTCGCTTTCATTGACATGAGTAACAGTGCGTCAGAAGTAAGGAAGACGCTTTGTAAAGGAACCACATTGCCGTTTGATGACAAAAGCATGAAATATGGCGACAGATATTTATCAAAGCTTGGAAAAAAACTGAACTCTGCAATAGCAAGAACACTCTGGTCCAATCGTTTGCTTGGTATGCTTTTGGGATTTGCCGCGGGGGTTCTTATTGTTTTTCTAAAAACCGAAAACATTTTCCTGTTGATTTTGGCTGGTGTAGTTGGAGAGGCGGCAGGGATCGCCATCTCAGAATTTCTTGGGAAACTATATTGCGCCAGACATTTCGGGTATTTAGCTGCTTATTATCAACTTCATGTTGACATTTTTTCTATCAGGACACAAATCGAAAAAGGTAGCATAAAGCTTGATGGTGAAAAAAAGGATTGGTCAAACTCAGAAATCGAGTATGCCGAGCAAACCGAGAAGCTGCGTGAGGAAAAACTGAAATCAATCACCCTGAAGGACGGCTATCAGTTTGCGTCTATTCCCTCGCGAATCTTTGCGGAAAAAACAGATGTGCCCGGCAGCTATTGTTGCCCATATTGTTATGTAGAGGTTTCGTCTGATGTCTCATCCATGTGTGCAAATTGTGGCAAGTCGCTGGGGGCTGATGCAACGACTTCATTCTCTCCTGCACTTCCGCAAGTTCCAACTTCACAACCTGAGCAATCAAATGCAACATCCGCTGACACAGCTTTTGTTAAAGAAACTCATGCCGATGAATCATCTGCCATGAAGAAAAATCTGTTTAAGAGTAAAAAGCTTTGGATAGGAGTTGGCATCGGAGTGGCTGTCCTGGCTGTGGCTCTGGGAGTGGTTTATATCGCGAATGAAGGCGTTCCGTATAGAAGAAGCGATAATCTTGCGGATGCTAAGGTTGGAAACTTGGAAAGAAAAATTGCGGAGTTGGAAAATCAGATAGCAGCGGAATCAAACAATCAGTCTGAAAAATCTGCTGCCTCTGTTCCTGATTATAGCCAGAGCAAACCAGAAGGCCTTTTCGTCGGTTCAATCCTGCGTTGTGATGACAACCTCAGGCTTCGTGCAAGAGAAAATACGGACAGCTCCATAATCACCACGATGAACGCGCATACAAAGGTGAAGATACTCCGGATCGGACGTGCTGATGAAAGCGAGGACGTTGAGTCGAACTGGGTTCTGGTGGAGATTCTACCCGGCGGCAAGGACAGGGATGGAAAGCGGATCCCTGATGGAACTGCCGGATGGTGTTTCGGCGGATTTTTGGAGCCCTGCCCGGAGGACTAGGGGATGTGCCGGATGGAAAGTGAACTGATGAACACCTAGATTTTATTCCAAGAAAATTGTATGATTTATTCATAAAACAACCAACTATTTTCAAGGAGCAAAAAAATGAAGAAATCACTTTTTGCAGGACTTGCGGCAGGTCTTTCTGTCGCGCTTGCAATGATTACTTTTTCCTGTGTGTCTCTTGACGGACTTGTTCAGACACCGACTGTTTCCATGGACTCAGTTTCGATTGCCGGACTTGACCTTGAGGGAATCAGCTTCAACGCGAATTATTCCGTAAAGAATCCTTACGGTGTGTCTCTTTCCATCGCGGGACTCAGCGCGGATGTGAATTATGAGGACACAAAAATCACCACGCTGAATTCCACTGATGGAATCAAGGTGAACGCGTCCTCAACTTCAAGCAACAAATTTTCGTTCAAGGTTCCTTATGAGAGCATTTTGAAATTCGCCGCTTCCGTGGCAGGTGGAAATGCCTCCGCAAAAAAATCGCTTCCTTTCGGCATTGACGGAAACATCTCCCTTGACGTGAGCAATGTGCCTGCACTTAATGCCCTCGGCTCGAACACTCTGACTCTTCCCATCGTGACGGATTTTGAGGTTCCTGTTTTCAAGCCGAAGCTTTCAGTCTCAAATTTCAGCGTGAAGATGCCCACTCTGAACGATTTGAAAAATCAGCTTACAAATGGCGGGCTTGGAGTTACAAAGGCATTGCAGCTTGCGACGACCCTTCTTTCCGGCAACAAACTTTCCGCGAATATTCTGGACGGAATCGACATGGACATTGATGTGGTGTTTGATGTGAATGTCGCGAACGAGGGCGGTGCGGACTGGAACCTTAACATCAAGGATTGTGCCCTGAACACGGTTGCGGGAAAAATCGCGAATGTATCTGTGGCCGACGGAACCTCAACAATCACATCAAGCAATCCAAAGGTTTCGATGAAAGCATCCCTCAACACAATTCAGTCAGGTGCGTTCATTGTGCAGCTTTTGAACAAGGCGGGAAGCAATCCGACTTTCGAGCTTGACACGGGACTTACCTTCCCCGAGACGAAATATGCGAAGAACATTCCGCTCAAGTATTCCACGGAGATTCCTCTTTCAAGCGTGAAAAGAAACTAAGGGAATCCTAAAGCATCAGTAATATGAATCTGAAAACTGTCACACGGATAATATTGCACTCTGCAATCCGTGTGGCATGTCTTCAAAAACTTCCTATATAAACTGCCCTATATTCTAATAACCCCAGACCGCATACAGCGTCTTGTCACCGGTAGTCAGCATTGCATAATAGGCTCCGTCTGCGTATTCCACGAGGCCAGTTGGAGAGGTTGACCATCCCTTGAATATCGTGCCACCCGGTGGTGGTGTGAATGTGTTTGGTTTGAGTTTATCCTGACTTCTGTATGCAATGCTTGAAGTAGACATGATTCCGGTGCCGCCGTTTCGATCGTATGTGATGGTATATGAATTCGGAGTCCATTGCGCGTAGAGAACTGTGTCTGACGTTGGCTGAAATAATACCCCGTCTGCATAGGAAGTGCCGGTTCCGTTATCGCTCGTGTTCCATCCGCCGAAAGTATACCCGGAATTGGTATACGCATTCATGAGAAGATTTCCGGGATTGACGTATGAAATGTATTCTTCGTCCATTGTGCCGTAACCGCCGTTCGCACTGAAAGTAATTTTATAAAGCTTGGGCGACCAATACGCATAGAGGGTTGCGTCGCTGTCTGTTGCAAGTGCGTAAAGGGATCCAGAATTATATATTGAGCTTCCTGCTGAATCTATGGACCATCCGTAGAAATTATAATGTGTCCTGCTCAGCGATGTTCCGCCTGGAAGAGTCGTATACTCTCCGTAATCCACTGTCTGAGACGGCACGCTTCCGGTTCCTCCGTTCGGGTCAAACGTAATCGTGTGCGTGAGTGACTTCCATACAGCGTAGAGAGTGACGTTGCCGGGGGATGATGGAGGCAGGTCGAATAAGGCTTCGTCCGCGTATTCTACGGATCCAGTCGGAGTGGTCGACCATCCTATGAAAATATTGTGGGCTTTTGTAAAACTGCACGGGTCAAGGATTACTCCTCCGTAACCATAAGTAATCGGCTGGTTGTACATGTAGCCGTCGCCGCCGTTGCTGTCGAATGTAATCTCGAATTCGCTCTCTGTCCATGTGGCGGTGAATGTGTCATCGCTGGAACCGAATGTCGGAAGGCTGGTGTAAATCGTGCCGCTTGAGTTTTCCCATCCGCAGAATCTGAATCCGCTCTTTGTCGGTGTGTCAAGTCCTGTGCTCTGTCCGTATTTTCCTGGTAAAGTTGAGCCCTCACTTACAACCGCAGAGCTTCCTCCCGCAAGATGGAACGTGTAGCTGATTGTGTTCCTAGTGTAATTGATTTCCACAACGGTGCTTCCGTCTCCAGAAATGGGATACTGAGAAAATGGCTGTGCAGTGAATCCCGGGTAAGAGTATGCGTATGCTGCGGTCATTTCGCCAGTTGTTCCGTATAGAGTCTCCTCGTTGTAAAGACTCCTGCCTCCGTCCAAGGTTTCCAGATAATATTGTACTTTGTACGGGGTGTCGCTTCTCGCTGTCCATCCGGCTGCGGCAAGATATGCGGGCTGAGGGGAAACTGTTATGTGCGTGATGTTTCCTAATGAATCAGTCTGGATGTTGTTGGGGAGTGCGGTGGAGCCGTTGCTCGGATTTTCCAGATATCTCCATCCGTCTACGTAATAACCGGGCTTTATGTCCTCAAAGGACCAGGGCAGATCGTAAGACTCAATCTCATCTCCAATCTTGTAATAGCGGTGTCCGCAGTAATAGTTTCCAGTAGAGTCAGTATAAAAAGTATACATGCTTGACAGGGCTTCCGTCAGTTCCGAGACATTTTCATCGTTCCACTGAGGCTCGCATGAAAGGCATGTGAAAGCAAAAATCAGTGCAAAAAGTGAAGACGCGAAATTAAAAATGTGCCTGCGGAAAATCCGTTGCTTTCCAGAACAAATCATGCAAACCTCCTTTCTATAATCTTAGTCCGAAACATATATAAGGGTCAATAATCAGACCGCCGAAACCTGCGTTAAGAAGTGCCGACGCGTCAACTCCGGTCTCAATGGTAAAGTACTTTGCCGGAATCCAGAACAGCGAGAGTCCTGCCTGAGCTCCGAAACTCATGTAGTTGTTGGCAATGTCACTCCTGCTTCCATATTCCTGTGAGTACTGGACACTTTGCTCCACGTATCCAAGCTCCGGTCCAAGTCTCAGGCTCCAGAAAATCTTCGGCGAGAAGAATGTGTGCTGGTAGACCAGATTGAACTGGGCGAGCAAGATATTGGTCTTTGAGTTATAGAATTCGTTTGAGCTGAGAAGGGGAACGAATTTTCCTGCGAGCTCATATCCGAGCTTCCATTTTTTGCCCTTGTACGGAAGCCATGTCAGACGGGCGTTCACAACAGGAATGATGTCCCAGTCAGAAAGCAGAGAGACGGTATCGTCAATTGGATCCGTGAAGAGTCCTGCGCCCAGGGAGAAGATCACGTCCTTGCACACGTATGGTTTCTTTTCCTTTTTCTCTTCTTCCTCACGCTTTTTGAGCACTGGCTCCATCGCAAGCACTTCCTCCCCAACTCTGTCTACGGGCGCGTCATGTTCAGGTGGCGGCATGAGTCCTTCCGGCATGAATATGCTGATAAGGGGTCCCACGAAAAATTCCCTCCACACGACATCCTGCGGCATGATCACAGGATAATATGGATGAATCGGGAGCCACGACAGATCTCTTATTTCCTCAATTTCCTCTTCATCGCTCGTCTCAGGCTCGTCGGTTGGCTCTATCCCAACGTTGGGTTTTGTTTCGTCCGGCTCAGTCCCCGCTTGCTGATTTTCCGTCCTCCCGGCAGGAGCGATTTTTTCCATTGTGTTCCGCAACTGATTCGAGCTCTGTAAAATGCCGAACAGAACGGAATGTATGTTAAACTTCCTCTTTTCCTTTTTTGCTTTGGACTCAGTTTCAATGCCCGGTTCTTCTTCGGGTGTGGTTCCGCTTGGAGTCCGTGAGTCATCCGTGTGCGGCTCTTCGCTTCCGGGACCGGTTCCTGCTTCTGTTTCAGTTTCGTTTCCGTCCTCAGTTTCTGCTTGCGGAATGTGTTCGTCCTGACTTTCTGTTGCATCCTCAGGACTTTCCTCTCTCTCTGTTTCAGCTTCGGTTTCGGTTTCTGCTTCTCTTTCTATTTCAGTCTCTGTACTGGGATTTTCAACTGAGCTTGTCTCGTCTGTCTCATCTGTTTGCGGCTGATTGATTGTCTCATCTTTTGGACTCTCCTGCTCAGTTACGCTTACAGGCTCTCCTTCCACCAGAGTCCGCCGAATCTGATTTGAGCACTGCAGAATGCCGAACAGAACAGAATATTCGCTGAACTTTTTCTTTTCCTTCTTTGCGATGGAATCTGACTTTGTCTCACCGTCCTGAGAAATTTTTCCTTCCTCTGGAATTTCTTGCTCCTGAGTCTTGTCCGTTGTTTTCTGCTCTTGCTCCGCTTCCTGATTTTGATCCATAGTCTCAGGATTTTGGTTTCCGGCTTTTTCAGTTTCATCTTCCGGTTCGTGAGTTGCATCTTCTGAGTCTTGAGATTCGTCCTCAGTCTCATGTGCCTCATCTTCCGGCTCTTGCGGATTCTCTCCTGTGCCCTGAGATTCGTCCTCAGTATTCTGTGTTATATCTTCTGTTCCCTGAGAAGTGTCCTCGGTGCGCTGAGACTCGTTTTCTGTCGTCTGAGAATTTTCTTCGGTGTCTTGGGACTTGCCCTCAGTTTCCTGTGCTTCGCCTTTTGTCTCTTGGTTTTTGTCCCCTGCTTCTGGAGCACTTTCCTCGCTTACGCTTGCCTCCGATTTTTGGACGCTGATGTAATCGGACTCGGTGGTTTTTCCGCTCGGATTCGTGATGCGGATTTTGTACTCGCCGTCCGGGAGATCGTCAAATGTAACTGTGTCCGCGTGCTCGGTTTCGGATCCGCCCTGGGAAACATTGTCCTTCGCCATGTGGAGCTGTCCGCGGAAAACTTCTCCTTTCTCATTCACAAGCTCAACGACGCTGGCTGTGCTTATGTCCATGATGTGAACCGCAAGCTCCAGGTTTCCGTTCTTCGGAACAACCTCCGCTTCCTCCGAAATGTCCTCAATGACAGGAATGCTGCTTTTTAAAAGATCAAGCTCAATCCAGTCAGAGACGCTGCTTTCCCTGCCGAGAAAATCCAGTGCGGTAACGCGGTATTTGTATGAGCCCAGCTCCAGTGTGACGGTGATTGAGTTTCCCTTTGTCCTCAGAAGCAGCGGCTTTCCTCCGTTCATCGGACGGATCTCAATCTTGTACTCAAGTGCGTTCGGATCCTTTTTCCACTCAATGGTCTGCTCGGTCTGCGTGGCGGCGAAAATCGGTGCGAGAGGCAGAGTGAGCAGGCAGAGGAGCGCGAGGAATTTTTTTATGCGGGAGCAAGTTCTATTCAACATAGATTACCCCCTGTGTTATGGTCTCGACTTTTTCGGGCAGAGAGAAGTCAATCTTGAATGAGGAGCTTGAGCTTTGGCTTCGTCTTTCCTCATATCCGTCTGATGCGTATGAGTATGCCGTCACGGTCCATGTGAAGGTTCCGATGTCCAAAATGGAGAAGTCCGTGAGCTCGACTTTGTTTTGCTTGAGGTTGCGTCTCGTGAGGATAGCCTGATTCTTTCCGTCAGCGGTCTTTTTGTAAAGGTTGAATGAGTAGACCGTTGCACCGGACACTTTGTTCCATGCGAAGGTGATGCTCCTGTTTTCGCGGAGGAAATCCGGGCCGATCAGGAATCCTCTTTGCGGAGATGTGAGAGTGGGCGCGGGAAGTTCTGGCAGCCGCTCAATGACAAAGCGTCTTTCCTCGGAACTGATTGGAACTCCGTCCGACGTACTTGCCTTGACCTTCCATGTGTAAGTTCCCGAAGTGAGCCTTGAGATGGATGCGGAATCTCCCTTGGTGTTTTTCTGCTCAACGACCCTCGTGCTTCCGTCGGAATTGAGTTTGCTCAGGACAAGCTGATATGAGACTGCGTCCGCTGATTTTTTCCATGTGAAGGTCGTGTCATTTCTGAGCGCCGTGAGACCTGCGATTGAAGTGCCTGCCGCCGGTGAGATGAGATTGATCGGATCCGGGGAACGGACAGAGAATGAGCCTTTTGAGATTCCGCTCATGCGCACGGGATAGTTCTCTTTTTCCGCGCTGACTGCCTGAACCTGCCATGTGTAGGTGCCGTTTGTAAATGAGCCCTGGGAGATCGATGTTTTGTCGGTCTTTGTCTCAAGGACTTTCTTTCCGTCCGCGTCGTAAACTTTCAGTATGTAGTAGTCGGCATCCTCAACTTTTTCCCAGCTGAATTTCGCGGGACTTGATCCGTTCGTAAGAATCTCCTGCACGCTCGTGGAGCTTTCCACCTCAGGCGCGCTGAGTTTTCCGAGAATCTGGATTTTTCTTGCGGGAGAGAATTCCGTTTTTCCGTCGCTCGTGGTTGCGACCCTCCAGTACCAGATTCCCTCCTTCAGGTCGAGTCCTTTTTCAGAAAGCTTGTCCGTCCGCACTTCCTTTACGACCGATGAGAAATCCTTGCTTGAGGATATCTGTATGATGCTGCTCGTTGAGTCCGATTCCTCCGGCAGTTTCCACATGAAATTCAAATCCGCGATTTTCTCGCTTTCCACGCCGAAGTCATCCGGGGGATAAAGAAGCTTCATCTCTTCTTTCTGCGGAGTGACAATCTGGAAGCTGCGCATTTCGGACTCAAGTTTTTTTCCTGAGTCTTCGCGGCTGACCTTCCAATAATATGTTCCGGGCGGGAGGGAGCTTCCGTCAAAGCTGGTGGAGAGACGCTGCATGTCGATTTTTTCTTCCAGCACTATGTCCTTGAAATCCTTGTCGCGCGCTATGCTCAGAAGCGATTCCGTGTTGCGCTCCTCCGAATGCCAGATGAACGTAATCGGGATTTCCTTTCCGTAGTCGAACTTTGCGTTTGATGCCGGGACTGAGAGCAGGGGAGTGTCTTCGCTCGTGTCCTTTTCGACTGAAAAACTTGCGAGGGGGCTTTCACCTTCCGTGTCTATTTTGCCCGAGTACCATGGAGTGACTTTCCAGTAATAGAATCCCTCGGGAAGTGCCTCGGACTGGAAGCTTTCGCCTGAGACTTTCGTGTTTACAAGGGGCTCGCTAAGGTCCTGATTTTTCGATACAGTCAGCGTGTATCCTTCGGCGAGGGGATTTCCGTCCCACTTGAAACGTACCGGCTCCGGGGATGCCCTGTACTCAAGATCCGCGCTGTTTCTCGGATAAGAGACCGCCACTGGATTTATGCGGTTCACCGTGATTTTTCCTTCCGCAGGACTGTCCTTGCCGCTTTCCGTGTACACCCTCCAGTAAAGGGTTTTGTCGCCCGGATCCAGTGAGATGTGGTTTATGTCGTCGACAACAAGGGTCTCCTCGATGACGGAAAAATCCTTTGTGCGGGATGTCTGTATGGTGACTTTGGAGCCCTCGGCGGACGGAATGGTCCTCCACTCAAGCGTCACCGGGTTCGCGGTCTCATTGTGGGTAATCACGTTCAGGTCTTTCGGTATGGAAACTACGGTCAGGGGTCTCTGCTGGATTCCGTCCTCGTCCATGGAAACAGACTCTCCGGTTCCCAGTGAGACTTGCGAGCCATCAGCGGCACTCAGCTCAGCCTGTCCGTTTGCGACATCCACAGTGCTTCTTCCAAGCTCGGGGTTGCTTCCCGCAGAGACGGAGCTTCCTCCCATGACCTTTACAGTGGAGCCGTCTGCCATTTTGATTGCGAACTGTGATGCTCCAGCCGTGGAGTCCACTTTGATGTCTCCGCCGGAGAGGTTGATTTGAAGCTCGCCCTCCTCGGTCGTAAAAATCTGCACGAGGGTGTTTTCGAAGATGCTCAGCTCCACGCACTCATCCCCGCTTCCGAAACGGATTCCTGTCTTGCTAAGCTCAGACGTGCGCACAGTGTCCTCGTCATAAAGTGGGGCATCAGGCGCAAGAAGCTCCCAGACAACGCGGTCATTGAATTTCCTTTGGACGACGCGATCCCTCCATTGCACCGTGGCGACCTGTGTTTTGTCACTACGCCTCGTGAAGTGGGTCAGGTCCTTGTAGAAGAGAAATATAAATCCTGAAAAAAAGAGCAGGCACAGAAAGATGACGAGAAAATCAACTGCCCGCAACTTTGACTTTGTTTTCTTCTTCACCCAAATTCACCTTTGCAAAATCCGGCTCCGGGATTCCCAAGAGAGAACGAACTTCGGAAAGCGTCTTAGGTCCTTCCGGTCCGACCGCCTTGGCACAATCTGGATCCAGCTCGAATGACTGATCCGCCTTGCTGAAAAACTCAACTATATCAAATCCGGGCATGTTCACCACACCGTAAAAATGCTGCTGTCCTTTTCCCTTTACTTCGAACGCCACAGGAATCTGCTCCACGACGATTTCCCTCGGCTGGTTTTCCGGCCTGATGGTGAAGTTGTTTTCCTCGCACCTTATGAAATCCATTTTGATGAGCTCGTACATATCTTGGGTAAGAAGAACGTCGGTTCCGCACGCTTTGTTGGATGCCTCGGTTCGGCTCGCAAGGTTGACGGCATCACCGATGGACGTGAATTCCATCTTGTCGTAAGAGCCCATGAATCCGACCGTGGCCCTTCCGCAGTTAAGTCCCGCACCGATCCTGATGTGTGGCTTGTACTGTGCCTCGGGGTCGCTTTCGTGTGCCTTGGTGAATGCGGCGGCTTCCTTGTTGTATTTCATCAGTGAGTAGCGCATTGCGATGGAGCTTGTGATAGCGCTGATTGCGTCTTCCTTCACATACTGGTCGTGCGCCTCTTTTTTGAGTGCCCTTGTCACCGATGTCTCTGGCATTGTCTCCCAGTCAAGGCCGTCGTTCCTGAGGACTCCCCATGCGGCCATGATTGCGTCTCCCTCGAATTTGTCAACGACTCCTCCTGTCGCCCTGATGCATGAGACCATGCGTGCCATGTAGTCGTTCAGGAAGATGATGATCTGCGCGGCGCTCTTTTCACCGAAGCGTTTTTTGAATCCGTCGGAGATTGCGGTGAAACCTCGGATGTCGCTGAAGAAAATTGTGATGTCCTTGAGGTGCGGCTCAAAGTCAATGGCCTTCGTGATGATTGCCTTAGTGACTCCCTTGTTCGTGAGGACTGCGAATGTATTCAGAATCTCTCGCTCGTTTTTCGTGCTCTTTCCCAGCACTCCGATCTCGTCCTTGCGCTTGGTCGTCTCCATCTGATTGAAGAGCTCGGTGTTGAAATTTCCCTTGTTGATTTCGTTGACCACGGCGGTGAGTTCCTTGAGCGGGCGGCTGAGCGAGCGTGAGAAAAACCAGATCACAAGGATGGCGAGTGCGAGTATGGCGGCGGTGATGTAGATGTTGCGCCTTGTGGTGGAGCGTATTCCCTCAAGCACGATGTCCGTCTTTACCGTGGTTATGACGATGCCGTTTCCGTTGCTGAACTTTTTGAACGCGCCTATGTATTCGGTTTCGTCCGAATCCTTGTAGACCGTCTGCGAGTTGTCCATCGCGGATTTTTCGATTATGTCCATCAGCTGGCTTCCCGAAATGTCGTCTGCCCGCATCATTTTTTCCGTGTCGTTGTGGACGAGGATAATGCCGTCGTTGTTTATGAGGTAGGACTGGTTGATTGTGCCGGATGAAATGCTTTTCGCCATCTCCTCGGAAGAGAGGAGCATTGCCAGAGTATTTTCCGTCGCGGACGATATGGGCGTGAAAAATGCGAGTACCGGAATCTTGAAGAAGGGTGACGCGTTCTGGATCTCAAAGGCTCCGTCCTTCGCTTTGGCTAGGTGTTTTTTCTCCTGCGCCATGTATGAGGAAACGAGCTCCCTGTCCAGCTCACGTGAAATGAGGAACTGCCTGTTGAAGAAAATGCGGTTGGAGTCCGGCAGGTAGATTGCGACAATCTCTGCATGACGCTCGAAGAACATATCCTGCAGTGCGGAGACTTCCTCCTCGGAGTTTCCCGATGTGCTCAAGAGGTCTATGAACATGCGTGCGGCCGAGATGCCGTTGTTGATTCTGCTCTCACAGTCCGATGTCGCGCTGTTGTTGATCGTGCGGTTGTTCTCCTCCGCGTTGATTCTTACGTCCTGCGTTATGACATAGGAGACTATGGCGGTGACGGTTCCCATCGCGATTATGACAATCAGTGTGATGATCGCGATAAGCTGCGCACCGATTGGACGGCGGACTTTCTGTGCCTTTGCCTCTTCCTTCCTTTTTTTCGCGGCATCCTTTTTTTCGCTCGCAAGACGCTTGTGAAGCTCCTTTTTCTCCTGCTCGATGTTTTTCAGCTCGCTCCGCAGGTTCGGACTGTCGCTTTCCATGGCCGCCATGAATCTCGGGTCTGGGGGAAGGGACTCTTCCACTGTTTTTTGTTCTTGGATTTCTGGCTCAGGTGCCGGTATCCCATCGTTGGGTTTTTCGGTTCCGGTGCTTTCCTTGATTTCGACTTTCGGTTTGTCCTCTGCCGGCTCAATCTTGGGCTCGGGTATTTTCTCCTGGACCGGTTCTCTAACAGGCTCTGGTTTCGGCTCCGGCGGCTGTGTTGGCTCTGGATTTTTTTCGGTGACTTCCTCGGTCTTTTTTTCCGGGATTTTCTCCTGAATGAAATCAGGGACGGTCTCCTCTTTGTCCTCGGGGATGCTGAACTGCTTGTCCAAATCCGCGAGCTTCGATAAAAATGACTCACCCAGGGGCATTCCCTCTTCCGGGGCTTCCATGACGGAATCAAAGAAAATTCCCTTGGACCCGCTTTCTTCCTCGGGCTGGGGTTCCGGCTCTGGCTCCGGTTTGGATTCAGCTTGTGATGGAGTTTCGGGCTCTTCTTCAGTTTTGGTCTCGGAGTCAGCTTCGTCTTGATTTTCCACCTCAATCGGGGTGGGGGGCTCGAACTGGTTTTCCTGCTCGGCTGTAGCTGATGTTGTGACCGGCGCTGTGGTGGGGGGCTCAAACTGCGGCTCTATCTCAACCGGGGTAGGCGGCTCGAACTGTGTCTCCGCTTCCGGGATCGGTGCCTGCTCTGTCTGTGGCTTAGGCTCGTTGGAAGTCTGGCTTGCTTTCTGCTGCTCCTCGAAGTGCTCCAGCTCGTCCATGTCGGGGGAAATAAACTCACCATACTGACGTAAAGTGTAATCGGTGCCTCCGTGGAATCTTCTGGATCTGTAGGCAGAATTCAACCATTTGTATCCGGTCTGACCTCTGTTTGCGTCCGTTCTTCCGGTATTTTTTGAGAAAGTACTATATTTATTATCGGTATCTGCCAAACTCACAACTTTATCCTATCATATAAATCGGCATTTTTCAAGAATTGGAACACCTCTAAAATTTTACGCGGCAGGCTCCCCGGACTGTGCGCTTCTTTCCCGGCTTCTTCCCAATTCCGCCTCTACGTGGTATACTCTCCTTATGATAGACGAAACGCTTTCAGACAATCTGCGCTCTCTTGCGGAAAAATACGAGACTGCGGATTTTTTGAAAAAGGATCCCTCACAGTTCATGCACAGGTTTTCGGAGCCGGTGGAGCAGGAGATTGTCGCACTGATTTCCGCATCCCTTGCTTTCGGACGGCGTGACCAGATTTTGTGCCATGTGGAGAAAGTTCTTGCCGGATGCGGAGCTTCTCCTTCAAAATGGATTCTTTCGGAGGAATTCAAGGACATGTTTCCTGAGTCGGAAAAATCCTTTTACCGCACTTTCTCGTTTTTGTCCATGCGGCTTCTCTGCTCCGGCATAAGGGAGATGCTTGAGAGCGACGGTTCCATAGGCGCTTGGTGCAGGAGAAAGTATATGGAAGATTCCGGTGAGGCTCACCTTTCAAAAATCATCGCGTCCCATTTTCCCTTGGAGTGCAAAATCATCCCGCATTCCGAGACCACGGCGGCGAAGAGACTGAACCTTTTCCTGAGGTGGATGGTGCGGGGGCCTTCCCCTGTGGACCTTGGGCTTTGGACCTGGTATCCGAAATCCGCGCTTCTGATTCCCATGGACGTGCATGTGGTTCAGGAGGCTACCCGTCTGGGATTGATTGAGGAAACTGCGGGCGGAAAAATCAGGAATCCCACGATGAAAATGGCTGTGGAGCTTACGGAAAAAATGAAAGCCGTTTTCCCCGATGATCCGTGCCGTGCTGATTTCGCTCTCTTTGGTTTGGGGGTGGACGGTGAGTAAGGGATTTTTCTGGATGCTGCTGGATTTAGGCGGGATGTTTTTTGTTCTCTGGTTCTTTCATCTCATCAAACCGTTCAGAAAATCCTTGCCGACATTGATGAAACTGGCCGTTCTTTTTTATCTGATGCTCATTTTTAATTCCGAGCTGGCAAAAATCTATCGTGAGATACGATATTATCAGCTGGATTTAAATGGCGACAAGATGTTCGCGGAGGCAGACAGGCAACTGAAGGGTTTTGAATTTTGGGAACGCCGTTTCTACAATGATCTCGGGTACAATCTGGCAATTTACTTTGCGCCTGTAACTTCTGTTTTCTTTACAATGGCCGCCTGTGTGGTTCATAAAATTTTGCTGAGATTTTCCGTCACTTCAAAAATCGTAAAAAAATCCGGGGACTTGCTTAATACAGGACGCTCAATTAATGGAAGAAACTTGTTCATATCTTTTGTCTCCGTCGTAGGAATGTCAATCACTTTCTTTGAAGTTTACTTCAGGACTCAAATGTCGGTCGGCACATTTTTAAAAATCCATGATTATGAAGTTTTGATGCTGTGGGTTTTATGCGTCTATATTTTTACGTGTTTGTATAATCTTGTGGTGACGAAACTATTCAGATTTGAGTTTGTGTTAAAGCTCTTCTGGATTTACTGTTCTTTTGAAACGTTCAGCTGGCCTCTGTATGAGATGACAATCTTCAAAGCCGATTCATTCCTTTACATGCTGATTCCGCTTGCAAGTGTTGTCCCCGCCATTATAATTTATGCCGACAATCTGCTGTCAAAATTGTTCGCATATTTGAAAGCTAGAAAAATAGATTCTCTGAAACGGAGGAATCGAAATGAATAAGTCCTTAAAAATCATAAAAACGATAGCTATAATCTTTTTTTCTTGGCGTTGATCTATTTCTTTTTTTGAAAGCGAGAGGATCCAATATTCCGAAAAACTTAAGGGGGAGGGAGATCAGTCCCTTGAATGATGTGGTGACAAAAATTATAATACAAGGAAGCTGACCGAGTGTTGAAAAAAATATTGCCGGAGAAATAAGGATGTCATATATAATTTTTTTAATTCTTATCGCAATATCAGTTTCCTTTTTAATTAAGGCTGTTGGGGACTTAAAAAGTATAAAAACAGAGGAGAATGCCGAGAAACGTAGTCAAGACATGTTTTCTGCAGTTGACTTGCTGATAATCGGTGGAGGATGCTTAGTTCTTTTCGTCGTGATTCTAATTTTGTAGGAAGTATGAATGATGCAGCTGACATTGGCTGTATATACAATCTGTTACTATAAAGACTTGGATTGGTTTTTTGGGAGGAAATGAGGTATGCATCCAAAATTAGCTAGTGGATTATCTGTAATTATATATATTTTTATCTGTCTGCTGATTCAGGGGATATTTAAAATAGAAGTAATCGGTCATATATTATATTATGTTGGAGCTTTAGTGCTTGGCTGTGCTGTATATAAGTATTTTGCAGACAGATACGACGGAGATGACAATGTATAAGGAAAAGGGAGGAATCTGTATGAAAAAAATTGATTTTTGGTTTTTACTCAGATTCGTAATTATAACGCTTGTATATGTCTCTGAGCTTTTTTTCTTGGGTAGAGATTTTCTTACACTGGCTATGGTTCTGGATCCGTTGTTTTTTCCCTTCATGCTGGTTCTGTATCTTACTGCTATTGTGGCTTCGTTGTTTTTTGAGAGAAAAACAGTTTTTGTGGTTAAAATAATTTCAGATGTCGTGTTCATTTTACTGTTTGCTTTTCAAAATGGATTTTTGCTGTATTGGGGACTGGAGGATATCGGGGACAGCGGATTGGCTTGTGTTGGGATGATGCTGTGTGCCACCATGAATATTTGCTTCATAATCTGGCTCATACGGGACTTGAGATTTTCCAAGTCAAAGGGAGAAATCGGCAGGATTAAATTCAATGGACTTTATCCCGAATTTTTTCTGCGGCTCATAATTGTTGTCGCGCTATATTATGTAATAGATCATTTCTTTCCTTTTATCTTATTCATGAATCATAATATTTTCATTTTTGTATTGATTATTTATGGTTTTACGGTATTCATGGCCTCGTGGTTTGAAGAGACCTCTGTATTGAGGCTCCAGTTGATTTCAGATATAGCGTTTCTTGGCATGTTCACCCTCCAGATTTTATGCATGATGTATTATTTGTATATGGAGTCCTCGAAAGCATATCCAAGGCCTGTAAATATGATATGGCTCTCTCCATTCATTATCTTTTTTGTCATTTGCCTTGTCTGGGATATAAAAAGAATTCAAAATTTCGGACAAGGACAAAATCAAGGACATGAAAATGATTTGGGAATGAAATCATCTCGGAAAGATATTTCAGAGGAGGCGAAATAAAATGCTATACATACTTTTAATCATCGCGTGTCTGGCTCCTGTGGTTCCCGGAATCATGCTTGCAAGAAAGAACGGTTTCTCCCCGCACTGGTACTGGCTTTCGATCATACCTTTTGCAGGCTTTATGATTATGATGATAATGTATGTCAATGCACCTGTCGATGATACATCCAAAACTCAAGAGGAGATTGATGCGGAAAAGGAAAAGAGACGAAAAACAGCCTTTGCGGCCATCATGGCGGTTGTATTAGTGTTCGGTATGCTTTTGTTTATAGACGTGCATTTTTTAACAGATTGAGCAGGAGAGGGATAGTATGAAAAAGCGTCTGTTGATATTTTTTGCTGTTTTATTGATATTGGACTTGATTATATCCATTGCATTTTTTATTCTGGTAAAGGGAAAAGTCAAAATATCGGGTTTACTAATGGTGAATTGCGCTTCCATATTTCTTTATTGGTTTATAAATCTTGTTGCACTTCTTTTTAAGAAAGTCGGAACCTTCCCGTTTTTCTTTTTTTTCTGTATCTTTGCTGCAGTGGCGAGTGGTTCGCACATCGGTATGAGGGTGAAGATAACGTATAAAGTTATTTGACCCAACGGAGGAATATGTATGAAAAAAGTAAGATACCAGAACCTTGTCCGGGTTGTGGTTGTGGCTTTATTATATTACATCGGAAACAGATTTGCGGAGTTTGATTTTTTATTGGATTGCAGAGTATTCACTGCTTTTTTGGTGTTATATTTCATCTTGATGATAGTGAGTTCTATGCTGTCGGAAAAAATATCGACTATTATAAGAATCGCCACAGATGTTCTGTTTATAATACTTTTTGGAATAGAAACTTGTTTCTACGAATATTGGATGCATAAAACTCCTGGAGAGGCTGGCTTTGGCTGTTGGGCAATAATGATGTATTCGCCGATATTCGTTCTTTTCATTGTTTATTTAATCAAGGATTGTGGAAGAAAACGGAATGAAAGAAATCAGTAAAATAGAGCCTGATATGCTTGAGAAATATAAGACAAAATATATTACTCTTGTTTTTGAAATCGAAAACATCCAGTATTCCGAAAAACTTAAGCGAACCGTTGTGCGGTATCCGATTTTGAGAACTTAAGAGGGAGGGAGGAGGAGTTTTGGTTGTTGAAACTCATGTTGATAATGTGTATCATTATTATTAGGCTTGCAGTCCTTAAAATAATATATGGCATTGAGTAGGGCAATTGGATTTTTTCTCGGGGAGGAAATGAGATATGCATCCAAAATTAGCTAGTGGATTATTTGCGATTGCATATAGTATTGTATTTGGCGGATTGATGTTGGGCATTTTTAAAATTAATTTATTCGAACATGCGGCTTTCTATATTATTGGAGGTATATTAGATATCATAATATATGAATGGTTCGCACATCGGTATGAGGGTGAAGATAACGTATAAGGGAGAAAATTCAGAACTCGCAAAAGAATTGAAGCGAACAAAAGGAAATGAGGACGTAACTTTACCTGAGAATTTGTTGGAAAAAGAAGATGAAGTCGTGGAATTCCTGACAAAAATTAGACAGAACCCTCAGGATTATGGTATTTCTGTTTTTCAACGTAAGGCACTGACCGCTTATCCGGGGAAAAAAATAAAATACGCATCACATCGATTATATGCGATTGAGAATAGAAAAACCGATGAGGTATATATATTAAGTTTTAACGGAACAAAACTTTCCTTATATTCTGAGGGTGCGTGGGGACTTAATACAAATACGGATATAAAGAGCATGGATAGTTATTACAACGGAAACAATAAATATGACATGAGTGTCTGTCTGGGCTCAAAAAGTATTGATGTGGACAGGACGGCTGAGAGCATAATTAATTCCATCAACAGTTCTAAATCTTATTATGCTCTGGATCATATAGTGAATAAGATAAATATGGAAAACTGTAACACTGCATTATGGAGTACGTTGCGTTTAAATTAGATTGAATTAGGGGAAATGAAGAATGAAGGAAAGTGCCTTGTTTTTCTTAATGCGTTTTTTTATCATAACGACTATATACTGTGTTGAGCGATTTATTTGGGGATTTGGAATATTTTTGAGTTATTACTTTTTTGTCCCAGCCCTGGCCCTTCATCTTTTTTTCTGCATAAAGAATTTTAGGGGATCGGAAAAAAAAGAAGTCGAGAGACGAGTCACTATTGATATAATTTTTTTGATTCTATTCGCGCTTGAGACCATCTATCTGTTCTTTTGGATGCTGGTTTCTTTAGGGGAAGCTGGATTTGGAATTGTTGAAATGATATTTTATACACCTATGGTAGCGCTTTTCATCGTGTGGCTTACGCGGGATATGAAAGAGTTAAGAAAAATGTAAATATGGAAAATAGATTCTCTGAAATGAAAGAAATCAAGGATGGTGGAAGAAAGCGAAATGAAAGAAATCAGTAAAATTGTAATGTTATTTATTGTTATGGGGTGCCTTTCTATAGCGTTGTTCTCATGCAGGATGGGTTCAATGGTCAATTTTGAAAGTGAAAGCTATGAGAGATTTAAAAGTGGCGGCGAAAACTTTCCAGAGAATTTGAAAGAGATGTATTTCGCTCGTGTAATGATTGTGAATTCTGTTGAGCTTGTGTTACAGAAGTTGTCCAAAGAAGATGAATTTGATGAAACCCTGATTGCAGATATATCCATTAAAGATGACAAAAACTCCCTTATATATAAAAAGGATTCCATTTCTTTCCGTTCCGTAGATGTAAAGAATAATTCAAATGAATACTATCAGAACTTATATATTTGTGAAATAGATGAGAATGACATAGAGCCTGATATGCTTGAGAAATATAAGACAAAATATATTACTCTTGTTTTTGAAATCGAAAACATCCAGTATTCCGAAAAACTTAAGCGAACCGTTGTGCGGTATCCGATTTTGAGAACTTAAGAGGGAGGAAGGAGGAGTTTTAGTTGTTGAAACTCATGTTGATAATGTGTATCATTATTATTGAGTTGAAATGCATAAGGAAAAAGAAAATGAAAAAGTTTATTGTTAAGTTCCTCGCATTGCTTGTGCTTGTAAATGTCGCGAGCGCGGAGACTTCCCGCAGACAGAAATACTTCCCGGACGGAACAGTGGATTTTGAGGAGTATTGCTCGGATTTTTTGGACGCGTTCGATCCTTCAAGCGTTATGTCTATGGAAAAAGGTTGTAACGAGCTGAGGTTTTCCTGCATAGAGTCAATGGCGAACAGCTATGTCATAAAAGTCTCGTGGACGAAGCACAGCCGTAAGATGGTTCTCATAGCGGAGAACAGCCCGATGAGGAAGATTGAATTTCCGATCGAGAAATCAGCGTTGGACAAGCTGCAGAAAATGCTCTCCGACTGTGATTTTTACAATCAGGAGTCAAGCGCTTATGTGCCCGGCAGACGTGACGGCGTTATATATCTTCTGGAAGTGAACATTGACGGAAAGTATAAGGCTGTCTCAATCTGGGGACCGCCGCATGAAAAGTACATGTCCGGGATAAAGGAGTTCCTGGTCAAGCAGATTGGGGGAATGGGAGTAATACAGTCAAACTCCAGACCAAGCTGGAGGGTGGTTGAATGGATAGAGGAATGACGTTTTGAGGATTTTTTCCGGCCTCAAAAAAGCTCCATCTGTGCGTCGGGGATTTCCAGGAATGACTTTTGGTTTCCGAAAATCACCTCGTCCTCAGGAGTGATGTCTCCCAGAAGAATCGGTTTCGCGGGGTCGTGTTTTTTGTAGTTTTCCTCGGCGGATTGTGGATTTTGGTTCGCATAGCAGTACCGGCATCCGGCGGGGCAGGTGTTGTAGGCACCGATGTCGTGGCTCACCATGCAGTGACAGTCCCTTCTCATGCCGTTGTGCTTCAAATCCCTGAACTTTACGCCGTTAGCTTTTCCGAGCATGTCCAGAGTGATGCAGCCAGAGGGTGCGATTCCGAACCTAGTGTAGTCCCTGCGTGTGGCGCATGTCTGGATGGGGATGTGGTATTTCGCGGCAATCTGTCCCAGCCCCCTCGCAAGCTCCTCCATGTCCTCCTCGGTCAGAATCAGAAGCTCGTCCATGTTGAACTGGAGCTTGTTGTACATCTCAACGAAGCTGAAAATACAGCGGTCAACGTGTCCCGAAAGGCGTGCCGCCATGTGCGCGAAAGTAATCAGGTGCTGCTGTATGGTGTATTTTTTCGTGAGCAGGACCGGATCATATCTCCATGCGATTCTCTGCTTTCCCACGATTTTTTCCAGTTTGAAAAGAGTGTCTATGCTCGTGTCGATGTCGGGAATCCCCGGCTCAATGTCCTTTCCGTATGCCGTGATGGTATAATGGAAGAAAGTGTTGTATTTGTCCGTGATTTCATGGAGCCGCGGCAGGATTGGCGCATAGTTTTTTGAGCAGAAAAGAACGCAGTCCACTTTTGACGGGCTGAGCGAGTAGCGGGTCACTTTGTTCGGAAAAAGAGGATTCCGTGAGTAGACGAAACCCTCCTTGAAGCGTTGCAGGAGCCATTCCGAGAAATAATGGACTGTGTCGGTTCTGCCGCCGGTGTTGATTATCATCGGGCTACTTTATTTCGTTCTCAAGCTCCTCTCCCGCGTAAAATGCCTTTATGTTGGAGAGCGTGGTTTCTGCTATTGATTTCAATGCGTTGCTCGTGAGGAATGCCTGGTGTCCGGTGATAATCACGTTCGGGAATGTCATAAGCCTTGAGAGCACGTCATCGCGGATAATGTCCACCGACCAGTCCTCGAAGAAATACTTGCTCTCCTCCTCGTACACGTCAAGGGCAGCGCCTCCGATGGTCTGCTTTTTGAGTGCCTTTACAAGGGCGTTCGTGTCAATCAGTGCGCCTCGTCCCGTGTTGATGATCACCGCGTCGTGCTTCATCAGCTGGAGTGACTGCTCGCTGACTATGTGCTTGGTCGTGTCGTTGAGGGGACAGTGCAGGCTCAGGACATCGGAATCCGTGAAGAGCTGGGTGAGGGGGACATATTTGAAGCCGTGCTTTTCCGCCCACTCGTTGTCGGGATAGATGTCGTAGGTCTCGACGTTCATGCCGAATCCCGAGAGGATCTCCGCCATGATTTTTCCGATGCGTCCGGTTCCGAGAATTCCAGCCGTGAGTCCGTGAAGGTCGCGTCCGGTAAGTCCGTTGAGCGTGAAATTTCCTGTCCTTGTCCTTGCATAAGCCTGGGGGATGTGGCGGGTCAGTGCCATCAGGAGGGCCACACCGTGTTCAGCGACTGAATGCGGTGAGTATGCCGGTACACGCACGACTTTGATTCCTGCCTTTGCAGCCGCCTTCAAGTCCACGTTGTTGTATCCCGCGCAACGTAGGGCAATCAGCTTTACGCCGCACTCCTTCAGCACTCCGATAACCTTGTCATTGAGCGTGTCATTTACGAACGGGCATACGACCTCGAATCCCTTCGCCGTGGAAGCGGTCTTTTCGTTCAGATGAAAATCGAAAAACTCTATGTTGTAGAAAAAATTCTTGTTCGCCTCCGTGAATGATTCCTCATCATATTTGCGCGAATCGTAGAATGCGATTGACCAGTCCGGTGATTTCATATTTCCTCCTCAGGATTCCAGCAAATCGGCTGAATCCACTTCCAGGGCTCTCTCTTTGAGGACATTTTTGAATGCAGGCTGCGTTTGCCTATAAGACAGAATACACTGATTTTCATATTTCTGCAATAATTTCAGAGATTTTTTTAACTTAAAATAGCTTGCGCGGACGGACTTCAAATCTACTGGTTCTGTGGCTTGAAGATGTACCTGAGCGAATTTATGGCCTTTGTCACGCCCTTTACCGCCCAAATCAGGCACAGTATGTTCAGCGGGAAAAGCAATGCGATTACCCTGAGGAGAGCGAATCCTGCCAGAGCCTGCAAAACTCCGGTCAGGAACATGGCTAGAGCCTCTTTCCGCGTGATTTTCTCAGAACCCTTGTGCTTTGTGTAGGTATATGTGTATGTATGGTTGTCGGAGCCCTTTTCGGTTGTGTTGGATGAGCGCTGCCTGAAAAACTCCCAGAAGGGGTTGTCCGCTCCGGAGTAGTCGTATGTGCCTGTCTTCCAGTATGGACCGTAGCCGTAGTTGCCGTAGGAGGAAGATCCGTTTCCGCCGCCCGCTGACTGTGAGTAGCTGGTTGAGCCGTACATGTCATATTGCCGCCGCTTGCTCTCATCGCCAAGGACATCGTATGCCTGGTTGATTTTTTTAAACTTTTCTTCGGCAGCCGCATCACCATTGTTTCTGTCCGGGTGATACTTGAACGCGAGATTTCTGTATGCCTTTTTGATGTCCTCAGCCGACGCTGATTTTTCAACGCCGAGAACCTGGTACAAATCTTCCATCAATTATAAAAATAACCAAAATCGGGTGAAAATACAATAGCAAAAGGAAAAAATAATAAAAAATTATTCGTCAGCAAGATTTCCGTCCGGGGAAAGCGGAGGGATGTTTTTACGTCTTTCTGCGTCGGTCCTGATCCACTCGTCCAGACTAAGGGGCTTGTAGTCGCTGAACATGCAGAAGCAGTTTATCATCTCGCACGGGATTTTCCGCTGTCCCTTTTCGGATGTGAGCACGGTCTTTCTCGTGAGGTTCATGAAGTGGTTTACCAGAACCTCGTCGTGTGTGTTGTGGACGTGGCCGTAGAGCATGTAGGTCTTGGGGCTCCCGTCCGAGTGCAGCTGGTACTGGTGGTTGTAGCAGAACGTGGGGTAATGGCTCAGGATGAGCTTGTTGCCGTGGTCCTCAATCTCGGCGTAGGGCTTGATCCATTCAAAGCGGCCAAGGTTCACTCCCTCTTTTTTCAGCCATGTGTAGTCGTGGTTTCCCTCGACCAGGCAGATTTTTCCGTTGAGCTTTTTAAGGACCGCGTTGACCTCATCCGCGCTTTTGCTCAGGAACATGTCTCCCAGCACAATCACTATGTCGCCGCCCGTGACCTTTGAGTTCCATTGGGAAATCATGTGGGCGTTCATTTCCTGCACGGACTGGAATCCCCTGCAATCCATGGTCTGAATCAGTCTCTCGTGGTAAAAATGCTGGTCTGCGATGTAAAGCTTCATGCATGGTATTGTAAAGGATTTCGTGTGCTTTGTGAAGTGGTGGTTTCCCGGCCGATGCTTTGTGGGAAGCACTTTATTACGCAATCCTCTTTATAATAGGAAGAAAAAGTTTTTCAGCCACAAGTCCCAGCTCGTTCAAAGTTTCCTCTGACTCATGGGCGGCATAGTGCTCAAGCATGACGAGGCTCTTGTGTCCGGTTGCCAGCTGCAGTTTGCGCTCGTCCACATTGTCTGCCATGTTCGCCGTGAAAAAATGCCTCCAGCAGTGAAAGGTGATTTTGTCCGCGTCTGGGGCGTCCGTTTTTTTGAGCACTTCCTGCAGGTCCCGGTTCCAGTGCCTCGTGCTGTCGGGGATGTCCCTCTTGTGTCCCCAGAAAACAAAGTCGGACGGCTCTCCGCCATAGGGATTTTTCCGGATCAGGCCGCGCAGGATTTTTGATAGCTCCAGCGGAACCCGGATTTTTCTCTCCTCTCCGTTTTTGGGGCATTTGAGTCCGTCCTTCCTTGCCCAGCTGTGCCGTATGTAAATCATGTCGTCGCCTATGTCCTGAATCTGGAGGGCCCTCACTTCTCCCATCCTCATTCCGGTGCACATGGCAAGCAGGTTCGCAATGCGGCTTATCTCGTGCTTCCATTTTTCCGAAAAGATTGCCGATGCCTGGCTTATGCTCGGAATGATTCTTTTTTGCGGAACCACGTGGCAGTACCTTACACCGCTGAAGCAGTCGTTTTTCGTGATGCCGTTGTGGTATGCCCATTTCAAGGCGCAGGTAGCGACCCGCACAATCTGGTTCACGGTCTCGGAGGAAAGATGCTTTTTCTCGTAGATTTTTCCACCGCCCGGTTTTTTCTTCCGCGTCCCGACTTTCTGCTCGAAGAGTGCCAGGTATCGCTGCTGTCTCTTGATGTCCGAAAGAGTGATTTCCCCGATCGCCCTTTTGCCGAACTTCGGAATCCAGTAGTTTTCTGCCCGCGCAAGCATGTTTTCCACGTAGCGCCGGTGTATGCTCTGTCCGAGAATCCTCTTCTCCGTGATGTACGGGGACTTTTCGAAATCCCAGAAGCGTCTCAGAAAGTGTCCGAAACTCTCGCAGGACGGACTTTTCGGCAGCACGGCGGAAACGATGCATCCCTTCACCCGCAGCACATCGACAATCCTTGTCACCGCATCCCGGCTCAAATCAGCAGCCATCAGCGTGTTGATTAACTCCCTCTCGTTCTCATTCAAATCGCGTTCATCCATAAAATGCCTCCCGAATTTGTCAATTTGTCGGTACAAAAGAATTTCGGCATTTGCGGCGGTAATTCGGTCCGGCTTCTTGATGGAGGAAATCAGCTTGCAAAAATCCCTTTACAATTGTTCCTTTATGGGATAAAATGAAACTAACTACCGTAAGTTAGTTTTTAAAGGGTGGAAAATGGGTAAGAAACTTTCAAAGGAAGAGATCATCAAGGCCCTGTTGGACGCATCTTTTTTCAGATCCACAGGGGCAACAAGTCTCTCGGATGTCGCGGAGCAGCTCGGGGTGAAAAAAGCCTCTCTTTACAACCATTTTGAAAGCAGGGATGACATAGTGGCCCAGACCATGGACTTTTGCGCTGAGTACATCCGCTCAATCAATTTTATGCCGGACGACGTCGCTTCCGTCGCGCAGAAATATTCGGCGGAGACCGTGCTGAAGGGAATCGTGAACCGCTACTTCAAGATGCATGAGAAAACGCCGCTCTTCCAAATCTACACGTTCATTGAGAGCCAGAAATATTTTTTCAAGATTGCCTCGGATGTGGTGAAGGAGGAGAATGAGAAGCTTGTCTCGCAGACGATGGAGGTTTTTCAGGCGCTCTACAAGAACAACAAGCTCAAGATACCCTCGTTCAAGATGCAGATGTATGCGACGTGGTTCTGCTCGGGAATCAGCGACCAGCTTTCGCTCTACCTGATGCCGAAAAAGCAGCAGATCATGGAGAACCCGGCGACCGGGGAAGGGGAGCTTTTTTCACTTGTGCCGGACAAAAACTCTCTTGATGCGGTCGATGCCTTCGTCGATCATTTTGCGTCAATAATCTCATAAAAAATAATCTCGGATCGGGTTCGGTTTATCTACAGGAAAATCTTACATCAAGGAGATGCATTAAATGAGTACTACAACAGGAGCCGTCATTGATTCGGCGCATCTTTTTCTTTTCTTCCTCTCCTACGCCTTTCTCGGATGGATCTGCGAGGAAATCTGGTGCACGGTGAAGTCTCGTAAAATCACAAAGCGTGGAATGCTTCACGGTCCCATCTGCCCCATATACGGATTCGGCTCGGTGCTGATTCTTTACCTTCTGGAGCCCTGGAGGTCAACGTGGGTGCGTCTTTTCTTTGCCTCGGTGATTGTCACGAGCATCCTGGAATATTTTACGAGCTGGCTTTTGGAAAAACTCTTCCATGCAAAATGGTGGGACTACAGCAAGGAGCCCCTGAACCTGAACGGAAGGGTCTGCATCGTGAACTCAGCCGCATTCGGAGTCGGTGGACTCGCACTGGAGCATCTGATTCATCCGCTCGTTGAAAGATTCCTCTATCTGGATTTCGCCGCCCCGTACATCAACTACATCGCAGGTGGACTTCTCGCACTGATTCTGCTGGACCTCCTTGTTACCGTCAGAAAGCTTGTTGATTTCGCCGCCACAATGGAAAAAATCAGAACTTATGCCGACACCCTCAAAGCCCGTTACGAAGAAGAAGAGTGGTTTAAGCCACAGTCCTTCCTCACAATGGTTGAGTCAATCAAGGAAAAGGCCGCCGTTGAAACATCCAAGTTCACCCAAAAATCACTTGAAACTTTGGAAAACTATGCGAAAAAGCAAAAGATCGTGGAGTTCTGGCTTAAAAAGTTCCCGAGCATGACCAGCCACGAAGAAACCAACGTCCTTGAACAAATGAAGGCCGTAATCAAAGAAAGCTGGGAATCCAAGAAGAAAAATAGAAAATAGAAAGCTGAAAATGAAAAATGAAATCAAAATGTCATTATCAGGCTTGCCTCGATAAACTGTCATTATCGGACCTGATCCGATAATCTTAGATTGCCGTGTCTAGCACGGCAATGACAAATACTGGTTTTTATACAGCTCCACGACAGGCTTGTTAATTATGTTTGCATAAATCTGCGGCTAGGCACTCGTCGCACTTGGGATTCCTTGCGGTACAGGTGTAGCGACCGTGGAGGATGAGCCAGTGGTGGGCGTGGAGCATGTACTCCCCGGGGATTCTTTCCATGAGGGATTTTTCGACCTCAAGCGGCGTGCTGCCCTGAGCAAGTCCCATCTTCGGACAAATCCTTAGAAGGTGTGTATCCACCGGCATGACGGGCTGTCCGTAAACCACGTTCAGAATCACATTTGCGGTCTTTCGTCCCACGCCGGGAAGCGACTCCAGCTCCTCCCTTGTGGACGGAACCTCCCCGCCGAAGTCATCAATCAGCTTTTGGCAGAGACCCATCACGTGTTTTGCCTTGTTTCTGTAAAGTCCTATGGATTTTATATAGGAAGAAAGTCCCTCCTCGCCAAGACTCAGCATCTGGAGCGGGGTGGAGACTTTTTTGTAAAGCGGCTCGGTCGCACGGTTCACTGCCTTGTCCGTAGTCTGCGCGCTAAGTACGACGCTCACGAGGAGACAGAAGGGATTCGGTGCAATCAGCTCGGATGAGGGTGCCGGATTGTTTTTCCTGAACCTCTGAAAAAGCTCTTCAATCTGCTCCTTCCCCATCAGGCTGATTTTTTTCTCTCCCATCTATTTGATTGCCTTTTTAAGTGCCTCAATCTTGTCGGTCTTTTCCCACGGGAACTCGCTGCGTCCGAAATGTCCGTAAGTCGCCGTCGCTCCGTAGATTGGCCTGAGGAGGTCGAGGGTCGTGATGATTCCCGCCGGAGTGCAGTCAAAGACTTCCTTGATCGCCGCAACGATTTTTTCCTCGGGAACCTTTGCCGTGCCGAAAGTCTCCGCCATGATGCTTACCGGGAATGGAACTCCGATGGCATAGGCAAGCTGAACCTCACACCTGTCCGCGAGTCCTGCAGCGACCACATTCTTCGCGATGTAGCGTGCCATGTAAGCCGCCGAGCGGTCCACCTTCGAGGGATCCTTTCCGCTGAAAGCTCCTCCGCCATGACGACCCATTCCGCCGTAAGTGTCCACGATGATTTTGCGTCCGGTAAGTCCGGAGTCTCCCACGGGTCCGCCGATGCAGAAAGTTCCGGTCGGATTTACGAAGAACTTTGTGTCCTTTGTAAGAAGTCCTGTCGGCTCAAGTACCGGCTTAATCAGTTTCTCAATAACGGTCTCCTTGATCTCATCATGGCTGACCTCGGGATCATGCTGCTGGGAAAGAACCACGGTGTCTATCCGCACGGGACGGAATCCCTCGTACTCAATCGTGACCTGGCCCTTTGAGTCGGGACGGAACCATTTCACCTCACCCGATTTCCTGAGCTCGGCTGATTTTCTCATCAGATTGTGGGCGTACATGATCGGTGCGGGCATAAGCTCCGGTGTCTCGTTGCAGGCAAAACCGAACATCATTCCCTGGTCTCCGGCTCCCTGCTGTCCCTTGTATTCGGAAAGTCCCTTGCCCACGACTCCCTGATTTATGTCATCCGACTGACCGTGAATCATGTTCATGACGGCCATTGAGTTGTAATCAAGACCATACGCCGGATTTGAGTATCCGATTCTCTTCGCCACATCGCGCGCCACCGCCTGAACGTCAACATAGGCCTCGGTGTTCAGCTCACCACCGACCAGAACCAGTGCCTGACATGCGAAAGTCTCACATGCAACATGGCTGTTCTTGTCCTGCCTGAGACATTCATCAAGGATTCCGTCGCTGATCTGGTCACAGAGCTTGTCTGGGTGTCCCTCTCCCACGGATTCCGACGTAAACAAATATTTCCTGTCGCTCATAAAAAACTCCTGTTTTTCCCACCCAGGGCAGAATTCGGAAGTCTCCAAGAACGTTTGCCGCAGGATGAAAGTTTCTCCTAGTAATATAGTATATTTTTTGAGTCTGATAAAGTGATTTTTGAAAAAATTGGGCAAAAAACAGCAAAAAATTGAAAAAAGTTTTAAAATGTTAATGACTAAAATTCAATATTGTTATATAATTTATAGTGCTGTTGCCCTAGTATGAACAGGAATCTTTTGCCTGTAAGCCAGACAGGGACAAGAAAAAGGCAGGAGCTAAAACGAAAAGGAGTTTATTATGGCATTAAAGAAATCTTATTCCAAAAAGGACCCCACAAAGTGCAAGGTGACATTTACGGTGGAAGCCGAGGCAGCGCACGGAGCAGAATCAATAACAATCGCAGGTGATTTCAACAGCTGGAGCAGCATCCAGAATCCGCTCAAGAAGAAGAAGGACGGATCTTTCTCCATCGAGATCGAGCTGGAGAAGGGCAAGGAATATCAGTTCCGCTATCTTCTGGACGGCAAGCACTGGGAAAATGACTGGGCAGCCGACAAGTATATCCCCGCACCTTTCTCACACACCGACAACTCAGTAGTAATTTGTTAAAATCGCTGATTTTGCAAATGGGCATTTGTTAAGACAATAATCGAGCCGGACGGATTGTGGATTTCAGTGAATTAAAGGCTTTTTTAGAACTTTCCTCAACCCTGCATTTCGCCCGGACCGCACAGAAAGTGAATCTGAGTCCGTCTGCCCTCAGCCGTGTGATTTCCAGACTGGAGGCGGAGGCGGGGGCTCCCTTGTTTGAGAGAAACAACCGGGACGTGACCCTCACCGAAGAAGGCCTCAGGTTCGCAGATTTCGCACGTCAGTGCCTTGAGAACAGGGACCAGCTTTTTTCCAGCTTTTCAAACGAAGAAGATGAGGTCCGTGGGACACTGCACGTATACGCCTCCGTCACCGCATGTTATACAATCATGCCGCCGTTCATCAAAAAATTGAGCTCACTCTATCCTTCCGTACAGCTTTCCGTAGAAACAGGAGATCCGGCAGGTGCATCCCTCGCAATAAAAGAAGGACGTGCCGAACTCGCCGTGGCCGCAATCCCTGAGGCAAAGATTGACCTGTTTGACTGTATCCCCGTCCGCACGAGTCCCTTGGTTTTTGCCGCAAGCTCCCCGGGTCCGTACACCGAAGTCTCCGGAAGCCCTCAGGACATAGTATCATCGGTTCCGCTTATTTTGCCCAAGGCAGGACTTGCCCGCCAAAGATTCGACTCATGGATTAAAAGCCGCAACGTGCATCCGAAAATTGTGGCTGAGACCGAGGGAAATGAGGCTGTCATGGCGCTCGCAGCCCTGGGACTCGGAATCGGACTTGTGCCGCAGATTGTACTTGAGAACGGTCCATACAAGGAGGGATTTGTCTGTCACAGCGCGGGAAACGCACTCGGCTACTACAACATCGGGTTCATCCAGCTTTCAAAGGCAAGCGGAAATCAGAGACAGCAGAAAATCAGGGAGGCGGTGAACCGGGTGCTTCACACACTGGTCTAAGCGTCTGGCTTGTGGAACAGGCGGATCAGAGCTTGTCTATCAGCATGGAGCACTTTCCTGACGGAATCGGGAGAGTCTTTTTCTTCTGGTCCAAGATGTTGATGGTAAAATAGTAGAGTTTTTCGCTTTCCATGTGGATTTCCCATCCGCGCTCGCTCTTGTTGCTCAGAATCGTAATCAGGTTGCGCTTCAAGGACAGTTTTTCTATTCCCATGCGCTCAAGGTTCGGGATCACCCAGTCAACGGTCTTGCGGGGCAGGCTGATGTTCAGTCCGATGATGTTCTCAATCATAATTGCGATGGTGGAAAGTCCTATGAAATGCACGAACCTCTTTCGCGGGAAATCAGGCTCACCACGAAGCTGCGCGGGTCCCTCCTTTGATGGAAGGTATGCCTCGTACAAATCTCCCTTCTGCTTTGTGTCAAGCGGGCTCAGTCCCTCCAGAATGTAGTACATGTGCCTGATCGCGCACTCACGGGCAAAAGCGTAGTACTGGTATTTCTCCAGTCCCTTTATGACCATGAAATTGAAAGGCGGGAAAACGGATCCGCGGAATCCCTCGCCGGAGTCCTTGAATTCAGGGCTGTCCTTGCTCAAAGACGGGAAGGGGTGGTCTGTTCCGAATGAGTCCGGGTTCTTGAGGTGTGAAATCAGGATGTCGGCACGGTCAGCGTTCGGAAGCTCGGCCAAAAGGGGCCAGAATCCAGCTATGGTCTTTTGCGGCAGTCTCTGCTCGTCCTTTCCCAGGTCGTGATAAAATCCTGTGTCGGGATTCCACATCAGCGAGTTTATCCTGGTCTTGAGGCTGAAATACATCTTCTTGTACTGGAAGCTGATGTCCTTGTCGTTCAAAATGTCACCGAGAGCCGACATGTGCGCCGCGTTGATTGCCATGCATGAGTTGAAGTCCACCGGATAGAAAGATCCTTTGCGGGGTGAGTTGAACATGGTAGAGAACTCAAACGGCACGGAGTAAAGTCCGTTCGGCTGCTTGAAAGTGCGGTCGATCCATTCCATGTAACGCTGCAGGGGCTGTATGACCTCTTTTACGCGCCTCTTGTTGGCTGACTTGTGGTATAGATTGTATTCGGCCCAGGCAAAAAGCGGGAATCCCACGCCCTCGGGGTTTTCCGTGGTGAGCAGGGGCTTGTCGGTCTGCACGTCGTATTTCCATCGGATCGCGCCGTTTTCTTCCTGCCTCGCGTAAAAATAGTCGATGTTCTTGCTCGCGGGGAAATTCCGGTTGGAGTAGACCAGAAAAAATGATGAGAAGATTGCCTCTGCCTGATCAAGAATGAATTTTCCATGCACAGGATATATGAAAAGTCCGTCGGAAGATTTGTCTCCGGACGCGGGATCAATCCAATAGTCCGAAAGCCAGTTCCAGGTCTTGTCATAGATATCTACGAAATCCTGGTCATAGAAATGTATCTTTGGAAAATCACGTTTATTCACATCTACTCCTGAGTCGCCTCAAAAAACTCTCTATTTCAGAGACTCCCTCTTAGCGGTTCCCAAAAAAATATACTTTGGGATATTTATAGTATATCATATTTTTTTAAAAAGCGGTATAATTTTGTAAATTTTTTTTAGGGAAAAGGCGTAAAATGTACAAACCTTCTATTTATCTGGACGTGCGTGTCTTGCTTTCCGCAGTTCCAAGCGTTTTTACCACGGATTCCGACTCAAATGCCGCAAAAGACATCCTTACCGCGAAAAAAGAGTTCCAAAAAAGGAACAACAGCGCGAAGGAAATCCATTCTGCTACGGTTCAGGCCTCGGTGATGCACAAGGTTTCGTCCCTCGTAAATGCCCTGGGAGGCAAGATAAGCCGGAAATCGGTGCTTGAGAGACTTGCCGCCGACATGAGCGAGCCGCCGGATGACAAAAATTTTAAGGGACTCTCAATCAAGGTCGCAAGCGGAGGCTCCCTGGACATAATGTTCCACAAAAAGCCCAAGAAAATCACGGTGGAGGAGTACCGCGTGGAGGAAAACTACGGGCATCTCACCAGAAGCGGCGGAAAAGTGCACATGGACTGGACCTACGCCGGATGCCCCTGCCTGAGACTGCGCACAAGCCCCTCGTTTGAGGTGGGAGAGGAGGCGGAGATTTTCCTGAACGAGCTCTATACGCTGATGAACTACCAGAACCTGCTCACGTCCCTTGGCGAAAGCTCCATAAGGTGCAATGCATACGTCGCGCTCTCTGATTATCCTGAGAAGCCCTTGTACGAGGTCAAAATCCGCAACCTGAATTCGTTCAATTTCGTGCGTAAGGCTATAAATTCGGAGCTGACGAGGCAGGAGAACCTTCTGGGCAGCGGAGGAAGTGCGAAAAGTGAGAGCCGTCTGTGGATTGAGGAAAAAAACAGCACCGAGCCCTGGCAGGAAAGGAACATCGGACGGCAGAAGTTCAAAAAAATCAGTCCCGAAGTCACCGTGGACTTTTCCGACTATCAGAGCGCGGAAGTTGTTACGGAGCTTCCTGCACAAAGACGGCACAGGCTCCAGAGGGAATACGGACTTTCACGTCTGCGCTCCGAGTTTATCTGCGGCGAGAAGTCCCGTGCGGATTATTTTGAAAAGGCTGTGAAACTCGGTTCCTCCCCGTTGCTTACGGCCAGATGGATAGCGGGGGAGCTGATGAAACTCCTTAACGCGCACCGTCAGTCAATCTCCCAGAGCAGACTTACGGCTGAGAAATTCTCGGGAATAATGCGGCTCCTTGACTCAGGCAAAATCCACAGCGGCATTGCGAAGGACCTGATGCAGAGAATCTTCAGGACCGGGGAAGATTTGAATGACATTATAATGGAAGAAAAATGCACGTTGCTTTCCACGAGGGAAGAGCTTTTGCCCTTGGTCGAGAAAATCCTTGGTGAGAATCCGGGCAGCGTCACGAACCTCAAAAACGGAGACATGGCGCCTCTTGAGTATCTTACTGGGCAGGTGATGCGTGAGAGCGGAGGACGCGCGGTTCCGGAGAAGGTCAAGGCACTGATTAAGGAAAAGCTTCGGATTTCGGTGGTCTACGTCCTGAGCATGGGAGGGGCGATCAGCGCAAAAAAGGAAGCGGACGGAACGATCTCGGCAGGTCGTGCGGAATCGATAAAAAATCTGCTTGAGGGTGACAACGGAACTTTCCCGGTGCAGATTACCCCCGTGTGCACAATGCTGAGCGAGGAGACTGAGCCTAAGGACTGGGCCGCCTTGATTGAGGCCGTAAAACTCCGAATTGAAAGCGGAACCGCAAACGGAATCGTAATCACCCACGGAACCGACACACTGCCGTACACCGCCGCGTTGATTTTCTGGCTCTTCTCGAAATCCCCGGTGCCAATCGTGCTTACTTCCTCGGTGAACCTTCCCTGGGAGAGTGACGAGGCAAAGGACAATCTGAACCTTGCCATAAAGACTGCCCGGGAAAAAGAGTCTGGAGTTTATGTGGCCTATGATGGAAAATTGCTCTCGCCGCTCAACTTAAAATATCTCGGACAAAAGGGCGAGCCTTTCCTGAACTGGAACATGGAGGAAAAAGTTTTCAGCGCGGACACATCCCTTTCATCTCAGTTTCTCTCAGTTGACTCTCCCGACCGCAATGTGATGACGGAGCTTTTGAACGAAGCCTCATCCCGCCTTGCCTTGATCCGGCTCTATCCAGGACTTCCCGGAAACCAATACCGAGGAGTCATCGGAGTGGAGGCCGACGTGGACAGCGTGATTCTGGAGCTTTACTCATCGGGAACCGGCAACATGAGAAACAGCGACTACTCACTGAAGAATTTCCTTCTTGACGGGCGCAAAAGGCAGGTGCATTTTTACTGCACGTCTCAGCAGGAATCAGCCGTGGATTTTTCCACCTACGCGACATCCGCCGAGCTGTGGAGAAACGGAGGAGTGCCGATGGGCGTCCTGACGACGGAATCCACCGTGGGACTTTTCTTCGCCTCATCCCTGATTGCTGACAGTGACGACGAGCTCCATTCCCTCATGGAAAGCGGGGGAGAGTTGCGAGTGGAAAGTTGAGAGTGGAGAGTGGAAAGATGTTGAGATGGTTTTGGCAGCCGTAGAGTTTTCTATCTTTCCTTTACTTCCCACATCGGCTCTTGATCCGGGTGCAGCTCAAGGACGTGTCTTTCGCAAGGAAGCACTTCGGAGACGTCGTGGGTTACATGGAGGAGGGTTGTTGTTCCTGAGTTTCCCACGGTTTCCAACAGGGCAAGGATTTTCTCGCGGTTGTTCTCGTCAAGTCCGTGGCAGGGCTCATCCAGAATCAGGACGCAGGGAAGTTTTACCGCGGCACGCAAAATCAGGATGGCCCTCTGCTCGCCGTAGCTCAGGGAACCGAATGTCTCGTTCTCACGTCCCGCAAATCCACCGAGGGAAAGCCACTCTCTCGCCGATGCAATCTCAAAGTCTGTGGCCTGCTCGTAAAGACCAATGCTGTCGTGGAATCCGCTTATGACGGTTTCCAAAAGCGACGTGCCTCCGACCATCCTGTACTCAACGTGCAGGCGGTAGCTCACGATTCCGAGCCTCTTCTTTATGTCCCAGATTGTCTCGCCGCTTCCTCGTTTCTTTCCGAAAAGAAAAATCCGCTCACGGAAAACCTGCATGTTGTCGCCGGTTATCAGCTCAAGGATTGTGGTCTTGCCGGAGCCGTTCGGTCCTCGAATCAGCCAGTGGCATCCGCTTTTCACTTCCCAGCTCAAATCCCGGAGCACGTGATTTTCTCCCCATCCCACGTTCACGTTCTCGAATCGGATCAAGCTCTCTCCGTCAGCTGATTTTTCACCGCCGATTATACTGTCTCCCACAAGCGCACCGTAGGTCTCCCGGATTTTTTCCAGCGTCGATAAAAAGTCCCGGCGTTTCTTTTCGCTTTCGGCCGCATTCTCACCGGCTCTCTTTTTAAGAAGCGACTCGTAATTATCCCTGGTGCCTGAAAAAACGATGCGTCTTTCGGAGAACTCAAGCACACGGTTCACGTTCTTAGGAATCTCGTGAAATCTCTCCATGCTCAGTATGATTCTGGGAAGTCCGCTCTCACCGGCATTCTCACCAAGCTGTCGGCCTGTAATCGTGTCAAAAAACTCAAGGAGAATTTTTCTTGAGTCAACGTCCAGACCGGCGAAGGGATCGCTCAGAATCAAAAGTCGGCAACCGGAAAGTAGGGCTCGGCACAAAAGGGTCCTTCGGATTTCGCCTGTGGACATATAGCGCAATCCCCGGTCAAGGATTTTCTCAACACCGCACAGTTTTACCTGGGGAAATGTCTCGAGCCTGTGTGCGATCGGCGGCAGGGGGGCATGTTTTTTTGAGGAGCCGCCAAGAACCTCGGCAATGTACTGTCTTCCGGTGCGTCCCTCATCCTCTTTGTCCATGATCTCGCTCTCATCACGGCTGCGCTCTTCTTCTATTAAACGTGCGGCTTCCTCAAGCGAGACTACGGCGACGGATTTTTCAAAGTCTGAGTAAAATGATGACGGTGCCTTTGTATCAAAATCTTCCTCGGGGACAAAACTCAGACGGCCTGCGAGCGCGTTTATGAAATCAGCCTTGCCTCCGCCGTTGGGACCGGTAACAAGCCATGCCTCTCCGCTTTTCATCTCCCAGCTGATGTTCCTGAGACAGGTTTTTGACATGCCACGCACTGAGCAGTTTTCAATGGAAATGAGTTTTTCCTTGTCCATGATTATCTCCGTCCGAACGCCTCAAGGTTCGCAAGTCCTCTCTTGAACTGAGGGATCCTGGCACATGCGGTGGTGTTCAGGGGGCTTGTGTCCCCGCGTTTGAAAAAGTGATAGGCCACTCCCGCAATCATCGCGCCGTTGTCACCGCAAAGTTTCAGTGGCGGGAAAATGCACTTTAGGTCCGTGTGCTCGGAAAGCAATGCTCGGAGACGGCTGTTGGCTGCGACTCCTCCTCCTGCGACAACGGTTTTCAATCCTGTGTCCTCTACCGCGCGCATCAGACGGCTCACCAAAGTCCTGCATGCCACCTCCTGAAATGAGGCTGCTATGTTTTCGGGTGTCTTCTCAAATCCCTCGTTCAGGAAAGTGTCGGCCTGATGAATTACGGCTGTCTTAAGTCCGCTGAAACTCAGGTCGTAGCGGTGGTCTCCCTTGTCCAGCTTCGGAACCGGGAAAGTGAACGCCTTGGAATTTCCTTTTTGTGAAAGCCTGTCGATGATTACTCCCCCGGGATATCCGAGTCCGTAGAATTTCGCCACCTTGTCAAAGGCCTCGCCGATGCTGTCGTCAATTGTGGTTCCAAGAATCTCAAGGTCGTCGAATCCGTTTACCTTCGCGATGATTGTGTGTCCTCCGCTCACGAGAAGTCCGAGGTAGGGGTAGGCTATGTCATTTTCAAGATGCGCCGCGTAGAGATGTCCGAGCATGTGGTTCACGGCAAGGAAGGGCTTGTTCTCCGCCCATGCAAGGGTCTTCCCGAAAGAGAGCCCCACCAGAAGGGAGCCCATAAGTCCGGGGCGGTTCGTCGCGGCAATGGCATCCACCTCGCTGAGTTTCAGTCCTGACTCATCCAGAGCCTGACGCACCACGGGAAGAATCCACTCGGCGTGTTTTCTGCTCGCAATCTCCGGAACGACTCCCTTGTAAATCTGATGAAAAGGAATCTGCGTGGCGACCACGTTGCTCAAAATCTTTTGTCCGTCCTCAACGACCGCACAGGCAGTCTCGTCGCAGGAGCTTTCAATTCCCAAAATCTTCATAAAAACCTTCTTCGCATTTAGAAAATCATCGAGTAGTCCGTCCACCAGTGACGCAAAGTGTATGTCTTTTTGATTGTCTCGTACTCATGGTTGTAGTGGACTTTGAGCCATGCGAGCGTGTAGATTTTTTTTGTCTGAACCACGGCGTTTGCCTTCAAGAACGCGAAGGATGCTGTGGGCGCAATTCTGTTGTAAAGTTTCTCCGCCTCTTCCTCTGAGAATCCTTTTTCCTTCGCTCCGTCCGTGAAATTCTTTTTCAGCTCCTCAAGCCTTGTGTTGTTGCTTTCCGCGATGCATCTCCGGATTGCGTCGGCCTTTTCAAGCGAAAGACCTGAGATTTCCCGAACAGCAAGCATCATCTGCTCCTGATACAGAAGAAGTCCGTAAGTCTCCTGCAGCACAGGCTTCAGGCACTGGTCCGGATATTGAATCAGGCTGGGGTTTCCCTTTCTGCTGATGAAATCCTGAATCTGATAAAAGCGCCCCTGCTTGTCCAGCGTGTAAAACGCCATGAGCTCGTCAAAGGATGACGGGGCAAGCGACTCAAGAAGCTCTTTCTCTTGATCGCTCTCAAATCCGATGATTTCGTCCGTGTGTCCCTTCGTGAAGAGCGCGAAAGTCTCCGGGTCGTAGGGTGATATTTTGTCCAGAAGAAAATGGTCTCCGGGATGATTTTTCAAAATCAGGTCCTCGCAGCGTCTTAGGAAGCTTTCCACCGGAGAGTCAAAAAGGTCAAAGCGGTGGAGCCCGCAGCTTTTCAGGTGTTCCGACGTGTATTGGGTCAGGAGCTCCTCGGTCTTCGGATCGGAGCAGACGGGAATCATCTTGCACAGGTCTGAGTTGCTGATTACGACACCAGAGCTGTGGATCGAGAAATTGGACACGCTGCCCTCAAGCTTGAACGCGAATTTAAAAAGACGTGAGAAGCGCGGGTCGTTTTTGAACTGTACGAGCTGTCCGTTCTCGGGATGGAATTCGTCGGGATCCAAAAATGCGTTTCTCAGCCGCGTGAAGTCTCCGTCCGGTACTTTGTCGCAGATCATCTTTACGTCGCTGTCCGGAATCCTCAGGGCGCATCCCAGGTCAATGAAAAGCTTCTTTATGTTTGAGCCACGGTAATATTTCACGTCGATTATGTTCGCGACTTTTTTCTCGCCGTAAAGAATCTTGAGATGCTGTATGAGCCTGTTGATTTTGTCCGCGCCGAACTCAACGCCAGTCTCCGGGAATCCTGTTGACTCCTCGTTCATAAGCCTTTCTACCGGAAGCGAGTTTTTCAGCGGGTCAACGTCGGTAAGTCCAAGGGCAAACGCTACAAGGGAACAGGGGGTTGCACCGATTCCGCCGCTGACGTTGATGTCCTGGTCCGATGCCCAGTTCACGTATTCCCAGATCATGAGGAAGAAATTTGTGAGCCTGTGCTTCACGATGTAGGAGATTTCCTGGTCGGAGCGTTTCTGCACGTCCTCGGGAATGATCTTGTATTTTGATTTGAGTCCCGCGCTGACGAGCCTTGTCAAAAGCTCCTGCTGGTTCTCGTCGTTGCTGCCGTGTATGCAGAACTGTTTCGGCGGAACAATCTGGGGAAGGAAATTCTTGCAGTCCTCTGTGCTGTAATGGGGGATGGTGTAGCTGCATTTTGTTGCCACCGTCATGGTGTTTTTAAGTGCTTCGCTCGCATAAGGAAAAAGACCGTACATCTCGGACTCATTCTTGAGGTACCACTCGCGGTTCAAGTCTTCCCTTGCCTGATATGCCTCGTTTTTGCGGATGCATCTGAGAATCTCGTTGGCTTCGGCGTCTCCCCGGCTGCAGTAGTTCACTTCGTTCGTTAAAACGCAAATCATGTGCAGACGCTTGGCGAAAAAGCTCATCCTTTCGCCCACAATCCTGTCTTTCTCGCTGCCGTGGTTCTGAAGCTCCACGTAAAAATCATTTCCAAAAATCTTTCTGAGGGTAACCGCTCGGTTCTCGGCTTCCTGCATTTTGTCTTCTGCCATCAGCGAATAGAGCGCGCCGTTTCTTCCCCCCGTAAGACAGATGAGTCCTGCCTTGAAGTCACGCAGCTCCTCAATTGTCACGAAATGTTTTCTTGCCGTGTATTTTTTTGAGAAAATGCAGCCCGTAATCTGGCAGAGATTTTTATATCCGGAGATGTCCTTGCACAAAAGCACAAGATTGTAAAAATCACCGTCATCAGAGACAACGACTTCCATTCCAATGATGGGAGAGATATTGTTTGCCCTGCACAAAGCGACGAAATCCGGGATGGCAATCAAATTGTTGGTGTCGGTCAGCGCAAGGTATTTCATGTTCATTGATTTGGCCTTTGAGACAAGCGAATATATGTTGGAGCTTCCGTCGTTCATGGAAAAATCTGAGTGCACGTGCAAATGAACGAAATTGGAAACGGAAATGCCTTGGGCCGGGTTTGGAAAAACTTTAATCTCTGACATAAAAAAGTACCTATCGAACCATTATACAAAATTTCACCGGTTTTGTGAAGCCCTGCATCTGGTCATTAGGAACTTTCCTGAAAAATATGCGGAATGTGTCCGCCGGCGGCTTACTTTGATTTTTTCGCTGTTTTTCCGTCGAACAGAATCGGATAGATGTTTTCGGTGAAATAATCCTGAATGCGCTGTATCCTGAGGACGCGGTCTGTCTCTTTGTCACCGGAGCCGGGGTAAAGGGTCTCTCTGGCCTGATCGGGCATGAGCTCAAGCATTCTTATGGTAAGGTTCAGTTCAGATTCAGTCATATTCGCTCCTCCAAAAAGGCATGGCTCAAAGCATTCTCATCTTTGGTTCCCAGTACCCTTCAACTTTTTTTTATTCTCATACATTAACTTATCGGCAGCCGCAATGAAGTTTTTTAGGTTTTTCATCTTCTTTTCATATTTTTTGTAGCCCATGCTGATTGAAAGCTCGTATGGCAGTTTTTCCGAGATGTTCACGTCGCAAAGGGCGTCCCTCAGATAATCGCAGAGATTCTCCACCTCATCCTCTGAGTCTGATGACAGGCCGATTACGAACTCATCGCCTCCGAAGCGGCAGATCATGCACCTTGTCTTCATTCCGGCACAGACATTCTTGAGTGCGTCGCTTATCAGAACCAGAGCGCGGTCTCCCTCGGTGTGTCCGTATGTGTCGTTGATCATCTTGAAGCGGTTCACGTCGAGCATGAGAAGATAGATTGACTCGTTGCTCTGCCCGTTGTTGATTTCGTGTATCTTCCTGTGAAAATATCTTTCGGCGCTCCTCCTGTTCGTGATTCCCGTAAGCTCGTCCCTTGAGACCTGTTCCCTCATGAGCGCAATGTAGATGATTACGGTCGCGACGGAAAATCCGATTACGAAAGTCGGGTGTGTGAGCCAGCGGAAATGAAGTGTGGCACCTACAAGAACCGGAATGGTGTAGACGGTGACAAGGCTCACGTGGCGGCGGGAGAATTCGTTTTCAGTCTTCACCGCGATTATGATTGATTTTACGAAAGCGATTATGACCGGAGTATAAAGAACCAGCATGAACAGAGGATAGAGAATCGTCCTGTACATGTCGCCCTTGGAGTCTATGCTGAAAATGATGTTGAGCCAAGGATTCGCGATTATAATGACAATCTCAAAAATCAGCAGCCAGTACAGCTTCTTGCGCTTCGCCTTTTTTCCGCGGATTTCGTCCATCAGTCCCTCAAGGTAGGAGTAGATGTCGTGCGAGCAGAAGCCCATTGATATGTAGAGAAGGACATTGCTGAGCGAGCGGGTGAGTCCGTTTCTCGGAATTACGTTACCGTAGACCAGCATCCAGAGTGAATCGACGAAGCAGTATGCAATTACCGAGATAAGCAGGTGAATCAGGTTGCGTCGCTGCACGTTACGTCCAACGTCCCTCAGTGTTGAGAAAAGTAAAATCTGCATAAACACCGCACAAACGAATTCAATCTCAACGTAGTAGATTGCGGCTGTCTGAAGATTCGTCAAATCCTGCATGAAATCATTATATCATTTTTAAAGGCTTTAAAACAAGGGTTGCTCAGGGGACTGAAAACGGGCGATGGGGAAAAGGGAATTTCGGCTTGAAGTTTCGGCTCATAAAATGTAGAATATTTTATAGAAGATTCTTTTCGTGAGGGAGAATGTAAAAATGATTGTCACCATATTTTTTATAGTGCTGTTCGTGGCGGCTTTGACTGGCATGTGTATCAGCAGCGCGCGCCTTGTAATGATTCCAAAGGAGAATCGGGAAGAAAGGCTTAAGTACAAGATTCTGCTCGGAGTATGCATTTTTGTTTTGGCAATATATTTGGCCTTCGCTGTTTTCATCGCGATTCTTATTGGCAACATTGCCGTCAATGGCATGTAAAGCGGGAGGCTTTAGAATGAAAAGATTCGTCATCATTTTGGTCCTGATTTTTGCGGCGGGAATTTTCTCAACATCCGCGCTGATTTGTTACACCTGGAAACTTCAGCAGCACGCTTCACTGACATCATTCATCGCCGGAGAGTAAAATGAAAAAAAACAGAGCCTTTCAAATTTGTGTTGTCGCCTATGTTGTGTTTTTTTTCATATCGCTCGACTCCCTGATTTATTTCCGTTACACGCGCCGTCTTGAAAATCATTTTGGCAAGGAGATGGAGACTTCTTCCATAAACCTGAGCGAGTACCAGCCCTTTACCGTGGACTCGAAGATTGTGAGGCTGAGCGTGCCGGATGACCGGAAATTTCACGACGGAGATTTTCTTCCTGTGCTTGACGGTGCGACCGCCCTTTTCCCGGTGTACTCCGCCGTTTTCAACTCCCTTTATCCCGAGGGAAGCTGTGTTTTTGACGGAGAGACTTTCAGCGAGGAGAGCAAGCTTCAAAAGCGGAATACCGCAGGTGCGTTCAAGGCTCTGAACTCCGGGGACGCGGACATTATCTTCTGTGCGAATCCCTCGAAAAAACAACTTGAGGCGGTTAGGGAGGCAGGACTTGAGCTGAGTCTGATTCCGATTGGTTTTGAGGCCTTTGTGTTTTTGGTCAATGCGAAAAATCCTGTGGATTCTCTCAGCCAGGAGCAGATAAAAGCAATCTATACGGGAAAGGTTTCCAAATGGTCCGAGGTGGGCGGTGACGGATCTTACATTTCGGCCTTGGTCCGTCCTGAAGGAAGCGGAAGTCAGACCGCCATGCTTGCTTTTATGGGTGATGAGAAAATCACGGTGAAAAACCATCCTTTCAAGGGACGTGCCCTGGGATATTCGTTCAGGTTCTATGTGCAGGGGATCGTCGGCAGCCGGGACATAAAGCTCCTCAAGATTGACGGCGTGTATCCGGATAAGGAAAATATAAGAAACGGAAGCTACCCGATCTTCAACAATTTTTATGCGATAACGCGTGCCAAAGACAGGGACAATGCTTCCGTAAAAAAAGTCATCGATTTTCTTCTTTCGCCTGAAGGTCAGAATCTGATAGAAGAAAGCGGATATGTCAAGCTGGGGGATTGATCAGCCTATTTGATTTTCTCAATCAGATAGGGGATGGCCTTTTCGAACTTCACTCCGTACCAGTGATCCTTGTCGTCAAGGGTGAGGCGCATTGACTCCGCGACATATTCTGCTGCGATTGCGGCTGAATCCATAACGGATTTTCCGTTCAGAAGGGCTCCAGTGAAGCTCGCTGCGTAAACGTCCCCGGTTCCGTGCATCTGTGCGTTGAGCCTGTCGCGGAAATAGTAGCTTGTGCTCGCTCCGTCATAAACCGCAACACCGAGCTTGTCGCTTTCAAAACTTACGCCGGTAAGCACGACATTTTTTGCTCCGAGGGAATGAAGTCCCTTGCACAAGTCCTCTACGTATTTTTTGTCGTACCCGCTTTCCTTGTAGGTCTCGCCCAAAAGGAAGGATGCCTCAGTGATGTTCGGGAGCACGAAATCCGCGCCGTTGCATAAGGTCGCCATTGTCTTGGGGAAGTCGGGTGCGAATCCCGCGTAGAGAATTCCGTTGTCCGCCATCGCCGGGTCCACAATCTTCAGGGCTCCGGGTCTCGCGGTCTTTTCCATTATTTCCCTGATGTATGGAATCTGTGTCGCGGTGACATATCCTGTGTAAAATGCGTCGAAGCTGATTTTCTCTGTGAGCCATCTCTCAAGGATTTTCGGGAATTCGTCGGTAAGGTCGTGGAAAGTCCAGCCTGTAAATCCCTTCGCCGTGTGATTGGAAAGAATTGCTCCCGGAAGTATGGCGGTCTCAATGCCGCATGCCGAGATGATTGGAAGCGCCACCGTAAGCGAGCACTGTCCCACGCAAGAAATGTCCTGAACCGTAAGAAGTCTTTTGTCCATAAAAAATCCTCCATATTTTAAAAGGGATGAGCATACGATTGTGCTAAACGTCCCTTGATTTCCGAGTGAAAATCTACTATATTTCTGGTATTATGTGAATACCCAAAAATGAAGATTTTTCATAATACCAGATTGCAAGGGGGTGATGGAGGTTTTATGATCACCGTTGATTTTGAGAAGCGAGGAAGTCTCGGCCTGTGTGATTTTTTATGTGAGTCTATCCGCGCTCAGATTCTTTCAAAGAAACTTCGGTCGGGGGAAAGACTTCCTTCCAAGAGGTCCCTTGCCGAGCATCTGAACATCAGCGTCGTCACGGTTCAGAACGCATACAGCCGACTGATCTCCGAGGGATACATCTCTTCGGTGGAGAAACGCGGGTACTTCGTCTCGGAGCCGGGAAGCGAGATCTACAGGGAAAGTCCGAGGGTGGCGCAGGTCTGGAGCATGGAGGAAAAGGAGCGGGAGAGGGAAAAGTATTTCGCGGATTTTACGAGCAACACGGCATGCATGGAACGCTTCCCTTTTACGCAATGGACGAAAATCCTTCGGAGAATTCTCAGCTCCGAAAAAAGCAGGCGCATCCCAAGGATTGACGTTCACGGTGCGTGGGAGCTCCGTTGTGCCATTGCGAATTATCTTGCGGGATTCCGTAACATGGATGTGTCTCCCGATCAGATTGTGATAGGCTCCGGGTCTGAGTCCATGTATTCGATGATTGTCCAGTTTCTTGGAACCGACGGAATCTATGCGGTGGAAAATCCGGGGTACAGGACGGCGGCGGAAATATTCTCTTTGTGCGGCGCGAAATGTGTTCCGGCAAGCATTGACGCTTTCGGGATGAGGACGGATGTGCTTGAGAAAATCAATGCGAGGGTAATCCATGTGTCTCCTCTCCATCATTTCCCGACCGGGACCGTCATGCCTTACCAGAGAAGAAAGGAGCTCTTGTCATGGGCGGGCAGAAAAAAGGACAGGATAATAATTGAGGATGATTATGACAGCGAGTTCCGTTTCAATGGAAACCCGATTCCGACCCTGCAGTCCGGCGACAAAAACGGGAGGGTAATCTACATCAACACTTTTTCGAAGACTCTCTCTCCCTCGCTCAGGATCAGCTACATGGTGCTGCCGAAAAATCTTGTGAGGGCCTTTGACCGTCGCATGGGATTTTTTTCCTGCCCTGTGTCGGCGTTCGAGCAGTACGCGCTTGGTGAGTTTATCAGCGGCGGGTATTTTGAGAAGCACATAATCAGGATGAAGAATTTTTACAGGAATCTGCGGAATGAATTCGTGCGCTCGCTTTTGGACAGCCGGCTTTCGGAAATTTCCTCAATAGAGGAATCAGACTCGGGGCTGCATTTTCTTCTCAGGGTAAAATCCTCCTGCCCACGTGCGGAACTAAAGAGGCGGCTCCTAATGGAAGGGATAAAAATGCAGGGACTGGAGGAGTTTTATTATACGCCCGCCCCACATAAGAAAGGCGAGCAGGTTTTTGTGGTGAACTATTCAAGCCTGCAGAAGGACCGAATCAGCGGAACAGTGGATGCTCTGGAAAGAGTCTTTTTTAGCAAAGATATTTCGTCTCACTCAATGTGACATTGCATCACAGTTTTCCACTCTCCACTTTCCACTTACTCAATTCCCTCTTTGAGCGCTTCCAGATTTTTCTCCATAATTGAAAGATATGTCGCTCCCTTTGCGATCTCCTTTTTGCCGACCGACTGCATGGAGTTCATGACGAGAATCTTCCGGCTCTTGTCCTTGGAATTCTTGATTACGGTTCTCGCGAGTTTTCCGTCGGATGTCTCTATGGTGAAAACCTTGCTCAGTTTCAGTTCGTCAAGTTTGTTTGAGAGGAACATCACCGTCTTGAAGCTGGCCTCGCTTTCGGCTGAGCATCCCTTGAACGCGGCGAAATAATCCAGTCCGTAGTCGCTCGTCAGATAGAGAAATGGGAAGCGGTCTGCGAAAACAAGGGTCTTGTTCTTTGCGGATTTTGCGGCCGCCTCATATTTGGAGTCAAGGGCGCGGATCTTTGATGTGTAGGATGTCGTGTTTGCCTTGTACTTCGCAGCGTTTGCCGTGTCTGCGGATGAAAGGGCCTTGCAGATTTCCTCACAGAGAACAGAGGCGTTTTTGAGTGAGAGCCAGATATGCTCGTCGTACTCTTCCTCCTCCTCATCTCCTTCCTCGTGCTCGTGTTCGTGCTCACATTCCATTCCTTCCTTTTCCTCTTCTTCCCTTGCAAGAGAGCCGAGGGATGACATTAGGTTCAGGGTCTTCATGTTCGGATTCTTTGACTCTTTGAGCGCGTCGGCAACCCAAAAATCACTCTCGCCGCCCACGTAGATGAAAACGTCGCATTTTGAGATTTTGGCGATGTCCTGAAAAGTCGGCTGGTAGTTGTGCAAGTCCGTGCCCCGGTCCTGCAACATGGTGATTGCGATGTCCGCGTCCCCGGCGATTTCTTTTATCCAGTCATAAACCGGGAAGATTGTGGTGACGACCTCTATTTTCGCGGATTTTTTTGAGGCTGATTTAGCGCCTTTTGCTTTTGTCATTGCGCTTAGTGCACAGATGGCCGCGAGAAGGATAAGGGCGGTGCAAAGTGTTCTTTTGAGTTTGAGTTTCATCTGGTTTGGCTCCTGGTAAAAAAATCCTGTGAATTTGCAGTCAGGTTGCGTTTGTTTGCAAGTAATTTATACTATATGGAAGGAAATTGGTCAATAGATTTTTAAAAGAATTCGCACTCAAGTTGCAATTTTTTTAAAAGAATTTGAAAAAAAAGCACCCCCGATTGCTCAGGAGTGCCTCTGGTTAAGATTAAACTGTGCCGCTATGCCGTTACGGTTTCTGCGGATTAGAGTCCGAAGAATGAAAGGGGCAGTTTGTAGCCGATGTCAATCAGCAGCGCGCGGCGTGTGAATTCAAACCATCTTTTGTCGCTTGCAGTGGTTTCGGTGCTCTTCATCGGCAGGAAGTCAAGCATATAGCGTCCGCCGAAAAGGATGCGTCCCATTCCGAGCCTCTCCTCATATCCGACTCCGGCTGTGATACCGAAGTTGACCTTTGTAGCGCATTTCAATGCTGTTACGCCGTCAGAGGATTCTCTGGATGAAATGACATCTCCCAGGGGAATGGAGAGATAGGGACCGAGAGCGAAATTCCACTTCTCAAGCTTTGCCGTGAAAAGAAGGGGTATGTCAAGAGAGTAATAATTGAATGTGTATGTATCTTCTTCAGCCTTATATGAAGCGTTGTTAACATAGAAATCAACTCCGGCCTGTACTCCGAAATATCCTCCGAACGGGATGTTGATTTCAGCTCCGGCTCCGAAGTCCAGGTTCTTGAAGAACGCTCCGAAAACATCGACTTTTTCAGTAAAGCCCATCTCGTCCTTATTAAATGTTGTTCCAAGTGCTCCAAAACCAAGATATCCGTGTCCGACTACTATAGGGTCTGCGGCAGCAATCGCGATTGATGCGACGGATGCTGCGATCAGTGCTAAAATCTTTTTCATGTGTTTCTCCTTGAAAAATGGATTTGATTCAATTATGTCCGAAATTTCAACTTAGGTCAATCATTTTTTTTGATTTTTTGCGAATTTGGAAAATTTATGAAATTTTTCTCTTCCCCGCGCCACAATGCGGTAAAATTGTCGCGAGTTCCGTAAAGGAAAAGTCCCTCGGTGTAGCGGCACCAGTCGTGTCCGTCCAATCCGGTTTTAAGGCCGAAAAGTGCGCTTGCCAAGACAACTACGTGGCAGTCATGCGAGCAAAGCAAATCCAGGGTTCCGGGCTCTCCGTTGACCGAGAAGATTCCGTCCAGGATGGATGCTGCCTCCTGCTCCACCGTGACTCCCCGGCTTGTAACGGTGTCCCCGGTCTGCAACGCGTTGAAATACTCATGCCAACCGATTCCTGTTAGTCCGCCTGCCGAGTCTATGACCAGGGAACTGAACGGTGCAAGACGCAAGACTTTTTCCTTCGCGAACCCTTTTTTCAAATCAGGCCTCATCCCGCTTGTGATTGCCTCCACGGTTTGTCCGCATCTTTTCACGGTGCTCGAAGCGCATTTCCCCAGGGGTCTGTCTATGGACTCCCCGATTTTTTTTGCGAGCTCGATTCCTTCCTGAGTAAGCAGAAGAGCGTCGTAATTTCCGTCCGGAGGATTTTCAAAGCGGATGCTGTGCCTCATAAAAAGCTTGGCGTTCACATCGTCTGGAATCCGGGCGGCATCAGATGTCATTTGCGGATAAGGTGAATAAAAGTTCATGTGCATATAATAGTATAAAATCTGCTTAATTTCAATAGACCGGGTGCTTTTCAAGCCTCACTCAACTTCCTCGTAAACCATCTCGGTGTTAACGTTTCCGTTGTCCCACAGCGTGTACTCATAAAAATAATTTGTTTTCTTTTCGCCCTTTATTTCCGTGGCATACATGAGATTCTCATCGAAATTGTACTTGAAGAACCATTCGGTAATCTTCTTTTTTCTCGGTGGATTTTGGGACGCAATCTCCAGGAAATCATCTGAGTCGATATAATCCTGCTCATAAAGCGAATGAACCAAAAGTCCCCGCTCGTCGCTTTCCTTTACATAGCTTGAGGTATAGCTGGAGAAGATTCCCTCCTCGGACAGATTCGTGTGCATCTTTTCCGTGAGCTTCTCGTCGTCGAATTTATAAATACGCTCCAAGTATTCCCCGCTGCCATCGTTGAACGGAAGCCAGAGATAGTAGACGAGCCTGTTCTTTGAGTCGTAGGCGTAGAAATATTCTGTATTCGATCTTTCGTCCCGGCTCCACCTGAGATTTCCGGCCTCGTCATATTCGTAAACCGTCGTTCCCATCTGATTTGTGGATTTGATCATGTTTCCCTTTTCGTCGTACTCATACTCCTCGTCGCAATAGCCTGTGTCGGTCTTTTTTGTGCAGAGCTTCGTGGCATCGTCGTAATAATAGCGCACCTCTCGGTAGTCGGCGAATTTGAGCTCGGTCTGATTTTTTGCAAGGTCATACTCATACCAGCAGATTCCGTTTTTGCTGATGTGGCTGTACGTGTAATAAATCTTTTCGATTCTTCCGTCCTCGTTGTAGAAGTACATGAAGTCGCTGTCATCAGGCGAAAAATTCCTGATTAAGTTTCCGTCGTAGTTGTATTCCCTCTTGTTGATTATGTGCACCTTTTTCTGGACTTTCGCCCCGTCAATCTTAAAATCCCGCAGGATGACCGCGTCCTCGGCAAAGGCAAGTGGGATCAACATAAACATGAAAGCTAAAATCAGTTTTCTCATATCAGCTCCTTAAAAAATCACCGGTCAACATTTGGGGTCAACCGGTGGTTCGTATTTTGACGATTGGATTTCAGTTTCGATCAGATGCCGTTGAAGTGGGTGGCAACCTTGTCAAGGACATAATCGCGGAACTCATTGAGCTTGAATGTCCTCTGCGGAATCTGTGAGCTGAAACGGAAGCGGCATGTCACGGTCTCCTCCTCCTGCTCCTTGGCTCCGACCACGAGGATGTAGGGAGTCTTGTGCTCGGACGAGATCACCTTGATTTTGCTCTTCATGTTGTCGTCGTCGGTGTAGGCCTTTACGCGGATGGACGCTGCCCTGAGGAAATCAGCGACTTTCTCGGCATAGGCGTTGAAATCGGGACTGACCGGAACGACCGCCGCCTGCTCGAAATGAAGCCATGCGGGGAAAGCTCCGGAGTAGTTCTCAATCAGGATGCCCATGAATCTTTCAAGCGATCCGAGAACCGCCCTGTGGAGCATGACCGGATGATGCTTTTTGTTGTCCGCGCCGATGTACTCAGCGTTGAGTCTTTCCGCCGACGGAAGCTGGTAGTCGAGCTGGATTGTTCCGCACTGCCACTGGCGACCAAGGGCATCAATCAGCGTGAACTCAAGTTTCGGGCCGTAGAAAGCTCCCTCTCCCGGCTGAATCTCGTATTCCATATTTGAGGATTTGCATGCCTCGGCAAGGGCAGCCTCCGCGTGATGCCAGGTCTCCTCATCACCAACATGGTCCTCGGGCATGGTCGAGAGCTTTACGAGAAGATTCTTGTCGAATCCGAAGTCCTTGTAAACATCCTTGAGAAGACGGCAGAACTTCGCTACCTCGGCCTCAATCTGCTCCTCGGTACAGATGATGTGCGCGTCGTCCTGGACGAATCCTCTTACGCGCATGATTCCGTGGAGTGTTCCGCTCGGCTCGTTGCGAACGCAGTGTCCGAATTCAGCCATGCGGAGGGGGAGGTCCTTGTATGAGCGAACCTTGCTCTTGAAGATTTCCAATGCACCGGGGCAGTTCATGGGTTTGATTGCGAAAATCCTCTTTTCGCTTTCGGTCACGAACATGTTTTTCTGATAGTGTCCCCAGTGTCCGCTCCTTTCCCAGAGTGTGCGCGGCATGACGGCCGGTGTGTTGACTTCCTCATATCCGTCGCGGATGACCTTCTGCCTCATGTATTCCTGGAGAGTGACGTACATTGTCCATCCGTTCGCGTGCCAGAAAATCTGACCCGGATCCTCGGGATCAAGGTGGAACAAATCCATCTGTGTGCCGAGCTTGCGGTGGTCTCTTTTTTCGGCTTCCTCAAGCATCTTGAGATAGTCCTTCAGGTCGTTGGGCTTATGGAAAGCGACCGCATATACACGGCTGAGCATTGTGCGGTTTGAGTCTCCGCGCCAGTATGCACCCGCGATTTTCATCAGCTTGAAGCTCTGGGCGTTGATTTCCTTTGTGTTCGCCACGTGGGGGCCGCGGCAAAGGTCGGTGAATGTGTCCTGTGTGTATGTTGTGATCGTCGTGCCTTCGGGAAGGTCGTTAATCAGCTCTACCTTATAGGGCTGGTCCTTGAAGATTTCCAGAGCCTCCGTCTTGCTCACTTCCTTGCGGATAAAGTCAAAGTTGCCTGCGAGGATCTTGCGCATTTCCTTCTCAACGGCCGGAAAGTCAGCTTCGGTCAGCTTGCGGTCGGCAGGAAATTCAAAGTCGTAGTAGAACCCGTTGTCGATGGCGGGTCCTATGGCAACCTTTGTCTCCGGAATCAATTTCAAAATGGCTTGCGCCATAACGTGTGCCAGACTGTGGCGTACAGTCTGAAGATTTTCATCAAGTGCCATACAATCACCTTTTTTGTTGCGAATTGCAAATTTTTTCTATAATATATGTTTTTTGCATATAATTCAAGTGGGGTGAGATTGTGGGAATTTGGGGCACGACGCATATTTACCGCGTGCTTATCTCATCACGTCTTCCAGAAGCTGCCAGTCGTCGCCGTCAATGTCATCGCTGAAATGCTCGGTGCAAATGCAGAGTTTTTGCTTTCGGTTGGTGCGGACAAATCCACCCTTTAGATTGACCTTTGAAAGATAGTTTTTGAGGACTTCAAATTTTCTGGGAGCGAAGTCGTCAAGATTCTGGCTCTGACCGCTTGAAGAAAAACCTCCCTTGGTTTCAATTATCCATATTCCTTCCACTGTGCCCACGACATAATCGGGGTAGAAGAGACGCATTTTGCCCGTGCCGTCCTTGTAGCAGACTGAATAAAACTCGGTTCCCTTGTCGCCGTTTTTGTAGAACCATGTAACGAAATCGCTATTCTCGCAAAACTCCTCAAATTTTCTTTCCGGCATGGAACGTACTTCGGCAGACTCACGGTAGTTGGCATAGACATTTTTGGAGTAGACTTTCTGAGCCTTGTCCGAACCGTCGTATGTGAAAAGACAGACCTGGGGAATATGGAAATCTTTTTCGACAATTTCCGACGGATCAAAGGTGAGCGTCCTCTGAGTCGCGTTTCCGATTTCCGTAATTGCCTCGTGAAAATCATCCTTGAGACGGTCTGAATTGTTGATTATAAAGGAATAAAGTTCCCTGGTTCCAAGATTCAAAAGGGAATATTTTCCTGACTGCACCTTTGGATTCTTGTAGAAAAGCCGACGGATGACGGTAATCATCTTTTCGTATTTCAGACTCAGCTCCACTCCAAGGATTCCGACCTCATGGTGAAACTGGCGGCCATGCGTGTGCGTGTTCAGGGGAATTGCAAAATCCGAGTCGTACATTCTGTTCATTTTTGAGGCGTCGAGGGTTTCTGTCTTTCCGATTTTTGCGCTCACAACAATCTTGTCGCTGAATACGTATCCTGTTTTTGACAGAAGAGTTTTGTTATCTTCGAACTTTTTGTTTCTGGCAAGGCCGTATTTTTTTTCGTAATGGTTCACGACGCTTTTCATTGTGTCCTCGGCATCGTTTTCGTCTATGACATCGGGGCGCTGCTGAGTTTTGAGAGTAATGTCCTTGTACTCATCCTTGAGCTGAATGTAAGTCGCGTCCCATGCTCCGTGCTGCAAGAATGCCTTGGCCCCCTCGGTGAACTTGTTGTCCCATGTGTAAAGGTAGCAGCTGTCCAGGGCGTTGTCTCCGTAATGGTGTGCGTTGGGCATACGGCGGATTCTTCCGAATGTCTGGATTTCAAATTTCTCTCCCTCGTGGTCACGCAGCTTTACGAGGATGTGTGCGCGGGGACAGTCCCATCCAGTTGCGACCGCCATCTTAAAAATGAGGGCTTCCTGTTCCGCATCGTTTGATTCAATCCCCTCCAGATTTTCGTGCCGGCTGAATTTGCTCTTTCCGTTTTCGCTGAGCCAGATTGCAAGCCTGTTGTTTTCGTAACTGATTTCATGATTTTCAAACCATGTCTGAACTTCATCCAAAAGAGAGTCTGAGGAATTGGGCATCTGAACGAGAATCAGGGGATTTACGTTTTCTCCATGCTCAAGGAATTTCTTTCGGAGCAGCCTTTGTTTTTCCAACGCCTTGTTCAAAAGATAAGATACCTGGGATTCTCCTTCAAGCTCGGTGATTTCGTTTGTCAGAATCGTGATGGGAAAGCCCTCGTTGATTATCAGCATCTTTTTGATCAGGCCTTCTTC
>JAEEYO010000073.1 GCA_016288205.1 Treponema sp. | reverse complement strand
TCAAGGCAAACCAGCTCCTTCTCGAAAAAATCCGCCGCACGAGAATTCTCAAGCTCGACAGCGATGACCAGGAATGGCTCGACGACGTAGAAATCGATAACAGGCAGGCTATGGAAATGGCCGACACATACAGCCAGATTACAACGGGTGTTATGGATGCCTTCGCAAACGTAATCTCGAACAACATGAACGTCACCATGAAGAAACTTACGGTAATCTCGCTTGTTCTGATGATTATGAGTTTCATCACGAGTTTCTGGGGCATGAACATCCGCCTTCCGTGGAGCACTTCGTCAACCTGGACAGGTTTCTTCTGTATAAGCGGACTGTGTGCAATTTCAGCCGCAGCAGCCTACATCATGATGAACCTCAAGCCCGTAAAAAAGGTCAAAAAAGCAAAAAAAAGAAAGAAGTAAAGTATTGCCACACCAGACACTTCTGATTTCGTTACAAGATTCCGTAGGAATCTCGAATCGGTGTGGCCGTTTCAGGAGTTTACCGATGAAAAAGATTATTTTTTCCGTAATCAGCATATTTTTTTCAATTTTTTCTATAATTTCCCAGGAATTCAACTCTCTCTCAATGGTTCGACTCGGCCCAAAAGACAATGCCCTTTACGATGTATATGTAATCGGAGACAAAAGCCAGTCTTATACCGCAAAAAGATGGATTACACCATTTGAAATCAACCGTTACGAGACGACTTACGAGCTTTGGTACGACACTCTTAAAATCGCCGAAGAATTGGGCTACAAATTCATAAATCCCGGCCAGGAAGGAAGCCGTGGAAAACGAGGAGCCGAGCCAAGTGGCAACGCAGAGCAGCCAGTAACAATGATCAGCTGGTACGATGCCGTAATCTGGTGCAACGCATTCAGTGAAATACACGCTCTTACGCCATGCTACACTCTCAACGGAAAAATCCTAAAGGATGCGACCGACACCGTGAGCCTTGACCTTTGCAAATGTGACTTTGAAGCTGACGGCTACCGTCTTCCGACCGAAAGCGAATGGGAATATGCCTCCCGAAAAACTCTCTCAGGATTCCAGGGCGGAGACACGGCCTCAGGTCAGGTAGATAGATTCGGAAAAGAAGACACAGCGATTCCCGAAGAGGAAGTTGCCTGGACTGCTTTTAATTCGCGCGGAACTCAGAAAGTCGGAACTGCGGGAACGCCTTTTAAAGAAGATGCACAGCCAATGGCAGGAAGCGGAAAAGCTAACGGAATGGGGCTTTTTGACATGAGCGGAAATGTTTGTGAATTTGTCTGGGACTGGAACGGACGCTACCGCGACACAGAAGCCGGAAAAAGAGCGACAGGAGCAGATTCAGGAAAAGAGCGGGTCAGCCGGGGCGGAAGCTTCAGCGAATACACACCTTTTATTTACACAGGCGACCGCTACAGCTACGACCCCAATGAATGTTACAACTATCTTGGTTTCAGATTCGCAAGAACAGTTAAGTAAAGCTAAATCGTCAGAAGCTCAGCCTTTGTAACAGACCATTTTCCATCACTATCTTTTTCGGCTTCAACCCAGCCGTATTTTCCTTCAGAAAGTGAACCTGGATTTATAACTGTCGTTTCGCCGATTTCTGAAATACCTGCGCTCTCATGGATATGCCCCGTAACAACAAGGAATGGAGTTCGCTTTTCGATGTAAGCACGCAATTTTTCGCTTCCGACATGAATTCCGTTCGGGATTTTGTCACATTCGGTGTCTTTCGGAGGATTGTGCATAATCAAAACAAGGTTTGACCAGTGACCGTTCTCATCGGCACACTCATCGCTTGAAGATTCGACCACATTGTAGTCAGAAATAATTTCATCCTCGTCACGCTCGAAAGGTGTCGTTCCAGTGAACTTAGTTCCGCCACCAGAACCGCAGATTGCAATTCCTTCATGGAAGGCAAGGGTTCCCTCGACGCAAATGTCGGCGTTTTCAACTTCAGAAAGGAAATCCGGGTTGTCACAGTTTCCGATTACGGCAAAAATGTTCTCGTGCTTTTTGAGCAGTTTTTCAAGAACAGGCTTTCCAGTCTCCTCATGCTCGAATTTCGCAAAATCCCCTCCAAAAAGAACGCAATCCGCATCCTTAAAACGAGAATCCAATTTATCAAGATTGTCCAAATCACCATGAATATCAGAAAGAATCAAAAATTTCATAATTTACTCCTATGTTTGTATTTTGTTTTTATTCTGAAAAATTCCTGCCGTCCCAAAGGTATTCCCGGGTGTCGTTTCTTGTGTCCGAGTCACGACCAACTTTATATTCCGTATGACTTATGTGGATTTTTGCCGTTTTTCCTGCAAATTCAAGCTTTTCACTGTGGTCCTCAGCCATCTCGTAGGATCGCCACTGTAAAATGTCGTGAAATACATGATGCTTCCATCAACGAAATAAAAGTATCGCTCGTCTGTCCAAGCTCCTCCGCCATCCCCGAACCCTGTGCGAACCACAAGAAAATTGACCTTCGGAGTAAGACCTTTTCCTTCGACAAACTCATACCTTGGGTCTTTTGAGATTGAATCTCCGTAAACATCGGTTAAATCTACAG
>JAEEYO010000072.1 GCA_016288205.1 Treponema sp. | reverse complement strand
GATTAATATTTAAAAACCCAATTAATAATATTATAAAAAGTTTTTTCATATATTTTTTCTAAAAAAGCACGCCAGTGGCGTGTCGTCATAACAATTGCTTAAACGGTGGCGCGGCTTGACCGCGACATCCGCTTTGAAGCTTTGTTATGTGATATTCTATTCAATCAGTAATTTTATATTATCTACAACAGAATTAATTTCCTCTTCTGTTGCTTTTTCTATAAAATTGCAGTTTCTTTGTCTATAATCAAGATTTTTTATCTGGTCACTTAAAATACAGCCCTTGATAGAATGATTTTCCAATACGATTTCAAAAGGATAACCTTTTATATGGCTTGTGATAGGGCAGAATAAAGCAAGACCGATTTTCTGATTGTATTTTTTCTGAGAGATGCAAATTGCAGGACGACGACCTTTTTGTTCGTGTCCAGTCTGCGGGTCAAAGTCAAGCCAAACTAAGTCGCCTTTTTCTGGAGTATAATTTGATGCTACCATTCTTCATTACCTACCGAATTGCCAGTTGATATTTCTGAATGGATGTTTTCCGAAGTAACCATAGCCAGCATATCATCAAGAGTCTTTTTTTGAGGAAGAATTACCATTTTTCCTTTTTCTGCGATTACTTCAATTTTACTTCCATTCTTTACATTGTTGTCTTTTGCCCAAAGAGAAGGAATCCTAAGACCGAGGCTGTTGCCCCATTTCTGAACTACTGCCTGCATGATGAACCTCCATTGTTTTAAGTATATACAATGTATATTCCAATGTCAAGCAAAATTTTGATATAAAAAAATGCGGATTAACCGCAAAATACATTTTTGAAGTTTTGACATGTGGTACTATCAAAGATTCTGAACTGTCAAAATGTTAATCTTGCTCGAATTCCCAGAATTTTTTGTTGTTGTTCCAGTACCATTTTTCAAAAAAGCCGTAGAACTTCAAAGTGTAATAGCGGTTTTCTTCGTCTTTGGCATAGCGGAACTTGCCGCTTGTCCAAATTCCTGTGTATTCGGTGCTTGGAACTTCCTCCAAATATGCAGGAACGAGCTGCTCCAATGTGTCTGGATATGTTTTTGTGTCGTTATAAAACTTATTGATTGCGTCGATTATCGTTTGCCCGTTGACCAGAGCAAGTTTGTCGTCATCACTCAAGGATTTGCCCTCGTATGAGACGACGTGAATCTCGTTCGACGGGGAAAGAGCAAAGGAATAATTATTTTTGCTTTCTTCGTGCCAAAAGAACTCGAAACGTTCAATCTTTGAATAATCTTTTTTGAGTGTTTCGATGATGTCGCCAGATAACAAAAAAAACGCAGAGCTGTAAAAAAAGTATGCGCCGAGAAAAATGATAAAAATGAGATTGTACGGAAAGACTTTTTTCTTTTCTATGGAGCGAGCAATCGGAAAGGCGAGGAAAAACGAAGATAGCGCAAACAAAGCAATAAACGCAAAGACGCCCACTTTTTTGCAACTTGCGAAAAACAGGCAAACAAGGAGATTCAAGACGATGTTTTTCTTGAATAAATACGAAACGGTTATGTCTGGCTCTAATTTTGCAATACTTATTGTCCAAATAATTGCGCCAAGTAGCAGTAGTAAAAATGAGATTGCATAAAAATGAAATATTCTTTTCTTTGTATTCAAGCAGTTCACTTTTTTCACCAGCGCCCCAGTGCGGGCGTCCACATAACAAAATCTCCCCATATCCAGCGTAAATTTTTGTTTTGATATCTTATTGCGTCTTTACCTAATTTTCTCCAGTTTCATTTTTATGCCGGATTCGGGGGAAATTTCGGAAAGCATCTCTTCAAGGGAGGACATGAAATCCTCGTCGAGTACAAGACTCGCCTTTGCAAAAACGGCTCCGTCCTCACCGCACAGAAAGCTTACCGCCACGGGATATGCCTCGCCGAAGGAGAAAATGTACATGCAGTCCTCTTTGAGATCATTGCAGACGAAGACCGAAGAAGATGAGAGAACGTTTGCCATCGCAATTCCAGAGGGACCTGAGCTCATTGAGTTCCACATATTCGGGATGACGGAAAGTATTCTTTGGGAAATGTCCTTGCCCATGATTTCAGAAATGCTTGAAAAATCCGCTTCCTGCACTTCGGACATAAGCAGGGTGGAAATCTGCGTGAAATCTCCGCTCAGACAATGCACGGAGGAAGGGGTTGTGTAGTCAGCCGATGTAAGATCCGGGAGAAATTCCGTAAGCTGACTTTGCGGGCCGAAAAACATGGCGATGTATTCCTTGCTCCCGGCCTTTTCCTTTATGAGGGAAGTGAGCTTCAGGCCCTGATCAATCAGAGTCTTGTCTTTTTTTCCTGCGCCTGCGAAAATCATCGCGGGACATAAAATCAGCACCATGACGGCGAATGTGAGTTTTATTTTTCTCGTAATCATTTTGAGTCTCCTTGGCTCGTGAGGAAGTTAAAAAAGTTCCAGCTGGACAGGCTGCTCCATTTTTCCAATCATGCTTTCGTCGAAGTCCTTTTGCCGGGGGATGGAATCCTTTAGTATTCTATGGAAGATTTCCATGAGAACCCTTGCGTCGTCATCTGCTCTGTGGGCGGAGAGAACCTCCACGTTGAATCTTTTCGCGAGAGTTTGAAGCTTGTACTGCCCCTTTTCCGACTCCTGCCTGAACTCAGGATATACCCAGCGGGCAAGGGGAAGTGAGTCAATCGTTATGTTCGGTACGGCGGGGAGACCCATGCGGATCATCTCCATGTTCAGAAAACCAAGGTCGAACTGGGCGTTGTGGGCAATGAGCACGGTTTCCTTTCCGTTTAGGAAGAGAAGAAAATCCTGCAGCACCTTTGAGGCACAAGGACAGTCCGCCACCATTTCATTCGTGATGTGAGTGAGTTCCTCGAGGAAGCGTGGAATCGGAACCGGTGGTTTTATGAGCTGGTCAAATCTTGCGATCTCACCCTTGCTGTTGAATTTCACCGCTCCGATTTCCGTCATGTAGTCCCTGCCGCAGTCCAAACCCGTGGTCTCTGTGTCAAAGGCTACGAACGTGGTTCCGCTGTAGAACAGTTTCGCCAGATGCTCGTAGTCCGTGAACATTTTGCCTTTTGGCTTGCTCGTCGTATTATTTGGCTGCATCAAGGATTGCCTTAATTTCGCTTGAAATCTTGTCGCAGAGCTCACCGGCTTCTTTTCTTGCCGCGTTCAATGCATCGTCAGTCTCAGCCGCTACCGGAACGACGCTGTTGATGTAGAACTTGATTTTCGGCTCGGTTCCAGAAGGTCTCGCGCTGATTATGGTTCCTCCCTCAAGGAAGAACTGAAGCACGTTGCTCTTCGGAAGATTGTACGGAGTCTTTTTCTCTGGTGCGTCCGGGCTGAACTCAACGCTCTGCTCCACGTCACGGATTTTGAGAACCTTCTTTCCGCCAAGGGTCTTGAGTCCTTCGTTGCGGAGCTTGGTCATGATTCCGCCCATGATTGCGGGTCCTGAGATTCCCTCGAAGTACTTGCTGATTGAGCGGTCCTCGAAGTATCCGTATTTCTTGTACATGTCGTTAAGTCTCTCAAGCAGGCTCTTTCCCTTGCTTGCCCAGTAGAGCGTCATCTCTGCGCACATTGCGGCGGCTGAAACACCGTCCTTGTCGCGTACCTCAGTCTCAACCAGGTATCCGTAGCTTTCCTCAAGACCGAACGCATAATGCTTCTTTCCAGTCTTCTCGTACTCACCCTCGGCGAATGCAATCCACTTGAATCCTGTAAGTACTTCCTCAAGCTCCACGCCGTAGTTCTTTGCGATGGCATCCACGAATGGGCTTGTGACAATTGAGCGGATGAGCACTGGATTAGCGGGCATCTTTCCGAGTTCCTTCTTTGAAAGGAGGACGTAATCTGCGAGGAGGGCACCCATCTGGTTTCCAGAGACAAGGACATACTCTCCGTTCTTTCCAGGGAATGCTGTTCCGAATCTGTCTGCGTCGGGGTCGGTTGCCATTACGACATCAGCCTTTTCCTTCTTTGCAAGCTCCACGGCCATCTTGAGTGCGGGCGCTTCCTCCGGGTTCGGCTTTTCAACTGTCGGGAAGTCTCCGTTTCCTTCTCTCTGCTCGGGTACTGTAATCACGTTGAGTCCCAAATCACCAAGGACCTTTTCAACGTGCATGGCTCCTGTTCCGTGAAGAGGAGTGTAGACAACCTTTACTGAGGATGCCTTTTCCTTGATCAGGTCCGGCCTGTAGAGATTGGATTTAATCATGGCCTGGAATTTATCGTCAATCTCCTTGTCAATCAGGACGATTTTTCCGGTCTTGATTCCTTCCTCGCGGCTGATGAGCTTCACTTCCTTTACGGCGTTAACCTCGTCGATGATTCCTGTGTCATGCGGCTCAACCACCTGGGCTCCGTCTGACCAGTATGCCTTGTATCCGTTGTATTTCGGGGGATTGTGGCTTGCTGTGACTACGACACCGGTTTTTGCTCCCAAAGTGCGGATTGCGAAGCTCAGCTCAGGAGTAGGTCTCATTCCGGTGAAAAGATATGCCTTGATTCCGTTCGCTGCTAAAACGCGTGCGGTTATGTCGGAGAATTTGTCATGGTTGCGGCGGCTGTCATAAGCGATACATGCGCTCAGGGTTCCTGCCTTTGCCTCTTTCGGGAATGCCTTGATGATGTATGTGGCGAGTCCCTGTGTTGCCTTGGAGACGTTGAGCGTGTTCATGCGGTTTGTTCCGCCTCCCATCACTCCGCGGAGTCCTCCGGTACCGAATTCCAGGCTTCTGTAAAAGCGGTCCTCAAGCTCTGCCATGTCTTTTTTCGCCACGAGTTCCTCGACTTCCTTTCTGAAAGCCTCATCCTTTTCCTCGGCGATGTACTGCCTTGCGCGTGCAAGAATCTCATTTTCTTCCATATATTTTGTCCCCTTCATTCGATTTGCAATTCTGTGCGGCTATGGCATAAAATTGCTTGCAATAATTATATCATGGCTTTGAATAAAATGCTATAGGCAAATTGAAAGCTTTCAAAACTTGTTTTTTAATGACGTTTTTTTTATAAAACTCATTGACATAAAATCGTAAATGCTGTAGTATTCATGTAACATTTTAATACTTTTTAAGATGGAGCCACAAAAAAAGGCTCCTTTTTTATTAGGGTGCGGAATCTTCCGCAGGGGTTTATTGTTGAATTATATTTCGACTGATACTGTTCCTTATTTCAAGGATTGTGCCGCTGTAATTGACGGCATTGGTTTTACGCTGGTAGAGCTGCAGGTGGTCCCTCAGAAAGGGGCTGTGCATATTACGGTCGTCATAGCGTCGAAGGATCCAACGAAGGATATTGGGGTTTCGGATTGCTCAAAAGTCCATCATGCCGTTCAGCCCGTGCTGATTTCTCTTCTGAAAGTTGACGAGGACAATGTTTACATGGAAGTTTGTTCTCCGGGTCTGGAAAGAAACATCAAGAACGCAGCCGAGTTCGCATTTTTTGTGGGGCGTGAAATCCGCGTGTGGGACAAGACCGTAAGTGACTGGGTGCCGGGGAAGATTAAATCCTCAGATACTAATCAGGTTACATTGTTGAAAGAGGACGGAAGTGAAGTTTCCGTTTCCTACGAAAATATCGCAAAAGCAAAATTCATTCATTTGTAAAGGGGGCTTGCTATGTCAAAGGAGACAGAGCCAGTCAATATGGCAGAGGCAATCCGTGCAGTCGCTCAGGAAAAGGGCATTAGCGAGGATGCTGTAAAGCTGATTGTGGAAGATATGATTAAGGCCGCATACAAGAGCCGCTACAACACTTCGGACAATTGTATCGTGCAGATTAGTGACGACCTGAGCAGCGTTAAGGTTTTCTCAAGACGCATGGTCGTGGATGTGGCATATTCAGAGTGCAACGAGATAGAGCTTGAGGACGCCGTTGAGTATGATCCCAATGTGCAGATTGGTGATGAGATTGACATTCCGGTGGATCCGAAGAATTTTGCACGCACTGCCGTAGACACAGGAAAGCAGAGGGCGCATACAAGGCTGAACGAAAGCCTGAAGGAAAGTCTTACAAAGGAATATTCGGGCAAGGTCGGTACCATTGTCGTGGGTTACTACCAGCGCGAGAACAAGAACAATATCTACGTGGACCTCGGAAAGCAGAACGTCGAGGGATTCCTTCCCGTCAAGGGTCAGAGTCCTGCCGAGGTGTATCAGAAGGGAGACCGCATCAGGGCACTGGTTACCGGAATCAAGCCGATAAACACAGGCATTCAGCTTGTCCTGAGCCGCACGGACGTGAAGTTTGTGGAGAAGATTGTCGAGCAGGAAGTCCCGGAGATTGCGGACGGAACAATCAGCATCTTCAAGATTGCGAGGGAACCCGGAAAGAAGACGAAGATTGCTGTGTACTCAAACAAGCCGGACGTGGATCCTGTCGGCGCGTGTGTCGGTATGAAGGGCTCAAGAATTCAGAATGTTACAAGCGAGCTTGAGGGCGAGAAGATTGACGTGCTTCCTTATGACGAGGATCCGCATCAGTTCATCAAAAACGCTCTTTCACCGGCTGAGGTCAGCAAGGTCATTCTCTTGAACAATGAGAAGAAAGAGGCTCTTGCAATCGTAAGCGAAAGTCAGTTCTCCTTTGCCATCGGAAAGCAGGGACAGAACGTAAGGCTTGCCAACCGTCTCTGCGACTGGATTATTGACGTGAAGACAGAGGCACAGGCTGCCGAGATGGATATTCCAGAGGAAGATTCTTGGAAGGCTGCGGAGTCACTTTTCTCCACACCAGCTTCACAGGATGCACAGACACAGGTTGCGTCGGAAGATGGCGGCGAGGAGTACGAGGAAATCACTACGGTCGCACAGTTGCCCGATGTGGATCCAAGGGTCGCCGAAGTGCTTAAGAACGCCGGAATTGAGGACATTGAGGATTTCGTTGCAGCGGAAAGCGATGGTACGCTTAAGCCGATGGAGGGTCTTTCAGAGGAGGACATTCAGGCTGTCAGCAAGATTATCAGCGAGTATGTTGTATTCGAGGATGAGGAAGAGGAAGTTGAGGAGAGCGCCGGGGAAGATGAGGATGTCGAGTACTTATGCCCGGAGTGCGGTACGCAAATTTCGTTGAACACAAGGATTTGTCCCAAGTGTGGTGCGGAGCTTGCATTTGAGTAAGAGGTATTGAAATTATATGGCGGAAGAAGAAAAGAAAGCTGAAACACAGAAATCTGATTCTCAGGGCGCACAGGCACCCAAAAAGAAACTCGTAGTCAGGCGCAAGCCCGGTACTAAGGAGACCAAGGCAGGAGCCAAGGATTCTAAAAAACATGTTGTGGTAAAAAAAGCCGTGGATTCATCTGTCAAATCGGAAGAGGCTGATGAGAACACATCCAAGCCTGTGTCTGAAAAGGCGGCTGAGACTTCTGTGAAATCAGACAAACCGGAAAAAACGGACAAGCCGGAAAAGCTCCAGTCTTCCACCCAAAATGCCGATGCGAAGACTTCCAAGCCTTCTGATTCTGGAGCGCAGAAGCAGGGACCGAGGACATTGGAGCTCACAAGTGCAAGGCCTAATGTCAAGGCTGGAAATTTGAGCGGCGGTCCACGAAACAAATATAACAATTACGGACGCAAGGACGGATTCACCGGCTCACAGGCACGCGAAGGATATCTGAACCGCCAGAACGGTTATGGTCAGGGCGGACAGAGACAGGGCGGCAACGGTGGTCGTCAGGGCGGATTCGGTCAGAACGGACAGCGACAGGGCGGTGGATTCGGAAACGGAAATCGTCAGGGCGGATTCGGTCAGAACGGACAGCGACAGGGTGGCGGATTCGGAAACGGTGGTCGTCAGGGTGGATTCGGACAGAACGGCGGAAGACCCGGATTTAACGGAAACCAGAGGCCAGGCTTCGGCGGCGGTCAGAACGGTGGAAGACCCGGATTCGGAGGCCCACGTCCTACTTATGGTGACGCACCCGCAATCGCGACCAACAGGACTCCAACCAAAAAAGGTGTCAAGCCCAAGAAGCAGGTTTACAACCGCAAGGATCAGGAGCAGGCCTTTGACGAGGAGGAGCTCTACAAGAACAAGAAGAGCGAGGTAACTCCGGCAAGCGCAGTCCCTGAAAAGATTGACATCATGGACACAGTTACCGTTGCCGATCTCGCGAAGAAGATGAACCTTAAGGCCGGTGAAATCATCGGAAAATTGATGCAGAACGGAATGATGGTAACAATCAACCAGAGCATCGATGCAGATACCGCTGAAATCATCGCGAGCGAATATAATTGTAAGGTCAACAGAATCAGTCTTTATGAGGAGACCGTCATTGAAAGCGACGAGGGAAATGCAGGTGAAGAGCAGGTGCGTCCTCCGATCGTTACGGTTATGGGACACGTTGACCACGGTAAGACAAAGACACTCGACGCCATCCGCAATACAAACGTGGTTGCAGGTGAGGCCGGTGGAATCACTCAGAAAATCGGTGCGTACCAGGTTTCCACACCCAAGGGAGTCATTACCTTCCTTGATACTCCTGGTCACGAAGCATTTACCATGATGCGCGCGCGTGGAGCACAGATTACCGACATCGTTGTTCTGGTAGTCGCTGCTGATGACGGCGTGATGCCCCAGACCCTTGAGGCAATCAACCACGCAAAGGACGCGAAGGTTCCGATTATCGTCGCAGTCAACAAGATTGATAAACCAGAGGCGAATCCAGACCGCGTTATGACCCAGCTTTCAGACCTCGGGCTTACTCCTGAGGCATGGGGCGGTGACACACAGTACGTGAACATCTCTGCTTTGAAGCGCGAGGGAATTGACGAGCTTCTTGACGCAATCCTGATTCAGGCCGAGATGCTTGAGCTTAAGGCGCAGTATGATTGCCGTGCCGAGGGTAAGGTGATCGAGAGCCGTGTTGACCAGGGACGCGGTGTTGTTGCATCCGTGGTAATTGAGCGCGGAACATTGAAGACAGGCGATCCTTTTGTCGCTGGAATCTACTCAGGACGTGTGCGCGCGATGTTCGACGACCGTGGAAACAAAATCAAGGAAGCTACTCCTTCCATGCCGGTTGAGGTTCTCGGAATTGAGAGTATGCCGAATGCAGGAGATCCCTTCCAGGTGACAGAGACTGAAAAGGATGCCCGTGCGTTTGCCGCAAAGAGACAGGAGCTCAAGAGATACGAGGATGCGAAGGCGTTCAAGAAAGTTTCTCTGGACACTCTCTACACAACAATCGAGCAGAGGGAAATCAAGGAGTTCAAGGTCATCATCAAGGCAGATTTGCAGGGATCCGCGGAAGCACTCAAGTCTTCTCTGGAAAAGCTCTCCACAAAGGATATCCGTCTTTCCGTCATCCACTCAAGCGCGGGTGCAATCAACGAAAGCGACGTATCCCTTGCCGCTGCTGACGACAATGCAATCATCATCGGATTCAACGTCCGTCCTACACCGAAGGCAAAGGCCCTCGCGGATCAGGAAAAGGTCGAAATCCGCAAGTACAATATCATCTACAAGTGCGTCGAGGAAATCACGCAGGCTATGGAAGGTATGCTCCAGCCCGACACCAAGGAAGAGATTACCGGTATGGTTGAAGTCCGCAATCTCTTTAAGGTGCCGAAAGTCGGAGTCATCGCCGGTTGTTATGTTACGGACGGTATCATCAAGAAGACGAGCAGCGTAAACGTAATCCGCGACGGAGTTGTAAAATATACCGGAAAGATTGCCTCTCTCAAGCGCTTTAAGGAAGACGCGAAGGAAGTCAAGCAGGGCTACGAGTGCGGTGTCGGAATTGAAAACTGGCAGGATCTGCAGGTCGGCGATCAGCTTGAGGTCTTTGAGTTTGTCGAGGTTGCAAGAAAGCTCGGTCAGACACTTGTTGACGAAAGAGCCGAGATGGAAAGGAGAGCCGCTTTACAGGGAACTGCAGAGACGGCTGCTGATTCCGATGCGGGCGACCAGGAGTAGCATAAATGGGACAGCACAGGCTTGAAAGATTGGGCGGACAACTTAGGGAAGAAATCGCGAACATGATTCTGACACATCAGGTGAAGGATCCCCGTGTGAGTGAATTTCTTTCCATAAATCGTGTTGAGGTGGCCGGTGATTTGGCTTATGCGAAAGTCTACGTCTCTTCATTCCTTGATGACAGCTCTGTTCGTCTTGGCGTGAAGGGATTGCAGAACGCGGCCGGATTCATTCAATCGACAATAGCCAAAAAACTTTCCATATATAAGTTCCCGAAGCTCACGTTCATCGCTGACTTCAGCATGAAAGAGGGATACCGCATGGTGCAGACTCTTAATGCGCTGGAAAAGGAAGATGAGGAAGCAAAAAAAGCTCAGGAACAATAATATATCCGGGGTTCTTCTCTATGCAAAGACTCCGGGTCCCACAAGTTTTTCATCACTCTGGAGCATAAAGCACGCTCTCGGTACGGACAAGGTCGGTCACACAGGAACCCTTGACTCATTCGCCGAGGGACTTTTGGTTGTGCTTGCGGGGCATCTGACCCATCTTGTTCCGCACGTCACCGGATTTACGAAAACATATCAGGCGGTGGTGTGCTTTGGAACCGAGACCGATACCCTTGACCCGAGCGGAAAAATCATCCGAAGCGGTACTCTCCCGGACAGGGAATCCCTTGAAAAAATCCTGCCTCAGTTTACGGGCGCGTTGTTGCAGACTCCCCCGGTGTACAGTGCCGTGCATGTCGGTGGAACAAGGGCATCCGACGCAATCAGACGCGGTGAGGACGTGAAGCTTGAGAGCCGACAGATTTTTATCTATGAGAACAAGCTCCTTGATTTTTTACCCGCAGAATCGACGGACGGAAAATCAGCCTACGCATTGCTTGAGATAAAATGCTCCAAGGGAACCTACATCCGCGCGCTTGCACGGGACATTGCAGAGGCTCTTGGAACGGTCGCTCATCTTTCGGCTTTGAGGCGTACTCAGGTCGGTCCTTTCTTGCTTTCAGACGCAGCTTGTTTTGAAAGCCTTGAGGAATTTACCATAGAAAACGGAATCAAAAACGAGGCAAGGTTTGCACAAATGCGTGCCATGCTTGAAAAAAAATCCGACGGGGAAAAAATCCGTGAAAAGGACAGCGACAGAAAGGTTGCGGACATACAATCGCACCTTCTTGCTTTTACCCCGGATTTGGCTCGTCTATGCGGATTCCGAACCGACTCCCTGAAATCATCTTTTGAAAAACAGTATTTGAACGGCCGTCCGTTGAGTCCAAAATTTTTCTCATGGATTTCAAGTCCTGAAAAAGACGGTACATCGGAGTACTCAGCCGGAAATCAGATTGCGGTGTTTTATAGCGGTGGCAATTTTGCCGACAAGTTTGCCGGAATTATCGTGCAGGAGGATTTCAAGCTCTCTTACGGATTTGTGGTCCCTAAGTCCGCATACGGCGATGCAATGAAGATTTTCACATGGCAGCAGATTCTGGACGGAGCCTTTCCTCTGGACTGGAAGAAAAAAGGGGCTGCCCTGAGCGTGGGAAGTTTTGACGGTGTTCATGCCGGGCATCAGAGATTGCTTGAGAATCTTTTGGCAAGCGGATTTGTGCCGGGTGCAATCATTTTCAGTTCCCCGGTTCGCTCATCACAGGAAGGGTTCGCAGGTGAGATTGACGGTCTCGGACGAAAACTTGAAATTCTTTCAAATAAAGGACTTTCCTTTGCCGTAGTGATTGACTTTTCTCCCGATTTCAGTAAAATGGAGGGTGAGACATTTATAGGCATTTTGAAATCCAAGCTGGGACTTTCATTCCTTGCCGAAGGACGCGACTTTAAGTGCGGATTCGGTGGTCGCACGGATATGGAAAAACTTTCGGAGCTTGCCGGTAAAATCGGTTTCGAGCTTTGTACCGTGGATGACGTGGAAGTGGAAGGTCGGCGTGTAAGCTCAAGCTGCGTCAGGGAATCAATCTTGAGCTCTGATTTTGTCATGGCACAGAAAATGCTTCTGCGGCCATTCAGCTATTCATGTTCCGGCATGAAATGGATTGAGGAAAAATCGGGTACGGACGGTGTGAGGTTTACCGCCCAGAGATGTTCCCGGCAGATTCTTCCTCCCGACGGTTCCTACGATGTCTCGCTGCTTCTTTCGGCTGAATCCACGGACTCTGTTTTCAAATCAGTCTGCATGGTGAAAGGAGACTCGCTTTCCTTGACTCTGCCTGATTCCGGGGCTGTCTCAAGGTTGAAGGACATTATTTTTGTTTAGTAATGCCGCGTTGCAATTCTGCTGAGGTCTGTAATGGGCCAGCAGGTTTACTTTGCGGACATGGTAATATTTTTATAAGGAGTAAGTTATGGCACTTACAAAAGAAACAACTTCCGCTATCGTCGGAAAGTTCGGTGCAAACGCAAACGACACCGGAAACACGAAGGTTCAGATTGCTCTTCTTTCTGAACGCATCAAGGAACTGACCGCTCACTGCAAGGCTTTCCCAAAGGACACAACAGCTTCTCGCAGCCTTCTGAAAGCAGTCGGACAGAGACGCAAGATGCTCAAGTACATGCAGCGTACAAACCTCGAAGGTTATCGCGCGCTCATTAAGGAACTTGGAATTCGTAAGTAAGTCGCGTAGGGCAGTCTGATTGCTTGACGTAATCGGGCTGCCTTTTGTTTTTGTGTGGAATGGACATCCGGCTGTTCAAACGGAATGCCCTTTGGTAAAAAGTATAATTCAGAAGGAAATTATGGTAGAAAGAGTAACCAGAAAAATCGGCGACACAGAGCTGATTCTTGAGACCGGAAAAATCGGTAAACAGGCAAACGGTTGTATTTATGCCCAGTTGGGCGGTACGGCTGTCATCGCAACGGTATGTGCTTCAAGCGACGCAAAGGAGGGACTTGATTTTGTTCCCGTTACCGTTGATTACAATGAGAAGTTTTATGCCGCAGGAAAGATTCCGGGTGGTTTTGTAAAGCGCGAGGGAAGACCCAAGGACAAGGAGATTCTTGTCAGCCGCCTGATTGACCGCCCGATGAGACCGCTTTTCCATCCTGAGTTCGGTCGTGAGCTTCAGATTGTTCCGACCTGTGTGTCTGTGGACGGAGTGAATCCACCGGACATCCTTGCGGTAATCGCATCATCAGCAGCCGTTACAATCAGTGACATTCCCTTTGACGGACCTGTTGCGGGAGTGCGCGTAATCTATTCTAACGGTGAGTATATCCTGAACCCGACCTACGAGCAGATGGGAAAGTCCGAGCTTGAGATTGTCGTTGCAGGAACCAAAGACGGATTTACAATGGTAGAAGGTGGAGCAAACGAAGCCACCGAAGATATAATGCTTGGAGCCTTGGAAAAAGCCGAGGGATTCATCCGTGACATGTGTCTTTTGCAGGAAGAGCTCAGGGCAAAGTGTGGAAAGGAAAAACTTCCGCTTGTTCCCTCAACTGCTGTTCTCGCAAACAAAGAGGCCATTGAGGCTGAGGCAACTCCTCTTATGAAGGAAGCCTGTTTCCAGAAGGGCAAGATGGCTCGTGGAAACGCCGTGCATGACGTAAAGGCAAAGATTGCTGAAAAGTATGCCGAGCAGCTTGCTGATGAAACTCAGAAAAAACTCTTCGACGCTCTCTTTGATGACATCCAGTACAATCTTCTCAGAAAGAGCATCCTTGAAAACGGAGTTCGCATTGACGGACGCGGAACCGAGGAAATCAGACCCATCACTTGTGAGGTCAACGTTCTTCCCCGCCCGCACGGAAGCGCTCTCTTTACACGTGGAGAAACTCAGTCTCTTGCCGTCACCACATTGGGAACCGCAATGGACGAGCAGGTTTATGATGACATTGAGGGAGACCGCAGCGAAAACTTCATCCTGCACTACAACTTCCCGCCATATTCAGTCGGTGAGGTAGGTAAGCTTTCAACTGGCCGCCGTGAGATTGGTCATGGAAATCTTGCACGCCGCTCACTCGCTCCGATGATTCCTTCACGCGAGGAATTCCCATATACAATCCGTGTTGTATCTGAAATCATGGAGTCCAACGGATCCTCATCACAGGCTTCAACCTGCGGTGGATGTCTCTCTCTTCTCGCTGCCGGTGTTCCAATGAAGAAAATGGTCGCCGGAATTGCAATGGGACTGATTACCGACGGACCTCAGTACAAGAGATACGCAATCCTTTCCGACATCCTTGGTGAAGAGGATCACTTGGGAGACATGGACTTCAAGGTTGCAGGAACCCGCGACGGTATTACCGGATTCCAGATGGACATCAAGATTGCAGGTGTTTCAATGGACATCATGCGCAAGGCACTCGCTCAGGCAAAGGCAGGACGCAACCACATCCTTGACATCATGGAGAAGTGCATCAACAAGCCTCAGCCCATCTCTGCTTTCGCTCCGAAAATTGACAGCCTGAAGATTCCGGTTGACAAGATCGGCGCCCTCATCGGACCCGGCGGAAAGAACGTCAAGGCTCTGTGCGCTCAGTATGGTGTTACAATCAACACTGACGATGACGGAACCGTTACAATCTACGGAAAGACAGGTACCTCAACTGATGCCGCAAAGAAAGCCGTCCGTGCAATCTGTGAAGATCCGGAGCCGGGCACAATCTACAACGGTACGGTCAAGAGAATCATGGACTTCGGTGCGTTCGTGGAAATCCTCCCTGGAAAGGAAGGACTCTGCCACATCTCCAAGCTTTCAAGACAGCGCGTGGAAAAAGTTACCGATGTTCTCAAGGAAGGACAGGTCATCCCGGTCAAGCTGCTTGAAGTGGACAAGATGGGAAGACTCAATCTTTCATACATTGATGCTCTTGAGGATCAGTCAAAATAAAAATTGAGGGGAGGCGTGGTTTGTCTGCGCTTCCTTTCTGAATGAAATACCGGTCGGGTTTTGAAATGAGGTTTACGGACTCTTTTGCCCGCCGGTGTTTTTTTTACGGGCTTATGATTAAGAAAATTTTATTAAAAAATAATGTCGTTCTCATCATGGAGCAGATGGAACAATGCGGCTCCGTTGCCGTGGGATTTTCTTTTTCCTCTGCAGGCTCCAGGTTTGAAGACGAGGGATTTTATGGCGCAAGTCATTTTTGCGAGCACATGCTTTTTAAAGGCACTGCGTCAAGAAGCCGTCGTGACATATCGCTCTTTTTTGACCGTATCGGCGGCACTATAAACGCATTTACAGAAAGGGATTCCGTTTGTCTTTATTCCGTGATTCCCTCGTCAGAAAAGAATCTCAAGGAAGCCTTGGAAGTGATGTGCGACATGTCCGTTTCCTCATCCTTTCCCGAGGAAGAGACTGAGCTTGAGAGATCTGTAATTAAAAATGAAGTCTCGCTCGTTGAGGATGACCCGGAGGAATCTGGGGCGGATGCATTGGCGGAACAAATTTGGATGGGAAGTCCGCTCGAGAAAACTATCACCGGAAGCGTGGAGCAGGTTGAGTCCCTTGACCGTAGGGCTTTGCTTGAGTGGTATGCCAGAAGATTTTCGGACGGCGAGCTTACCGTATGTGTCGCGGGCAAATTCGATGAGTCCATTTTGATTCGTGCGCTTGAACTTTTGCCGGAAAGAAATCCCGTGGTGCAACTGAGGCAGACATCTGACGCAAAATGGAACCCGGGTCTCTTTTTCAAAAAAGCCGCGATGAAGCAGGTGCAGGTTTCGCTCCTTTATCCGCTTGAAATGCCGCTCGATGAAAAATCATTTTATTCCCTTACCGTCCTAAATGCGCTTGTCGGTGACACGATGAGCAGCCGCTTGTTTGAGTCCCTTCGCGAAAAATGCGGTCTCTGCTATTCGGTGTGCAGCTATTTCACGTGCTATGACGATGCCGGATTCTGGGGTGCCTTTGCCACATGCGATCAAAATGATGTGTGCGAGGTTCTGCGCCTGATTTCGCTTGAGATGAAAAAACTCGTGAGTGAAAAAATCAATGTGCAGGAACTTGAGGCGGCCAAAGAACACATTTGCGGCGAGGAAATCATGGGAAGCGATGACGTTGAGTATGTGATGAAAAGATTGCAGCGCTGCTCATTCATGGGACTTCCCCTTGTCGGAAAAGATGATGTGATAAATTCCGTGCGTTCAGTGAGCATGGAAGATGTTGAAAGTCTTGCGGAAAAAATCATAGATGATTCGATGCGGTCGGTTTTTGTTTACGGCAGGTCGCTTTCTGCAGGACAGAAAAAATTATGCAGGAGTTTTTTATGAATGATATCAGGATAAAGACAATTGTTTCGGAAGGTGCGATCTTACCGGAGTATAAAAGTGCTGGAGCTGCGGGCGCGGATGTCTGCGCGTTTTTACCGTCAAAGGAAGTTTTGCATCACGGCGAAAGAAAGCTCATCCCGACTGGCCTCTTTTTCGAAATTCCAGAGGGATACGAAATTCAGGTGCGTCCCAGAAGCGGTCTCGCCTTTAAAAATGGAGTCACCGTGCTGAACACACCCGGAACAATTGACAGCGATTACCGCGGTGAGTTGAAAGTCCTGCTTGCGAATTTTGGTGACGCTGATTTCGAAATCTCCAGCGGTGACAGGATTGCGCAGATTGTCGTCGCTCCAGTTACCCTCGGCAATTTTGTTGCGTCCGACTCCATTTCAAATACCGAGCGTGGCAGCGGCGGATTCGGAAGTACCGGAGTCAAAGCTTAGGTCGGGAGCAAAGAATGGAAGAAAAGGAAGCTTTTAGAAAAAAACATCTCAGGGGAAAAAGCGGGCCGGCAGATTCAATCCGCTCCAACATCCTTGTGAAGTACATTGCGAAAGAGCTCTTCCTTTATTTTTTTGTATGCTTTCTTTTTTTCTTCGTGGTCTTTTTCGTGAATCAAATTCTTTTGCTCGCGGAAACAATCCTCCGTCAGCGCGTGCCTCTTCCATCCGTACTCAAACTGATTGCATACTGTCTCCCGGCAATCATCGCACAGTCGGCTCCTTTCGCAACCTTGGTCGGTTTCCTTATGTGCCTTGGTCGCATGGTGACGGACAATGAAATCCTGATTTTACGAGCGAGCGGACAACGTTACTCCCTGATTTTGATTCCTGTGCTCATAATGGGCATCTTGATTTCAATCTTCAGTTTTGTTATGAACGACTATTTTCTTCCGCTTGGTACGCTGAATTACAACAGGATGAGAACGAAGATTGTTCAGTCAAATCCCGCCGTGCAGATAGAGTCGAATTCAATCAAAAAGATGAAGGGCACATCCCTCGTGATCGGAAATGCGAAGGACACGGAAGTTGATGATCTTGTGATTTTGGACAAATCAAGCAATGAGATGCGAATCATCGTGGCTGGAAAAAGCAACGTGGAAAAATCCGAGGCTGAGGGCGTGCTCATGGAACTGAACATGGACGACACCCTTGTGTTTCTTATCAGCAAAAACGAAAAGACGAATTATGACGTGGTTCATGCGGACTCAATGAAGCTCAATATGTTCGAGTCACTTATCAACACGAATTCCCAGATTGTCTCTCCTCGCGAGATGACATCCTACGATTTGTACAAGTCCATTCAAAAACTCAGAAAGGAAAATGAGCTTACAAAAAAGCAGATGAATATATACGAGCTTGAATATCATAAAAAATTTTCCATTCCATTCGGCTCAATCTTTTTTGCCATTCTTGCATTTCCGCTGGCACTTGTTTTTGGCCGCAAGGACGGACAGACTTTAGGACTCATTTTTGGAATCATCATTTCGGTGATGTATTGGGCGGCGACTATCCTTGGTCAGCTTTTCGGACTTCGAGGCGGTTACGACGGATTTTGGATGATGTGGGGTCCGAATATTTTCATTGGCATTTTGGGCGGATTTCTTTACCTGAGGTTGCGTAGAAAATGAAACTGATTTCATACATGCTAAAAAAATTTTTCGGTATTTTTCTCGGCTCGCTTTTTTTCTTCGTCCTTATTCTCTGCCTTACGGATCTTCTTATGAACCTTTGGAATTATATTTCACATGGGGTTCAGGTTTCCGTTGTTTTTACAATCCTCTATTATTATGTGCCTAAGACCGTGTGGTATGCGGTTCCGATCGCCATGCTTTTTTCCACAGCCTATATGCTCAGCGACCTTTATGCGAAAAATGAGCTGCTTGCAATTTTTGCGTCGGGAGTTTCATTGCTGCGTTTTACCATACCGCTGCTTTTCGTCGGAGTGGCAATGAGTTTCGGTCTCTTTTTTTTCGAGGACAATGTTGTTGCGGAGACCTATGCGAAAAAAGTTGATTTGCAAAATGCTGCCCTGCAAAAAACTCAGTCTCTGAACAGAGAAAACATCGTCGTAATGTCCGATCAAGGAAAGATGATTTACTATGCCGATTATTATGACGATGAGACGAAGCGGCTTTACACTGTCTACGTCCTTTTCCGCGATTCCGAAAAACGCTTTGAAAGCCTGATTTATGCCGACAGTGCGCTTTGGAACAACGGTTCATGGACTTTTTCAAAGGCACGCATGTTCACTATAAAAGACGGATTCATGGAAAACTGTGATGTTACTCCTGAAAAACTTGCTCTCTTGACCGAGCCTCCCGAGACATTCCAGAATTCAAATCTTTCGGCGGAGGAAATGAACACGAAGGACACACGGGCTTACATTGAGCATCTTGAGCGGTCAGGACTTCCAACGGCGGAGGTAAAATCCGTTTACTATAAAAAATATGCGTTTCCATTCGTTGTTTTCATCGTCGTGTTTCTTGCGGTGGGCTTGAGCGGAAAGACAAGGAAGAACGTGCTTTTGGTGAGTCTTGCGCTGAGCATCGGGGCCGTCGTTCTTTTTTACGTGATGCAGATGATAACCATGCTCATGGCAAAGTTCGAGGTGATTCCTCCATTGTTCGGCGCGTGGTTTCCTGTATTCTTTTTTATTGTCGTGAGCATCGTTCTGCTTCGTTTCGCAAGGACATGATAATTTTAATCAAGGAGATTCAAAGATGGGAAGTTTGATAGAAAATTTTTTTGACATTACGGCGAGGGACAATGAATCTCATGCAAGGTGCGGCGTGATGCATCTTCCTCATGGCGACGTGCAGACTCCCGTTTTCATGCCGGTCGGAACCAAGGGAACCGTAAAGGCTGTGTCCAAGGATGAGCTTGACGAAATGGGATTTGAAATCATCCTCGCGAACACTTACCACATGTATCTGAGACCGGGCGCGGACATTGTGCAGGAGGGCGGTGGACTCCACGGATTTACCGGATGGAAGAAAAATTTCCTTACTGATTCCGGCGGATTCCAGGTTTTTTCCCTTTCGTCGCTCAGAAAAATCAAGGACGACGGTGTGACTTTCAGAAGCGACATAGACGGCTCCAAGCATTTTTTTACCCCGGAGAACGTGGTTCAGACCCAGGTGAAGCTCAACAGCGACATACAGATGCAGCTCGATGTCTGTACAGGCTTCGGCGTGGAAAGAAAGGATGCGGAAAATGCGCTCAGGATTACGACTGACTGGACGAACCGTGCAATCAGCGAGTGGAAAAAACAGCGGGAGGAAGGATATAAGGGCATTCTGTTTCCAATCATTCAGGGAAATTTCTTTGAGGATTTAAGAAAGATCAGCGCGGAATTCGTCTCTTCCCTTGACACACCCGGATTCGCAATCGGTGGACTCAGCGTGGGTGAGCCTCCAGAGATGTTCACCAAAATGCTCCGTCACACGGTTCAATTTGTGGACCGAACCAAGCCCTGCTACGTGATGGGAATCGGTACCCCGGAATACATCCTAGAGGCAATCTCCTGCGGTGTGGACATGTTTGACTGCGTTCAGCCTACCAGAGTCGCCCGGCACGGACTTTATTTTACCCACCACGGAATGCTTTCAATCAAACAGAAGCGTTTTGAAAGGGATTTTAGCCCGGTGGACAGCTCATGTACATGCAAAGTCTGCCGCAACTACTCAAGGGCCTATCTGAGGCATATTTTCAGGGAGCAGGAGATTCTTTCCTCCATGCTTGCGAGCTATCACAACCTGTATTTCCTGAATCAGCTCATAAAAGACGCCAGAAAGTCAATAAAAGAGGGAAATTTTCCGATTTTTAAAGAAGAATGGTTGAAACAATTTCATTCAAACGATGTTTAATCAATAGAATAAACCTGTTGAGAGGTGGTCAAATGAAGAGAACGATTGCTGCTTGTGCGCTCCTTTTTTTAGGATTTTCACTGTTTGCGCAGGCTGATTTAGAGACTGATGGCACTGAAATTTCCGTAGAAACGTCCACAGAAACTGCCGCAGACACGCCGGTAGTGTCCGAAAATGAGACTGATGTAAGGGCGGAATACGTCAAAAAGGATAAAATCTGGCCGAATGCAAAGAGACCCCAGGCTGCCACTCAGGAGCAAATATCTTCTTCCAACGAGAAAAATCTGGAGAAGGCCGGGGAAGAGTACGAGGAAGAGACCCGCGACGTTTTGAGCTACGGACTGACCGATGAAATCTGCGATCTTCTTGACGAGCTTACTTCCGCCGAGGATTACCGATTCAAGGAGGAGGCTTATGACCTTTTCCAGGAGACAAAGAGCCCCAAGGTCCGCGAGAAGCTGCTTGCGTATTTTGCAAAGCTCAAGGATCCCTGTCTGGAGGATTTTGCCGTCGGTGTTCTGAATGATCCCTTCGATGAGAGAACCGCCACGGTCAACGCTTGTTTTGCTTATGTGTCTGCCGTAAAAAGTTCGGATGCGATTCCGGCTGTGGTAGAGCTTTTGGAAAAGGATGATCTGGGATATTTCAACGCGGCTCTTGAGTGCATGGGCGACATTGGCGGTGTGGAGGAGGCTGTGTATCTGACCGGCTATCTGGATGAGGATTTGACCCTTGCGCAAAAACAGTCCCTGATGCGTGTGCTTGGAAAACTCAATGCCGTGGAGACATGGGAGCAGCTTTCCGAAATTGCTCAGGACAAAAACGAGGATATGTATGTGCGTGCCTATGCAGCAGAAGCCATTGGTGCGATGGAAGTCCCCGAGTCAAAGGACATTTTGATTGAGCTTTACGAAGCCGATGAGCCGAAAGTGCGTGAGTCCGTAATCCGCGGTCTTTCACATTACTCTGATTCCTCCGTGCAGGAAGTGTTCAAGCAGGCCCTCAAGGATGATAACTACCGCGTGCGTCTTGAGGCAATCAATGCGGTGGAGACACAAAACATCACTTCCGCGTCCAAGGATCTGATTTACCATTGCAAGCATAAGGAAGAGAATGTGGTCAAGGAAAAGTGCTACAAGGTGCTTGCAAAACTGAATACGGCTGACGGAAACGAGTATCTGGTGGGCGTAATCAAGGATAAAAAATCCGGGGATGGAGCCAAGGCAAAAGTTGCGGCCGCATTGCTTGAGAATGGAAACGCCGGCACACAGGAAATAATTGAGCTTGCACGTGAGACATTGAAAAGCGACAAGCAGAAGAGTCTCCGTTATGCGCTCGGCAAGGAATTCGCAAAGTATGGTAAGCCCGAGTTTGCGGACATCTGTTTGGAATACATCAAGAGCAAGGATGTTGCGACACAGGGAACCGGACTTGACATCTATGCTAAAGGTCGCTACTCAAGTGCAAAACAGGCCGTTGAGGATTTAGCCGCACTCGCTCCCGATGATGAAAGCGACGGTAAAAAGAAAAAGGCCTCCAACGTAAATGCAGTGAAGGCCAAAAAGATTCTGAAAGGAATCGGAAAATAAGGATGTTCCGATTTTATATTAACGCTGGTTGTGGAGGTGCAATCAGCGTTTTTTTGTTTAAAAATGAATCACTCGTACAGCCCGTTCAGGAGGCGGTACACCATGTTGATTTTTTCCTTCCTTGCAATGTCAAGTCCCATGTTCTCGGCGTCATCCACGAGTTTTTCAAGGGACGAGAGACTTTCGTTCAAGGCGGTGGAAAATCCACGGGACACTTTGAACCAGTAGGTGCCGTTTCCGTCGGTAAAGAGACAGATGAATCCGAGCTCCTTGGACTGGGCTTTTGCGGTCGTCACACGCATGATGCAGGGAACTGAATCCGCTAGCATGTTCAAGTTTGCGCTTCCGTTTTCAGGATCGGCAATGTTCAGGTTGAGTTTTCTCTGCCACTGCTTTTCATCTAAAGGCTCAAGATTCAACGTGCGGGCAACCTTCATTATGAGATCCATCTTTTCATAATTGAGCAGGGTAAATCCCTTCTGCATTTTGATTGAGCCGCGCATTCCTCCGATGGTGGAAAGAAGTCCCTCGTTTTTTTCTTGTCCAAGAGCCGGCTTGAATTTTTCCCAGGGAAGAAGAACAGTTTTCTTGCCCTTGATTTTTGTAAGCTCAAAGATTTCACCGCCGAATTCCACGGTGTTCTCATCCTGCTTTTTTGCCTCGGCCTTGCTTTCCTTCTTGGATTTTTTGCCTGATTTCCCTGCTGATTTCTGATCCTCGGTCTCACGCGCATTTTTATTTTTGGCTGCACGATCGTTTTCGCCCTTGGAACCGCGGAGATCCGAAAGATGCTTTTCAAGTCCCGGGTCAATTTTTGCGAGGAGTGCCTTGGTCAAAGGTGAGACGCTCATTGCGAACGTGCGGCTTGTCTTTACGATTTCACCTGCCACTATGTAGAGCGGATTTGTCCTGAACATGGATGAGCCCGGATGGATTGTAATGTGGTCGGCGGTAAGGCTCCTGTAGCTCTCACGTCCTTCGCGTATGCACACGAATTGAATCATTCCGGATGCGATGCAGCACAGATAGTCGTCCACGTTTCCTCCGCTTGTGATGGGCATCTGGAGACGCTTTGAAACTATGTCCTCAAGCTGTTCCTTTATGTTCTCAATCTCCGCCATGACTTTTTCGTCAAGGTAACTTCGCTTGCAGAATTTCTCCTTGTTTGCCATTCCCGAGTAGGTGCGGAAAAGATTGATGTATGAGACAAAATCTCCCTGTATGTCGCGGAATGCGTGGTGCGCCTGTCTTGCGTCCATCTCCTCTCCCACGGGAAGTACGAAAGGTGACTGTGCGCTAAGGAATGATGCGGCGATTAAAACTTCCTCAAGTACGTCGGGATAGTGCAGTATGCTTTCCACGATGATTCTGGACACCCTCGGCTCAAGAGGAAATTCCACCATGAGTTTTCCGATCTTGCTGAGAGTTCCGTCGCTTTCCAGTGCCTTGAGCATGTTCAGTGTGTTGACGGCACCGATGAGTCCTTCGCGTCCGGGCGGTGAGATGAAATTGAATCTTTCAAAATCAGTTATGCCGAGCTCCGACATCCTGAGGACGACCTCGCTCAAATCCGTGCGGTAGATTTCCTCGGTGGTGTAATTCGGACGTGTCTCAAATTCGGTTCGCGGATAAAGTCTGTAGCAGGTACCGGGGCAGGTTCTTCCGGCTCTACCTCGTCTCTGGCTGCATGACGCTTTGCTTACCGGTGTCTCAATCAGGCTGGATGTGAATGTGCGCGGACTGTAGAAATTTAATTTTGCGAGTCCCGAGTCAATTACCGTCGTGATTCCGTTGATTGTCACCGATGTTTCCGCGATGTTCGTGCTGAGTACGACTTTCTTTTTACCGAACGGTGGGTTTGAGAAAACTTTTTCCTGCTCCTCTTTCGGAAGCCGGCCGTACAGCGGAATGATGTGGATTTTGTTGTGGAACTTTGTGTTCAAAAGATACTGCATTGCGTCCTTGATGATTTTTTCACCGGGAAGGAAAACAAGTATGTCGCCGCTCTCATGGTTCAAAAGTACACGCTCAATTATGTCCGCGATTTTCGAGATTAGTGCCTCTGATGCGTTCTCGCTTGCCGTGCTTGCCTCAACTGCCGGCGGATCGTAAATCATCGTGACCGGGAAAACCTGAGTGTCAATCGTGACGATGGGGCAGCCGTCAAAGTACTCGCTGAATGCCTCCGCGTTCATTGTTGCGGATGAGACAATCACTTTGAAATCTTTCCGCACTTCAAGGATTCGCTTTAAAAGACCGAGGACAAAATCAATGTTCAGGCTGCGCTCGTGTGCCTCGTCCACCATGATTACGGAATACTTGCTCATCCACGGATCAAGTTTCATCTCCTGCAAAAGAATTCCGTCGGTCATTATTTTTATTTTTGTCGTCGCGTCGGTTTTGTCCTCAAAGCGGAATTTGTAACCGACAAGTCCGGGATATTTTGTCTTGAGCTGCTTTGAGATGAATTCCGAGACGCTGAGTGCCGCAATGCGACGTGGCTGTGTGACGGCGATGATTCCGTTGTTTGAATATCCCGCCTCATGCAGGATTACCGGGAGCTGCGTTGTCTTTCCGCTTCCCGTCGGACTTTGCACTACGATGACCTGATTGTGCTCCAATGCTTCAAGTATTCTGTCTTTCTGCTCATAAACGGGCAGGCTCTTGTAATCTATTGCCATGTGACTGTTCCTGTAATTTGCTCCATGAGTTTTTTTCGTTCGGTCAAATATTTTGGCCAGTTTTTTACGCCCTCGCTATAAAGGCTTTGTATGAAATCATCGTCAAGTAGTTTTATGACGTACATTCTGTCGCTTTCAATATATGTTGTGAGAGTCATGGGATTTATCCACGAGACTTTTACTCCGTCCTCATCTTTTGTGAAGCGGACCTGAATCATGTTGCCCTCGCCAGTGTACTCGTGTCCGTCGGATGGTTTTGACCAGTTCGGTTTTGTCCTCTGCGCGCTGATTGTGTTTCCCATTGAGTAAAAAATCATCTTGCGTGCCGTGTTCTCGGTATCTGGTACGAGTTCCCAATATTTCGGTACATGCGGATGATTGACCCACACGACATCAACTCCGGCGTCAAGAAGCTGGAAATAAAATTCCTTTTGAGTTTTCTGCACGGTAAGAATGTACTCCGGTTCCGCACAGTGGATGCTGAGGATGAATAAATCCGCAGGATGCTCTTCCTTCATTTTTTTCAGAGTGCTGATGAACTGCTCCCTTTGTTTTTTGTACGGCTCCACATAATCAATATAGGGCGAGTTCGAGGGATTGTTCAGGATTTCGGTGATTGCGACGTAAAGGATTGTCCATCCGTTTTTTTCAAGTATCTGATATGTGAGCGGGTCGTTGGATTTTTCTTTTAATCCGCACGCGTAAACGGGCCGATCTGATCCTGCGGTTTCGGAAACTTTTTTCTTGAACCACTCTCTTGTCTCGTTGATTCCTTTTAAGCCACGGTCGTTCGTGTGATTGTTAGTCAGACTGAAAACATTGAATCCGGCGCTGATTGCAGCCTCCGCATATTCGTGATGGACGTTGAAAGCGGGGTAGGTCGCATACTCTATGGAATCAGCAACCGGTGTCTCCAAATTTGCAAATACAAAATCGCTTTCTATTAGATATGGTTTGATTGCGGCATAGATTTCATCGAAGCGTCCCTTTGACCAGTTGGGCGTGTGAGCCATGATGTCACCCGCAAAAGTCATAAGCAGAGAGTCGCTGTCGTCGAATGCGGTTTCTTTTGTTACGATTTTTGTTCCGTCGTTAAAATGCGTCGCTTTGTATTCAAGCTCTTCTTGTGTCGGTGGCGGAGGATAGAATCTGATCGGATCCGGCTCCACCACTTCGGTTGTTTTACAAGAGACGAGGAGAAAAAGAATAATCCCTGCTGCGGCACATAGAGACAAATGCCTCCATAAATGTCCCCCAGTCTTTGCTTTTTTGTAAAGAGTGTTTGTCAGCATGAAATATCTTTAAGTCCTCCGTCTTTGTCCTTCTTTAGTTTTTGTTGGGTCCTGCCTGCACGAGTGTGATTGCTGATGTTACGACAATCTCATCGCTTGTGCATCCGCGACTCAGGTCGCTGATTGGCTTTGCGAATCCCTGGAGAATTGGTCCATAAGCGTCGGCGCCGGCAAATCTCTGGACGAGCTTGTAACCGATGTTTCCTGCTTCGAGGCTTGGGAAAATCAGTGTGTTGACTTTTCCGGTGATTGGAGAACCGGGAGCTTTTTTCGCCGTCACTTCCGGGATGAGAGATGCGTCCGCCTGCAACTCACCGTCAAGGAGGAGGTCAGGAGCTTTTTCTTTTACAATCTTCACGGCTTCCTGAACCTTAAGAACATCGGGGAGTTTTCCGCCGCTTCCTTTTGATGAGAATGAGAGCATCGCGACTGCCGGTTCCGCACCAAGGAGATCACGGCAAGATTTTGCTGAGTCCATGGCGATGTCCGCAAGCTGCTCTGATGTCGGTGTCGGGTTTACGGCGCAATCTGCGAAAATAAGATATCCGTCTTTTCCCCATTTCTTGTCGTGAGTGTCCATGACGAAACATGATGAAGCTGTGCTTGTTCCGGGAGCCGTCTTGATGATTTTGAGTCCCGCGCGAAGAAGATCCGCTGTTGCGGAGAGGGCACCAGAGACCATCGCATCTGCTTTTCCGAGGCGTACCATCATTGCACCGAAGCTCAGAGGATCCTTGAGGATATATTCCCTTGCTGATTCGGGAGTCACTTCCGGCTGACCAGTCTTCTTGTTGATTTTGTCCTTGCGGAGCTCATAGTATTCCTTTCCGAAATCATCGAGCCACTCGGAAGCCTCCGGGTTGATTATGTCGATTCCCTCAAGTGAAACACCCTTTGAAGATGCGACTTTTTCCACGTCCTCTTTTTTACCGAGCAGCGTAACTTTCTTTGCAAGTTTTTCTGCCACGATTTTTGCGGCCGCTACCACAGTGCGCTCTTCAGTTCCTTCGGGAAGCACGAGGGAGTTCTGATATTCCCTTGCCTTGTTTTTCATTTCCTCAACAAAATTCATTTTAACCTCACTTTTCAGGATCGGACCGCGCTTACGGTGGAGTTCCTGATTTCTTCTATTGTATCACGTTTTGCTTTGTTGTACAAGGGTTAGGAGATCCTCCATAATTCTCTACCATATTGATAGATTATTTCTTTTGTGCTAGAGTATGCGTATGACTTATAATGAACTTGAGATGCCCAAGGCCGGAGACCGTGTGGTGGTCGGAATGTCCGGGGGTGTGGATTCCACAATGACACTTATGCTGATGAAGGAGCGCGGATGCGTTGTTACGGGCGTTACCATGGCTCTTTGGAACAATGACATTGCCGATCTGCCTGAGTCCGCTTTCGCACATGAGAGCTGCTACAGTCCGGGTGAGGCGGAGCAGATTGCCGAGTGCCGAGAATTTTGTGAGTCCCAGGGAATCCCATATTATGAGATTGATGTCCGCGAGGATTACAAGCGCGAGGTGCTGGAATATTTTAAGGCTGAGTACAGGGCGGGTAGGACGCCGAATCCGTGCATCAGGTGCAACCGCTTCATTAAATTCGGGGCCTTGCTTGCCGGGATAAAAAAGCTCGGGATTGAGTACGATTATTTTTGTACGGGACACTATGCGAAGGTGGTGCGCGGGACCCAATCGGTGCAGGAGTCTTTTGGCGTAACAGACTTTGAGGGTGAGAAATCATATCCGGCGCAGATTGCGTGTGCGATGGACGTGACCAAGGATCAGGCGTATTTTCTTTACCGCATTCCGTCCGAAATTCTTGAGAAGGTGCGTTTCCCGCTTTTCGGCTACACAAAAAAGGAAGTCTTCCAAATGGCGAGGGAAAGAAATCTTGAGGCCGCGAACAGGGAGGAAAGTCAGGATTTTATTCCGGGGGAGCTTCTGGAAATCATTTTTTCCGACAAGCCTTCTGTTCCGGGTGATTTCATAGACATGGACGGTCATGTTCTGGGACGGCACAAGGGAATTGAGCATTATACGGTGGGGCAGAGACGCGGATTGGGTGTGAGCGCGAAGGAGCCTCTTTACGTTGCTTCAATCGATGTGAAAAAAAATCTGATTGTGCTCGGTCATGATTCGGATCTTTTCTGCTCGTCCCTGATTGCCGACGACCTTGTTTGGCCCGCAGGATTTAATCCCAAGTGCGCGTTCAAGGCGATGGTAAAAATCCGTCTTGCATCCCGCCCCGTGGAAGCTTTGGTCGAGCCATATTATTCGGATGACGAGTCCTTGTCCGGGGATGCCGTGAGAGTCACATTTGCCGAACATCAGCGCGCGGTGGCTCCGGGACAGTCCGTAGTTTTCTACAGGGACGGCGTGATTGCTGGTGGCGGAATCATTGTCAGAGGTGAGAAGTGAAAAACATGCTTTTGCGGTCTGGACGACCCTTGTGGAAAAAATCATGGAGAAGCTGGGAGAACCCTAAAGAAAAAAATGCCCCTGTCATTTACACAGAATTTATGACAGGGTTCAGGGGCTTTCCACATCGTCCGTGTTTTTCCTTTAAATTTCCTATATGCCATTATGAACCATATATAATTTATTTTCTATGCCTTCTTGCAAAAAAAGGGTAAATAGTTCCACTTCTTTTTTAATTCTTTTTCTTCGACAAAAGGTTGAATACTCTTTTATGTTTTCATTTACATATGTAAAAACCTTTTTAAACTCAGTTAAGTTCTCAGGATAAATAATTGTTATACCATAATATTCAAGGCCTCTACAATCTTGCTCATCCTTATAATTTCTTGTTTTTATATTTTTAAGCAGTTTAACAGTAGATAAAATTGTATCATCAGATATAGAAATCTTTTTAAAAACTTCTGGCTCATAATAAAAATTTGCCTTCCTATAATTTTCTACCAAACTTTCAAAATTTTGTCGTGTCAAAAGTAAAAAAGTGTGATTCAACATTCCATTTATTCCCATATTCAATGCTCATGTGCTTTCTTCTTCATCAGCATGTAACCAATTTCTGCCTTAACTTCATTACAGTCAAAACAGATAAATGTTGCAATTAATCCGCAGTCCGCTATGATATAATCATCATTTAGACTATCTAATTGGCCATAGAAAGTCATTCTTTTTTTGCAGCAAGGACATACTGGATAATCTTCTTCTTTAATCCCAAACGGAATGCCACCTATTTTACTTCGTTTTCCAACCTCAGAAGCAGCCCATTGGAAAGGCTTCATTGTTCGTGCATTCTCATCAACAGGTTCTGCTAATAATTTAAAACATGGTAAAATCATTTTAAGTTCCTACTTCTGCAGTAAAAATGTTTTCCTGCATCTTTTTTTTCTTAATTTTATCTTAATCCAGGTTGCTCCAATTGTCAAGATTCATTTGCTGGCGGTAGCTCCAAAAGACTTATATTCTCTCTCAATCTTTTCCATGTGGTCCGGCAGCGGAATCTCAAATGTGCGCTCTGTTCCGTCCAGGGGCAGGGTGAGTCTGACGGCGGCGAGACACAGCTTTTTAATCCCGATTTTTCTGAGACGCTTGTTTGCCTTGAAGTCACCGTGCTTGTCATCACCAGCGAGCGGGGAGAGTGCCTTTGCCATCTGTATGCGGATTTGGTGCATCCTTCCGGTTCCGAGTCTTATGCGGATTTTGCTGAGCGTGATTTTATCTGTGCCGGGTGTGCGATCCTCAGTTTTACCGTCGCTTGGTAAATCAATCTCCGCGACTGACTCCACCTTGTAATGCAGCTCCGCGGTCTGTGTCCTGCCGTGTGCCTCGACCGTTCCCATTAAGGTGCCCTCCATTTTGGTCTTTTTTCCGTCGGGGGAGGGAATCCCTGTGCAAAAAGCCACATATTCCTTTTTTACTTCCCTTTGAGAGAAAAGTTTCGTCCATTTTGCGGCGGATGCGGAATCCTTTGCCACAACCAGAATGCCGGAAGTCTCCCTGTCAAGCCTGTGCACCAGATGGATTTTATATCCGAGCTGGGCTGAAAGTTCCTCATCCAAGGGGTGAAAAATATTTGCTCCACCCTGTACCGAAACGCCCGCAGGTTTGTTTATTAAGAGGAGTTCATCGTTTTCAAAAATTATGGAAAATGGTGTCATTAACCGATATAATAATAAAGGCGGCAAAAAATGACAAGATGTGTTAGAACTGTATTTTTCTCGTTTTTATTGATTCTGTGCTCAATTCCGGCTTTTTCACAGCGTCTCGGATTTTCGGGCTACGGAGACATGGCCATAGATTTCCCCGTGGGATTTCAGCTCATGGAATCAAGCAATGACGGCTCTTCCTACGAGTTAAAAAGCACAGTGCTCCCGGTCACATGCATAATCAAGATTTATCCCACGTCGCGCTATGCTTCCCCGAAAGATGCCCTGGATTCTTCCTTAAAGGCTCTGAAGGCTGAAAACGAGACCGAGGAATTTGAGTGGAGAAATCAGACTTCGGCAATATCATCATTCAACACGACGCTCAACCGGCAGAGAATCATGGGCTACGGACTTTCGGCATCACTTCCCGAGGGCAAGGGCACGGTCGTAATGCTTGCGTGGGCAGGTGTGAATCAGTTCCAGCTTTCCGAGACATATATCCTGAGTTTCCTTGACAGCCTGATAATCGACGAGGGATGCTATTTTGAGACAGGACCCATCACGCGCTATCTTTTCCCGAAAACAGAGAATAGGGTGGACGTGAACCTGGAGATTGACGGAAAAAAGATTGCGACGAGCCTTGCTGAAAATGACAGGGAGGCCGCGGATTATCTGATTGCACGTGAGTACGACATTTTGAAGCTCTACATGACCAACGCGAACTGGAAAAAGGCATGGCAGAGATATTACCGCATGATTTTCAAGGATTCCTACAACCGTCTCTGGAGGGTTGCTTTTGACGTGTACAACGAGCTTGCACCTTCCGCCGCTGATGAGACTGACCTTGCGCAAAAAATCCTTAGCTGGACCCAGGAATTCAAATACGAGCGAGAGAGTTCCACGAGCGATTTCACATCTCTTCCCGCAGTTCTGCTCGGTGAGGGAAATGACTGCGACAGCCGCTCCATGCTCATTGCAATATTCCTCACTTCATGGAATCAGGATGCGATCATGCTTGTGAGTGCGGAGTTGAGTCATGCCATGCCGGCCTTTACGAGCGACCATCCGGGACATTCCTTTACCTACGACGGAAAGAAATATCTCATGGGAGAGACCACGGCGAAGGGACAGACCTGGGGAAAGATAGACGCGACTCAGGATGACCAGCGCAAGTGGCTTGAGGTAATGTTCCCCTGATGAAAGTGGAGAATGGAAAACTCAGGGAGATTATTTCTCCGTTATCAATTTTCCATTTTCAATTAATTGTGTTGATTCCTGTGTCGGTGTCAATCGTGTGCATGTTATATAGGAAAAGAACGTCGCTCACATTATTCTCATTGATGAAGTCCGTCACTTTGTTTCTGTAAAACCTTGTGTCAAAAACATAGATTGTGGAAAAATGCTCGGCAAGAAATGAAATCATGCAGTTGGCATAGCTGTCCTTTACGACGGCGAGTGTGCGTGGGCTTTGCGCATTTTCATTATGTACTTCCACAAAGGAATTCTGGTTGTTCAAAAAATATGAGTATTTGTCTTTTTTTTCAAGATATTCGTCGGCGGTAAGTTTGTCCGTCTCAAGTTTTCTGTCCGGATATTTTACGTTGAGCGAAAGTCTCTGGCTCTTGAACTCAACTATGGAATCCGGCTTTGCAAGCAGGTCGTTCACTTTCGAATAAAAGCTTCCCTTAAAATCCGTGCTCACAATTTTTTCCTCAAACTGATTTCTTTCAATCGGCTCAAATCCAAAACTTTTCGCAAGCTCCCTGTAGGCCGTGTACGCTCCGAGCGTGGTCCAGTGATGGTCAAGCTTGTAAAAAATCTGCTCGCTCCTTGCATTCCTAAGGGCATCGCTAACGTCAACAAATTCCGCTCTGATTCCGCTGAGGTCATTTTCAATGCGCTTGATGTCCGCAAGCTGATCCGCGTTTTTGGCTGTGGCGGGAAGTTTGCTGTCGCATATTGTCACGGCGGTCGGTACAAGCATGACACGGATGTTTGCCCCGGTGGATTTTTCCGAAAGACGCTTTATGGCACCCTCAATCTTCGCTGTGTTTCTCAGTCCGTTGTATTCCTCAATGTAATATCCGTCCCTGCACATGTAGATTTTGTTGACCTGATTTCTTCCTGTCATCCGCTCGTAGACTGTCTTTACCGTCATAAAAAAATCACGCAGGATAAAATGGTCGGACACGTAGCTCTCACAGTCCTTCATAAAGGAAGCGTCTTTGATTAAGTCAAAACTCAGCTTCGGAAATTCCTCCAGATAGCGGTTCTCATTTTCCGAATAATTTTTCTTTGGCCAGAACACGGTCAAAAGTGAAAGCGCAAGACTCAAAATTGCGATTGTTATGATTGTAGATTTTTTTATCAGTCCGCTCATGAGTCCTCCTAAAATCTGAAATAAAGGAAGGGATTGTAAGTGTCAGAAACCATGTAGGAAATGGCAACCACAAACAGAATCAGAAGGATGACTGCGGAAATGGCATAAGACACTTTTTTTGCAGCCTGTCCGAAACTCGAAATCTTTTTCTTGAGGAATGGAAAAATCGGTGTGCTTACAAGAATGGAAACGACAAGGACAAAGCCGTAGTTCTGAAGATAGAACAGAATATCCTTTCCCACGAATCCTCCTTTCGCCGTAAACAGGGAAGCGAGGTAGGGAAGCAGCTTTGAAAAATCCTCTATGGCAAAAACCGTGAATCCAACGACAACGATTATGCAGAGATAAATGTGGCGCAAAAACTTCGGTGCCTTTTCCAATGCTTTTCCGTAAACGAATTTTTCAAGGCACAAAAGGATTCCGTAGTACACGCCCCAGATTACATAATTCCATGAGGCTCCGTGCCAGAGTCCCGTCAAAAACCACACGACCGTAAGATTAAAAATTTGCCGTGGGATTTTACATCTGTTGCCGCCAAGGGGAATGTAGACATAATCGCGGAACCAAGTGGAAAGTGAAATGTGCCATCTTCTCCAAAAGTCCGTAACCGAATTTGAGATGAGAGGATAGTTGAAATTTTCACCGAACTTGAATCCGAGCATTTTTCCAAGACCGATCGCCATGTCGCTGTAGGCAGAAAAATCAAGATAGAGCTGCAAGGTAAATGCGACCGCTCCGAGCCATGCGAAAACCATCGTGGGATTCTGTGTCGCAAGTGCTGCGTCAAATACAGGACCGACTCTGTTCGCGAGCAAAACTTTTTTCAGGAGTCCGAAAATGAAGCGGAGAAATCCTTCTGCCACATCTGATTTCGAAATTGCACGCTCATGCAGCTCGGCCTTTACGGTTTTGTAACGGACGATGGGACCTGCAATCAGCTGGGGAAACATGGACACGTACATGAGATATTCGGCGTAATTTTTTTCCACGCTGATTTCGCGGCGGTAAAGGTCAATCGTGTAGCTCATGGTCTGGAAAGTAAAGAAACTGATTCCGATGGGCAGCGCGATTTCCTTGAACGGTATGCTGAGCTTAAAAAGCGAGTTGAAGCTTCCCACCAAAAATGTCGCGTACTTGAAAAATGCGAGGCAGGAAAGGTCTATTACAATAGAAAGAATCAGGCAGATTTTTCTCTTCGCGGGACTTGAATCGAAACGCTGCATGAGCAGGCCAAGGAGAAAATCTGAAAGGGTCATTCCAAGCATGAGGAGCACATAAATCGGTTCGCCCCATGCGTAGAAGACAAGACTGAAAATCAGCAGAATGTAATTCTTTATCTGTTTCGGAACAACATAATAGAGTATCAGAAACAGCGGTAAAAATATAAAATAAAAAAACAGACTGCTGAAAACCATCTTACAAAAACCTGCCCGCGACCTAGTGCTATTTAATCATGTCGGCTGCGATTTTTTTCAGTGACGCAACCTGGGATGACATGAGCAGATAGACGCAATTTCCTTTTACGCCCACGACGCTCTTTTCCGCAATTTTTCCCTGCTCGGGGACATAGCTGTTAAGGAGCGTTGTCTGGTCGGAAAGATAGTTTTCAAGAGATTCCTTCACGGTGTTTACGTTTTTTGAGTCCTTCACTTTGATGAGGAGGATTGTCTCGGCAAGAAGTGTGTCCTCTCCCTGTGCATAAACGTATTCGTCAAAATCCGCCGCGTTGAATCCGAACTGCATCTCAAGATATTCGTCGTCCATCTTGAGCATCTCCGTGGGGAACTTTACGTCCGAAATCATTTTGTCATACACTGAGCTGAGTGAGACTCCGCTGCTTGATGTGCTTGTCGATGTTGTTTTTGCGCTGCTTGATTTTGTGCTTGCGCTTGCTCCTGCGGCTGTTGTTGTTACGGCGGTGGTTGGTGCGGCATTTGTGGAGGCTGTTGCGGCCGTCTGTTTTCCATTACACGCGGAAAGTGCCAGTAAAGCCGAAAGACTTACAATCACTTTTGAGACCATATTTTTTTTCATTTTAATACTCCTCGTAATATTCTCTTCTGAGTTCTTCTCTCGCTGTTTTTTCCAGGGCTTCATCCCAGAATTTGTATGCTGCTTTCATAAGATGCACATTTGTTCCGTCGGAAATCTGCGTGCCGTCTTCCAGCTTAAGAAGCATGTGTCCGTTTGCATTTCTGAGTTTTGAGGCGACGTCCACAAATACCCATCCGTTTTCGTCGCACATCTGGACAAGCCGCTCGTTTGCCTTCAATATGTTTTCGGTGCAGAGTTTTCCGGGAACCTGCATGTCCTCGCGGATTGGCGTGATGCTCAGGATGTAAAACTTTGCGTCGGGAACAGCTTCCTTGATTTTTCCAATCACCTCAATGTAATTTGAAATGAATTTGTCCACTCCGGTGGGGCCGATGTCATTGAGTCCGAAAAACATGAACACGCGATTTTTATTCAGCGCAGGGATTGCGTCCCATAGATTGCAGATTGCACCCTTGTACTTCGGGCAATAAGTCTTTTCCGTCTTTGAAAGCAGGCTCACGTCCCTGTTCGCATACTGGACTCCGTAGCTTCCGTTGGCAAGCCACACAGCCGCATTATGCTCCCCAAAGATTTCGGGATGCACGTAGGAATTTCCTCTCCAGTGGTAATGGCTCATGCAGGAGTCTCCGCAGTAAACGGCATCCTTGAAAAAATCAAGCGGGTCAAATTCGCTCAGTTCTTTTAAGGGCTCTTCCTCAAAACTGGGATCCGGAGCCTTCACGTCAAGTATTTCTGGCATGGACTCCAATCCTGCGTCCATCACCTTTGAGTTTCGTTTTGATAAGCCTGTTTGTGTGCTGTTGCTGCATGATGTAAGGACGAAAGCTGTCAGGAACAAAAGTCCAAGCACCGCAGTCGGCAGCGATATATTTTTTTTCATTGTTTTGTTCTAAACTCCAGTTTCCCCATCCCAGAATAAATCTCCTTATAGTATCAAATTTATGCTTTAAATTCAAGTACTGAACTCTATAAACTCCAAACTGTCAAATCTTAAATTTCGATTTCCGGCTCCCTTTGACTTTATTTTTATTTTATAGTACATTCTTTGTATGAACGAATCAGATAAAACAAATATTAAAGAAAACAAGATGGGAACCATGCCCGTAGGAAAACTCCTTATTTCAATGGCAGTTCCAATGATGATTTCAATGATGGTCCAGGCCTTTTACAATGTGGTGGACAGTTATTTTGTGGCTAAAATCAGTGAGAATGCGCTGACGGCCGTTTCCCATGCCTTTCCCATCCAGAACCTGATGATTGCTTTTGCGACCGGAACCGGAGTTGGTATTAACGCTTTGCTTTCCATGAGGCTCGGTCAGAAAAATTTTGAGGAAGTGAATAAATCCGCGCTTAACGGCATCTTCCTTACTTTGCTCACGACAATCGCGTTTATGATTTTGGGATTTACGATTCCCGAGGCGTATTTTAAGAGCCAGTCCGATAACCTTGAGATAATCGACTACGGCGTAAAATATACCAGAATCGTCCTGATTTTTTCCTTTGGTATTTTTGGAGGTCTTACCTTCGAGCGCCTTTTGCAGTCAACGGGAAAAACCGTGCTTTCCATGGTCGCCCAGCTTGCAGGTGCCATTACGAACATCATTTTGGATCCCATACTGATTTTTGGTCTCATCGGTTTTCCAGAGATGAAAATTGAGGGAGCTGCCATTGCGACTGTAATCGGACAGTTTGTGACTCTCACGCTCGCTTTCCTTTTCAACATTTTCAAGAACAAGGAAATCAATTTCTCACTCAGGAAATTCCGTCCGAGCATCCGTGTTATCGGGCAGATTTACAGGGTCGGTGTTCCTTCCATCCTGCTTGCTTCCGTCGGTTCTGTGATGACCTATCTGATGAACAAAATCCTCGGCTCATTTACGGATACTGCGGTTGCTGTGTTCGGCGTGTACTTCAAGCTCCAGAGCATCATCTTCATGCCCGTGTTCGGTATGAACAATGCTTTGGTCCCGATTGTTGCCTATAACTATGGGGCAAGGAACAAAAAACGCATTACCGGCACAATCAAGCTGGGACTTGTAATCGCCCTTGCGTTCCTGATGGTTGGAATGGCTCTGTTTGAGATTATTCCGGGCCCGCTTCTTTCAATCTTTGAGGCTTCCGAGACCATGCTTGCGATCGGTACGAAGGCTTTGAGAATTATCGGGCTGCATTTTATTCCCGCGGCATTTTCTATCATCTTCCTTTCGGTGTTTCAGGCTTTGGGCAAGGGTGTCTACAGCATGATTACATCTTTCATAAGGCAGATTATCGTGCTGCTTCCCGCGGCTTTCCTCCTGTCTCTTACCGGCAGCGTGGACAACGTGTGGTGGGCATTCCCGATTGCGGAGATTGTTGCCGTCACAATTGCGTCCTCGTTTATGATTGTCTCTTATAAGAAGGAAATTGCACCTCTGGGAAAAGTTGCGAACTAAGAATTAATTTTCTGGGATAAAAAAATTTGACGAATTTATGATTTTTTCGTATTTTTAAAAGCATGGGGATTCGGAGATCGCTTGAAATCCGATTGCCCAAATTTTTGATACGGGAAGGCAGTTTCATGAATTTTGATCAGATGACTTTAAAAACCAGGGATGCATTTCAGGAAGCAAATTCTCTCGCACAGCAGCGTGACCACAGTGAGATTGGCTGTGAGCATTTACTTTATGTGCTTTTGAAGCAGGAGGACGGTACCGTGCCGCCTCTTGTAGAGCGTGTTGGTGTTCAGCCGGAAACTCTTCTCAAGGAAATAGAAAATCTTTTGGACTCATATCCTCAGGTGAAGGGCCTGACACAGATGAGCCTTTCATCCGACGCGCAGAAAGTTCTTGCCAAGGCTGAAAAGGAGATGGCCGCGCTCAAGGACATGTATCTTTCCACCGAGCATATTTTCCTTGCCATGACTGAATCCGAGGGTGCCGTTGGTGGACTTTTACGTCGCATGGGACTTGAGAAGAAAAAAATCCTGGAGGCCCTTAAATCCGTCCGCGGAAATACAACGATTGACTCAAACGACCCGGAGAGCAAAATGCGTGCCCTTGAAAAATATTGCATTGATTTGACCGCACGTGCAAGACAGGACAAAATTGATCCGGTGATCGGACGCGATGAGGAAATCCGCCGTGTCATGCAGGTAATCAGCCGAAGGACAAAAAATAATCCGGTGCTGATTGGAGAACCCGGTGTAGGTAAGACAGCCATTGTTGAGGGACTTGCACGACGCATTGCATCCGGGGATGTTCCCGACAGCCTTAAGGACAAGAGGCTTCTTTCACTTGATTTGGGACAGCTCGTTGCGGGCGCGAAATTCCGTGGTGAGTTTGAGGAGCGTCTTAAAGGCGTAATTACCGAGGTTGCAAAATCTGACGGACATATTATTCTTTTCATTGATGAGCTTCATACCATCGTGGGAGCGGGTGCGTCGGAAGGAAGCATGGATGCGTCCAATCTTTTGAAGCCGGCTCTTGCAAGGGGAGACCTCCGTGTTATTGGAGCCACAACCCTGAACGAATACCGCAAGTATATAGAAAAGGATGCCGCACTTGAGCGAAGGTTCCAGCAGGTGTTCTGTGCCGAGCCTACCGTGGAAGACACAATTGCGATTCTCCGTGGACTCCGTGAAAAATATGAAATTCATCATGGCGTGAAAATCAACGACGAGGCTTTGGTTGAGGCTGCGACTTTGAGCAACCGTTACATCACCAACCGGTTCCTTCCTGACAAAGCGATTGATCTGGTGGATGAGGCCGCAAGCCGTCTTAAGATGGAGATTGAGAGTCAGCCCTTGGAGCTGGATCAGCTTGAGCGGAAGATTTTGCAGATGGCCATTGAAAAGCAGTCCCTTTCAAAAGAGGATGACGAGGCGAGCAAGGAGCGTCTTGAAAAACTGGAAAAGGATCTTGCCGAAATCACCCAAAAGCGTGATGTGATGAAGCTTCAGTGGCAGAATGAAAAGCAGGCCATTGAGGGAGACCGCCGCCTTAAGGAAGATTTGGAAAAGGCACGCTTCGATCAGGAAAAATACACGAGGGAAGGAAATCTGGAAAAGGCCGCCGAGCTTAAGTATTCTGTAATTCCTGAGCTTGAGAAAAAACTCACGAATGCCGTCGCAAACGTGGGACAGGAAATCTCCGAGGAAAGAAAGAGTCTCTTGCGCAAGGAAGTGACCGAGGAAGACATTGCCCGTGTGGTCAGCGCGTGGACAGGAATCCCTGTTACAAAAATGATGACCAGCGAAAAACAGAAGTACCTCCAGCTGGAGTCCGTCCTTCACAAAAGGGTCATCGGTCAGGAGATTGCCGTAAATGCCGTGAGCGACGCAATCCGAAGAAACAGGGCAGGGCTGAATGATCCGAACCGACCCTTGGGTTCCTTTATGTTCATTGGTCCCACAGGTGTCGGTAAGACTGAGCTTGCAAAGACTCTCGCGGATTTCCTCTTCAACGACGAGAAATCTCTTACCCGCATTGACATGAGCGAGTATATGGAAAAGTTCTCCGTTACAAGGCTCATCGGTGCGCCTCCGGGATATGTCGGTTATGACGAGGGTGGTCAGCTCACAGAGGCAGTCCGTCGCCGTCCGTATTCCGTGATTCTCTTTGATGAGGTGGAAAAGGCTCACCCGGATGTGTTCAATGTGCTGCTTCAGGTTCTTGATGACGGTCGCTTGACTGACGGGCAGGGACGCGTGGTTGATTTTAAGAACACAATCATCATTATGACGAGCAACCTTGGCTCCGACTTGATTCTTGAGGCAGCCGACAATTCAAAGACCGAGGAAGTCAAGGCTCAGATTGACATGCTCTTGAAAAAGACGTTCCGTCCTGAGTTCCTGAACCGCATTGATGAGATTGTGATGTTCAACCGGCTTTCAAAGGAACACATCAAGGGAATCGTCAACATTCAGCTTGAGCGTGTCGCATCCCGGCTTGAGGACCGCAGGATTCATCTTGATTTTACCGACGCGGCATTGGACTTCATTGCGGACTCCGGTTACGAGCCCACATTCGGTGCACGTCCTGTAAAACGAGCCATCCAGATTTATCTTGAGAATCCGCTTTCAATGAAGCTGCTTTCAGGAGATATTTCTGACGGACAGACAATCACTGTGGATGCAGGGGACGGAGGACTGGTGTTTTCCAAAAAGGAGAGTTAGTCTTTTGGATTGTAAAAAGATTCTAAAAAGGAATCATAATGCGCTTTGACTTTATCTCCATTTTGCCTAGAACAGAATCTTACTTCTTTGTCGTCGTAAAGAAAATGCAGGATTCCGTCTTTGATAAAAAATTTTTCATTACTGGAAATTGTCAGCGTGTCATTTTCAATGGAGCAGGGTAAATCATACTCTGCTCCTATTACAGGCAGTCCGCTTCCGTGAGTGAATTTGTCGACTGTCATGCTGATGCCGTCCTCCGGTGGAACAGTCTTGTTGTGAAATATATAGCTTACTCCTGCAAAACCAGATTCGGTTTCAATGCATTTTCCGTGGAGCTCCGAAAAATCTTTTATTGAAATCGGAGAGAAATAATAATCGAAGTTTTCTTGAACGTCGGATTCAGCTGCATTTTCGACCTCAATGTTTTGTTCGTCCGCATGATAATTCTGATAAAACTCTTTTTCAATCTTCACCGCTTCTTTGTGAGCAAGTATGATCGGGCATAAAATTAAAAATATGGGGGTCAGGAAAAATATTCCGCTTAAAATTGCAAAGATGATTGTCCTTGCTTTCTGCTTTTTCTTTATGCTTCGGACAAGGAAAAAAATGGCGAGGGCAAACAAAATGGCAGGTACAGCGATGTACAGAAGAATACATGTAAGAAGGGTGCCGTTGGCCACATAGATGCTCGTGGGACCGTCTGCCCCTCCGATTATTGCGATTGATGCCGCCTGTTTAAGATTGTACATTTTTCCCTCCATGTTAATTTTTGATTTCCATTTTACATAAAATGCAAATCTTACGCAAGAAGGTCGTTTGTTCCGTACCTATGGACATTGCTTCCTTTTTCTGATAAATTGGAAGTGAGGTTAAACATGAAAAAGTTTTCTGTATTGTTTTTGGTTTTGACACTCTGCGTCGCTTCGGCATTTGCAAAGGTAGGAGTCGGCGTGCAGGGGGAATATACATTTGGAAATATGAGCGGATTCACAAGCGTGGAGGCGACTTTCAAATCTTCAAAGACTCCTCTTGTGTTCGGTGTTGATTTTGATTTCGCAAAAGATTTTTACGGCATTGGCCTTGACGTGGATTATTGGCTCGCGAATCCAAAGCTTTTTTCCATGCTGAAATTTTATTTGGGGCCCGGAATCACCGGCACTGTCTACAATTCCGACGGTGACATTTCCTTTTACATTGCGTCACGGCTTGTGCTCGGTCTGAATGTTTTTGTAATCGATGAACTGGAAATTTATTTGCAGACGGCGGCGGAACTTGGATATACAAACTTCGGTGGAAGTAAGTTCGCTTTCCATGTTCCCTTGGGCGGTGGAATAAGAATCTGGTTTTAGGAAATCACTTGTTTTTTAGCGCTGTCTCAAGGTAGTGGATTGCTTCTTCCATCTTTTCCTTGAGCTGCCACGGCGGATTCATAATGAACATTCCGCTTCCAGTCATGTGTGAGCCGTCCTCTTTTTTCATTTCTTCCGGTATGTTTTCAGAATCAAAAAGATGAAACTCGCACTTTATGCTTTCACACGGATTTACACCAAGCTTTCCGAAATCCTCAAGCTCAGCAAGCATTTGTGCCGTCTCATTTTTCTTTCGCTCAAGGATAGGGTACCAGAGTGCGATTACGGCTGTGTTCCATTTTTTTCTCACGTTCTTCAATGCGGCCGTCACCTTCGTGTAGTCTGACCTTTCCTCAAAACTTGGGTCGCACAAAACAAGACCGCGTTTAATCTGGGGAGGAACCAGAGCGTTAAGGGCCGTGTATGAATCCTCGTCATGGATGAAACATTTTCCCCCGCATTTTTTTTCACCGCCGTCGGTAAGAAGATTTTTTTCCGCGTTTACCTTTAGCGATGAAAGAGCCTGCGGATGTTTTTCAATCAGATGAAGTGAGTCACCGTTTCTTAGAAAAAATCGCTCCAGTTCAGGGCTTCCTGCATAGAGTCCCTTTTCAAGATATTTTTTTTCCACCTCAAGATAGCGCGCCACCGACGGAGGAAATCCGTTCTTCTCAGCATATTGCACGAGCGAAAGAATTCCTCCTGTTGCCTCACCTGTTTTCAAGAGTCTTTCATCATCAAGGGAAAATCTGCCGGCTCCCGCGTGGGAATCAATCAGCGTAAAGGGCTTGTCTTTTTTTGTAAGACCGTCCAAAATCAGCGTGAGACAAATGTGCTTGAGTACGTCCGCATGGTTTCCCGCATGATATTCGTGCTGGTAGGAAAACATCACTTTACTCCGAGAGACTCAGAAATCTCATCCAGCTCTGAAATCCAGATTGCTTCGCTTGCGTCGCTCGGCATTCTCCAGTCCCCGCGTGGTGAAAGACTTACTGAACCGACTTTCGCACCGTCCGGCATACAGCTTCTCTTGAACTGCTGGCGGAAGAACCTTGTGTAGAATTTTCTGAGCCATTTCAGAATCTCTTCTTTCGGATATTCTGTTCTGTTTTCAAAAGCCTTGGACGCAAGGAAGAAAATCTTTTTGGGAGAGTATCCCCAGCGGAGCATGTAGTAGATGAAGAAATCATGCAGCTCGTAGGGACCCACCAAATCTTCCGTTTTCTGGCTGATGTTTTTTCCGTCGGGAGGAAGAAGCTCCGGGCTTACTGGTGTGTCGAGGATATCTGCGAGTGTGTTTTCAAGACCCTTCTGTCCTTTTGTTCCGGCCTCGTCCTTGAACCAAGCGACAAGATGACGCACGAGAGTTTTCGGAATGGATGCGTTCACGCCGTACATGCTCATGTGGTCGCCGTTGTAAGTGCACCATCCGAGGGCAAGCTCACTCAAATCTCCTGTGCCGATTACAAGTCCTCCGTTCTGATTCGCGAGGTCCATCAGCACCTGGGTTCGCTCACGTGCCTGACAGTTTTCGTAGGTCACATCATGCTTGTCCTTGTCCTGCCCGATATCCTTGAAATGAACGAGAACAGCTTCCTTTATGTCAATCTCTTTGAGCGTGGCACCAGTTTCCTTCGCAAGATTGCACGCATTGTTGTAGGTTCTGTCCGTAGTGCCGAAGCAAGGCATTGTGGCGCAAAGGATATTTTTTCTGTCAAGACCGCATTTGTCGAACGCACGCACAGTCACCAAAAGAGCAAGTGTGGAGTCAAGACCTCCGCTCAGACCGAGCACCGCATTTTTAATTCCAGTATGTCTGAGACGTTTCGCAAGTCCCTCGGCCTGCATTTCGATTATGCCCTTGCACCGTTGTCCGCGTTTTTCCTTGTCCGCCGGCACGAATGGATGCTCCGGGATTTTTGCGAGAAGCTTGCACTCAGATTTTCCTCCGCTTGACTTTTTTGCCACGAAACCGATTGATCCCTGCTCATCAGATTTACCGAGAGCAAATCCGTTGTCCTTCAAAGAAATCGTGATTATCCTGAAATCACCGTAGGGATCGGAAAGCATTGTGTCGGCATTGTTTCTGAAAGATTTTATCCTGAGGCGGTCCTGCTCAATGCGTCCCATGTCTAAATCTGTGACGAGGATTTTTCCGCACTCATCAAAAAGGGCAGACTCCGCGCACACATTTCCGTTCAGTGCGATTATGTTGTGTCCTGAGAAAATCATGTCGGTGGAGCTTTCGTCGTGTCCCGCGTCCGCATAAAGATAGGCGCAGATGGATTTGGAGGACTGTCCCTGAACCAAAAGTCTTCTGTACTCTGCCTTTCCGACGGTCTCGTTGCTCGCGCTCGGATTCAAAATCAGCGTGGCGGAACTCAATGCTGCTCTGGTTGAAGGGGAGAGAGGCACCCATAAGTCCTCGCAGATTTCAACTGCAATTTTGATTTCAGAGCTGTTTTTGTCTTCTATTAAGATGTCGGTTCCGAATGGCACTGAGTCGAATTTTTCACCGAGCGAAATTTCTCCCTGGCATTTTGACGAGGCGGGGGAAAAATGACGCATCTCATAAAACTCAGCGTAGTTCGGAATGTTCATTTTGGGAATTACGGCAAGAATGTTACCGCTAAAGACAAGTGCCGCACAGTTGAAAAGGCTGCCCTGTACCAAAAGAGGAAGTCCCACGGAAAAAAGAACGCCGCAATCCTTGGTCTCGTTTGCAATCCTAAGCAATGCGGATTTCGCGGAGTCAAGAAGCGTCGTCTGTAAAAAAAGATCGGAGCATGTATATCCCGTAATGCACAGCTCTGGAAGCGCAAGAACACGCACACCCATCGCGTCGGCATCTTTTACGGTCTTGATAATTTCATCAGCATTAAACTTGCAGTCCGCCACCCTAAGGTCTGGAGAAGCACAAGCGGCCCTTAAAAATTCATAAGTCATGCGAAAATTATACAGCAAAAAAGAGAAAAAGTAAACTGATTCGCAGACAATAAGGAATGCTCTAGAATTTCACCTTGTCATCATGGGCGACGGAAGTAAACACAATCCAGTCACCGTAGTTCTCGGTATCCTGCTTTGCCCAGACAACTGAATGTACAGTCTCCTTGTTCCACTCAAGGATGCGCACACGCACGCCGTTTTTCAGCTCCTCGGAAGGAAAGTACATGCTGTACTCCGGTGAGATTAAGGACTTGCTCTCGTAGTCAGAAAAAATCGTGTCAATTCCATCTGCGGAAGGCTCACCCAAAGTTGCTTCCACCGACTCCACCGGCTGCCCAAGGTATTCATCGATTTCCAGATAATAATCCTGCTCTTTTGCAAATCCTGTGGAAATCAATGCGGCTCCAAGAACTGCCCCGGCGATAATGTGTTTTATGTATTTCAGCATTTTGACCTCGATTTTTTTAGAAAGTCCGTGAGACCACCCGACCTCACGGAGATTGGTTTGTATTTTCATTATCGGCACTTTTTCATGCCAAAATTAAGGTATTTTCTTACACAAGACCGATGAAGTACTTCTTTTTTCCACGGCGGAAAATCAGAATCTTTCCTTCAAGTGCCATGTCCTTCGTGATGACCTTGGTTTCATCGCTCACGGTCTCTCCGTTGATGGAGATTGCGTTGTTCTTTATGAATTCCCTTGCCTCACGCTTTGAGCTTGCCATTCCGTTGTTCACAAGAACGTCCACCAAAGGAAGCTCCTCCTTGAAGTCAAAATTCGGAACACCCTTGAGTCCCATGAGAATGTCGTTTACCGAAAGCCCCTTGAACTCGCCCTTGAAAAGCTTTTCGGAAATCATTACCGCGTTGTCCGCCTCATCCTTTCCGTGCAGGTCCTTTACGACTTCCCATGCGAGTGTTTTCTGTGCGATGCGTGTTTCGGGAGCCGTCTGCTGCTGTGCGTAGATTTCCTCAATCTGTTCCTTTGAAAGGAAGGTGAAGACTTTAAGATAGTCCAGAACCTTGGAGTCATCGGAGTTGATGAGGTACTGGTAGATTGCGTATGGTGATGTTTTTGACTTGTCGAGCCAGAGCGCGTTTCCTTCCGACTTACCGAACTTCTTTCCTGTTGCGTCAAGAATCAGCGGCATGGTAAAAGCGTATGCCTGACCGTCCAACATTTTGCGGATTAAATCGACACCGGTTGTGATGTTTCCCCACTGGTCGCTTCCCGCCACCTGCATTATGCACTTTTTTTCCTGGAAAAGATGTACGAAATCAAAGCCCTGAAGAAGCATGTAGGAGAATTCCGCGAAAGTGATTCCTGTTTCCAGGCGGCGGCGGATGATGTCCTTGTCGAGCATGTAGTTCAGGCTGATGTATTTGCCGATGTCGCGGAGTGTGTCCAAAAATGAGCGGTCCTTCCACCAGTCGTAGTTGTCCACAAGCTCTGCGGTCGGAACCAGGCGCTTAATCTGCTCGCGGATTCCACCGATGTTTTTGTTTACGGCTTCCTCACTGATAATCTCACGTTCTGCCGTGGGGCGCGGATCACCGATGCGTCCCGTTGCTCCACCGCACAAAAGAACCGGGTGATGTCCGGCATTTGCAAGACGTTTTGCCATGCAGAGGGAAGAGTAGTGACCGAGGTGAAGTGAGTCCGCCGTGGGATCTGTTCCCCAATAGAAAGAGAATGGAGTTCCATCCAGAACCTTCTGTAAATCTGTCTCTTCACCCGCAACGTCTTTGATAAGACCGCGCCATTTCAAATCTTCAAATAAACTCATAGCGTGTATCCTCCTGAAAATAAGGGCATCTCAAAAAACTGAAGTTTTTAGAGGTTCCCATAAAAAAAGGCCCTCCTTTACGGAAAGCCTTGTAATTACTTAATCAGTAAAACACAAAAACACTAGCGTGCCGTTTCCGTAAAAGCAGAGAGAAAATCATAGCCATAATAAAGGTAAGCCAACGTAGAGGAATTGATTTTCTGCGCCCAACGGACAATGTGTTTCATAGTGTAATTATACTATCAGATAACACTTTTTTTGTCAATGACAGGAAATTTGAGATTTTTGACCTATTTTTCCAGAAAAACAATGACACACGCTTAGTTTTTGTGCTATAATCTTCTATAATAGCTGTGTATATAACTGATTCTGCCTGCGTAGGCCATCAGCGAAGAAATAAATGGAGTGTGCCGTATGAAGAAAGGACAGATTCTATTAATTACTATACTTTTGACAGGGGGGCATATTTACTTCCTGTGAGAATTTCCTGAACGGACAAAAAATCAAGCAGCAGATTGAGGATGAAATTGCCCTTGCAAATGCACCTGCCTTTCCGATTCTGATTGATGGATCCAAGGGTAAGTTCTCGCCATCCAAGGGCTCTTATCCGATTAAAGTCACGCAGGGCATGAACATCGCCTTTGAAAGCGACACCGATTTTGAATTCATCCGCTGGGAGGTATTCAACGTAATGACCGGCGAATCCCTTGACTCAGACGGATACATAGAGTTTACGGACTCAAAGAGCGACGAGACATCATTCAAGCTTTTGAAGGAACCCGGTTCTGAGATGCAGCTCGGAGTAAGGAGCATCGTGAGCGCGAGGCCCCAGATTGTCTCATACACACCCAATTCTCTTGGTATGCTCAAGGACTCCACCGTTCAGATTCTCTTTAACCGCGATATAGATCCCGACTCCATTTACTACAGCGAAAAGGAACGCAAAGAACTTAAGGTCTCGGAAAGACTCAGCGACAGTGATTTTCTTTGTAAGGTAATTGGCGGCGAGAAAAAATATTACTGCTACAAAAAAAACGGGGAAACTTTTTTCAAGAACATAATGCTTATAAACAACAAAACAGGAGAAAACATCAACGACTGTTTCAACCCTCCTGTATTCGAAAGTCCGAGGTCTCTTTCCATCTCTGTAAACAAAAAAACAAATTCCGGTCGCATACTTGATGACTTCACTCAGGTGCTGGTCGAAGTGGAAAAAGGATTTTTCTACACGGAGCAGGAAAAGCCGGTGGAGATGGCCGGAAGCAAGATGTGGATGTACCAGGTGAACAACAGGAACGATGACAAGCCTCTTGTAATTGCGAAATCAGGCAGCACTGAGTTGTTTTCGGCGAAATTCAAAAGCGACAATACTAATTTTATAAAATCAGCCGCTTTCGCTCTGAAAAAAAGTGATTTCGGGGCCTTGAAATTCATCAAGAACGGAAACTTTAAATTTGACTTGAACATAGAGGTGCAGGAGCAGGACGGAGGATCTGGTCCCAACTCGTATTTCACGGTTACAGTAAAAAAATTATACGGAGTAAATTACGCCGCTTCAACTTATGAGAAAAGCTTTACGCTTTACTATCAGACTGTCACATCGGACACTGCCGTATTTGAGGGCAGCGTGGATTTGGAGCAGGAGAAGGTTTCCCTTGGCGACGGTGTTTACGAGGTGGTCTTTGACTTCATGGACAGGAGCGGCAACCACTTGATATATCCTTCGGGCAGCCATTTTTATTTTGCAGTTGACACAAAGGCTCCTGAAATCAGCATACCCACAATCAGCAGCGAAAACAGCACGACATACACTCTTAACTGGTCGGATTATGTTGATTTGAAAACATCTGAAATCATAGTGACCGGCTCCACGTCAAGCTCGGAAACGATAACGAACGGAACTTTGTCCAAAAACATAACGAACATTCAGCCGGACAAGACTTATAATATGAAAGTAAAATTTACCGATTATGCGGGAAATTCGGTTGAAAGGACGATTCCGACATTCCTTACAGGATATACTTTTACAGGCACTCTAGATTTTACGAAAACTAACGCAAGTCATGCCCAAAATATTTTCTTTGTGGGAGACAAAATCTCCGATTACGGAATTACTTCAACCAAAAAGTATTATTCGAACGGAACCTCAAAAACGGAGAGCTTGACTGCAACCGTTCCAAAAAGAGATCAATATGATTCCAACTGGACTTTTACACAAACATATTCTGAGGGTAACATCTCAAAGAACGCGGTGTTATCCGGCACTTATTACATTGCCAAAAAAGACTCTCTCACGCAGAAGCCCGTTTATGATAAAAACTACCATGAAAGGGACAACTCTGGCGACAAGCACTACAAGTTCGGAGATTTCCCTCAGACTGTTTCAGGAATTTCAGCGTACACAAGTACCACTGTATATAACGGCTGGTATTTGGGACGTGACGGATATTTTTACGAAAAACAGACGGCAAATAATACCTCTGACAAAAAAACATTTTCCAACGGAACAACAGTTACTAACAACAAAGACTATTATTTTAAGGTTGAGCCAATTTACTGGCGTGCATTGACAACGAATTACAACTCAACAGGAAAAACTCTCTTGTTTGCAGACAAGGTTTTAAAAGCAGGCATTCCATTTTATCTTTCTCAGTCAACAAGGTCAATCGGTGTCTCTACGATAGATGGCAACAGCTGGAAATACTCAACGATGAGGGCATACTTGAACGGCAAATATGAAAGCGGCGACCCACAGGCAAAAACCTACTCTGGAAAAGGATTTTTGCAAAAGGCATTTACTTCGAGCGCACAAAATCTTATAGCCACGACAAGCGTAGAAAATAATGCTGAAAGTACAAATCCATATAATGATCCAACTTTGTGGAAGAGCGGAAAAAATCCTTATGCTGAAAATCCAACGAATGAAAAGATTTTCCTTTTGAGCATGAAAGAGCTTACAATCGGCGATTATCATTTTAACACGAGCGCTCATGCTGGCGGCGCTGGAAGTCATAGGGGACGAGAGCCAAGCGACTATGCATTGTCTGTCAGTAAGCATGTTAATAAGGATGCTGGATATGGGGCTTATTATTGGCAACGTTCCAGCTGCTATTACTCAAACTGCGTTAGATATGTTGATACGTTTGGTACTGCAGACAACGGTGGAAGAGGTGTCGATGAAAATTTGGGCATAGTTCCGGCCCTCGTGCTTGAAAACGCCCCACCGTCCCAGTGAGAATATTTATCCTCTAAATGTCATTCAAAAACAGAGATTTAGAGGAAAAATAATTGACTTACCGCTTTTTTGAGAAAATGCGTGCGAAAAATCTTCCTATTGCTTTGAAAATGCGGACAAAAAACATTCCGATTCTTCTGAAAATGGAAGGATTTCTGAGCTTGTCAAGTCTTCTGTAGCCCTCTGCCATTTCTTCGGCGGTGAAGGGGATGCGCTGGTTGTTTTCTTCCATCTCCATTTCCAGCTTGTCTATGGCATCAATGTCGTAGGTAAGTACTTCCGCACCGATTGTTTCCCAACCAATGGCTTTGGCGGCTTCAAGTCTTCTTTCACCTGCAATGAGAACCTTGTCTTTTGTAATTGTGATGGGGTTCAGAAGTCCGTAGCGTCTGAGGCTGTCCTTGAGGGCATCCAAATCTCCGAGATCCTTTCTGACCCGCTTTTTCACCTTTATTTCACTGATTTTGACAAGCATTGCATCTCCCTTATCATGGTTTTTACAAACCGAGCGAATTCCTAACCACGTGCGTCTGTGCTTTTACCCTCTACATCATCGGTCTTTTCCGACGGATTGATTACATCCCCCTGAGTGGACGGTGCTGGTTGTGCTGGAGCTGGAGCCGGGGCTGGTGTTTCTGCCGGTTTAGTCGGTGCTGCAGGTTCCTCCTCGGGCTCTGATTCATCTGGAACGGATGGCTCGGCATTGCCAAGCGGATTTACCAGCGGTGTGTCGTCAAAGAATTCATCCTCATCGAAGAGTCCGAAATCATCGTCGCGGTTTCCAGAGTTGTTGAAGAAATCATCTCCGAATCCAAGCTGGCTCTCAAGATAGGAGTCCGGATCGTAGTTGAAATCATCGTCATCATCAAACATATTCTCAAAGGCTGTTCCGCTTCCATCGTCATTAAGGAAGTCAAGATCCAGCTTCAGACCTTCCACGCCCTCAAGCTTGTCGAAAAGCTTTCCGAACATGATGTCCTCACGCTTCATGTTTGCTTTTGCAGTCTTTTCCGCGGTTCCATAAAGGTGCCGCTCGCAAACCTCTGTCGGCTCTGTTCCCGCAAGATAGAACGCAGTCACTTTGTTGTTTCCACATTCAGGTGTGAGAAGAAGTCCTGTCTCTGAGCATACGGTCAACGAGATTACTCCCTCAGGAGCGACCTCGGTAAATTTCTTGTACGGTTTTCCAAGGTTCGCAACGTGCATGAAGTCTCCCCATGCAACACCGGCAAGGGTTGATCCTGTCATTTTCAGACCAAGGGACTGTCCCGGCCTGTCGAATCCGAACCAGAATGCGGCTGTGTAGTAGGGCGTGAATCCGACTGTCCATGCGTCGGCCCAGTTCTGCGTGGTTCCTGTCTTACCACCGGCTGGCATTATGAATGACTCACCGTGGGAATCCGTGAATTTGAATTTGTTTCCGGTTCCCTTGTCTTTTCCAATCGTGGACTTCGTGGCGGAGAAGTTGGATCCTCGCACCAAGGTTCCCGTCTGTACCGTCCTCTTGAGCATTTCCTGCATGATGTATGCGTTCTGCCGAGAGATAACCTGTATGTCGCGGCCCTTTGCCTTCTTTTCGGCTATTGCGTCCGCCTCGGGATCCATGAAGATATTGCCGTTTTTGTCCTCAACATTACGTATTGCGATCGGAGTGATTTCCTCTCCGTTGCTTGCAAAGACACAGAATGCGCGTGCGAGCTCGATCGGCCTGATTGAACAAACACCAAGTCCCAGAGGATAGACTGGGAGGATGCTTCGTGCTTCCCATTCGTTGTAAGGAATATTGAGCAAGTCTGTCGCACGGTTGATTGCCGCGTCGAATCCGATTGTGTCAAGCACTTTCAGAGACGGAATGTTCATTGAGTGTGCGAGCGCGTACCATGTCTGAACCTCACCCTCGTAACGTCCTACGAAATCTCTCGGCAGGTATGGAGAACCGTCGTCTTTATAGAAAACAACCGGCGTGTCGCTGATTGTGGTCGTCATTGTAAAGAGCTTGCTGTCAATGGCGGCGGAGTAGTAGAGCGGCTTGAATGTGGATCCTGGCTGGATCTTTGCCTGAACCGCACGGATGAACTGGTTGGTTGAGTCGTACTTTGAGCCACCGACCAAAGCGTCAATGTAACCGGTTCCGTTCTCAAGGGCGATCATGGTTCCTTCGACCGTATTGCGCTCTGTATTTCTCTTGTACAGGTTGTTTCCTTCCGTTACGATCTGTGTCTTCAGCGGCTCTATGCCCGTAATCATGGACATGATGTCAATAATCGGGTTCACGTCATCAGCGTACTCTTCCAAGGAAAGGCGTTCTGCCCTCTGCGCGCTGACTTTCATTGAGGGAAGGTTGAATGCGAGACACATGAGCTCTGCAAACGGAACATAAGCGGAAAGAGCCTCTTTCTTTGACGCGGGAAGCGTGTCGCGGTATGTCTCGTTCGCATATTTGATGTAGTCCGTCATGATTTCTTCGGCGGCTCTCTGGTGCGTAAGATTCAGCGTGGTGTTTACGGTATATCCTCCGTTGTAGAGATCCTCCGAACCGTAGAGCATTCCGCTAAGCTCACGACGCACATATTCACTGAACCACGGCGCATTGTCCACGCGCATTGTGTGTACCGAAAGATTCGTTCTCAGGAAGTCGAAGTCCGCCCAGTAATTGTCGAAGCTTGTGTTCGCATCTTCCTTGGTAACGTAGCCCTCGTTTACCATAGCGTCCAGAACATCCTGCTGCCTTGCCATGGCTCGGTTGGGATACTCAAACGGATTGTAATATGCCGGGTTCGAAAGCTGAATTACGAGGATTGCCGCCTCAGCCGGGTTGATTTCCGTGGCGTCATGTCCGAAGTAGTACTTACAGGCAGCGTTTACACCGTAGGTACCGCCTCCGAAGTAGATTTTATTGAGGTAAAGCTCAAGGATTTCATCTTTTGAATAGCGGCGCTCCATCTGGATGGCCCACCAAAGCTCCTTAATTTTTCGCTTTATGGATTTTTCACGTCTGTCGCAGTAAAGGGTTCCTGCAATCTGTTGGGTGAGCGTGGAACCTCCTCCGGCAGTGCTGTGAGTAACGACACCGACCACCGCCCTGAAAATGGCCTTCATGCTGAATCCGGGATGCTCGTAGAAAATTCGGTCCTCGCGGGTAAGGAGTGCGTCAACCATCTGCTGCGGAAGATCTCTGAATGCGATGATCTCACGTTTTTCGTCGCTTGAGTATTCGGTAATCAGCTCACCGTTTATATCCAAGAGTTTTGTTGGTGCGGAAGTCTCAAATTCCGTAAAATTCTCGGTGTTTATTGTATTCTTCGTTACGGCAAGGCCTTTGCCCAAAGCTGCTCCAATCAGTACGGAAGACAGCAGAAGAAGGGGCAAAAAGATGAAAGGCCAAATTCTTACACGTTTCATTCTTATATAATAGAAAAAATCCCCATCTTTGTCAATTACCCAAGGAAGCCAGTTTTACCGGGGATTTCTCCATCTATTCCTGCTCGTTGTAGATTTCCTGCCTGAACATAAAGAGGTCCTGCACTTTGAGGCTGCATGCTGAGTTGAGTTTGTGCGGATCCTCGGCTTTGCTCACAAGGGAGATTGAGAAACTGTAGGAGATAGGCGTATATCCCTCGCGCTCAATTTCCAGAGTAAATGAGAATTCCCTGGTCTCGTTTTCCTTAAGACATGCCTCGGGAGCCACCCAGAAAGAGTAGGTTCCGCTTGTTTTCGCGAAGGTCTTGCATGGATTTGCCCAGCTTGCGTCCATCATCGTGGCATTTTTTCCGTCGCTCATCTTGAGTGTTACGGAAGCGTTGTCAAGGGGCTCGAATGTGGATCCGTCGTAGATTGTGCCAAGGAAAGTGGGGAAGGTGTAAGTGGGGATGTTTGTCTCCCAGTCACCGCTCGCATTGAGTTTCGCTGATTTATGATAGGGTCTTTTGGCTGAATTCACAAGCCGAATTCCCTCAAGCGCGATTCTGTCCATATCAGCCATGAGCTGTGAGTTGCTTCTGATTTCCGCCGTGTTGTGGGTGATTCCGCGTCCTCCGACAACATATTTCGGTGTGATCCTGTTCAGGACATAGGTAATCGTGTCGAGCCTACAGTTTTCGCAGTCACATTCCAGCCATGTACAGCCGTTTTCCTTAAGCTGCTTGTAAAGCTCATTTACGCGGGTAACGACATGTTCTTCCATCATATTGTGAATATTGACCATAAACAGACCCCTTTGTCTTTTTTTATATTATATATCACTATTTTAAAAAAAGCAATGCGGAAATCTCCAAAAACTTTAAGGAATCTCTAAAAAACTCAGTTTTTAGACGTTGCCTTTGATTCCTAGGGATTTCCGTCTTTTGCTTGTGCTATCGAGAAATTACTGGCCGCCAGCCCTTGTGTATGAGGCAAGTCCTCCGGCAAGAAGAATCTGTCTGCTTCTTTCGGCAAGGTCGTTCACGCACTCAATCTCGCTGTCCCCGGATTTTCCATGGACAATTACCTTGAAGTTCTTTGCGTTCTTGAGGCAGTCGAAGATTCCGTTGATTTCCAGTGTGTCTCCGTCCTGAATCTTGTCGTAATCCGCCGGGTTGACGAAAGTCATCGGAATGATTCCGTAGTTAATCAGGTTCGCCTTGTGGATTCTTGCAAAGCTCTTGGTGATTACGGCACGCACGCCAAGGTACATCGGTCCCAAAGCTGCATGCTCACGGCTTGAGCCCTGACCGAAGTTCTCTCCTCCCACGGCAAAGCATCCGGAGAAATTGGTTGCGACGGCCTTGTTGTAGAAATCCGCGTCAATTCTTTCGTAAGTGAACTTGCTGATTTCGGGAATGTTGGAGCGGAAAGGAAGAACCTTTGTTCCTGCCGGCATGATGTCGTCGGTAGAGACGTTGTTTCCGGCCTTGAGCAGAACCGGGAGCTTGAGTGAGTCCTCGCATGGCTTGCACGGTGGGCACGGCTTGATGTTCGGTCCGCGGAGAATCTCAACCTTGGAGGCTTCCTTTTCATCCAGCGGAGGAATGAGCATTCCTGTGTCCTGTGCGTCCGTCTTGATTTCGTCAAGCGAAAGTCCCTTGTATTTTCCTTCCAGAAGAGATACGCGTCCGTTTTCGGTATATGCGGGATCCGTGTAGTCCAATGTCGTCGGGTCGGTAATGTATCCCGTGATTGCAGATGCGGCGGCAGTCTCCGGGCTCACAAGGTAGATTGAGGCATCCGCAGTTCCGCTTCGTCCCTTGAAGTTGCGGTTGAATGTCCTGAGTGAGACACCCTCTGAGTTCGGCGCGAATCCCATTCCGATGCAGGGACCACATGCGCTCTCAAGGATTCTGAATCCGGCGCGGATTAAATCACCGAGGATTCCTGCCTTGTCTGCCATGAGAAGGGTGGTGCGGCTTCCTGGTGCGATTCCTGCCTCAACACCGGGTGCGATGTGCTTTCCGCGGACGATTGCTGCGACGGCTTCCAAATCATCAAGTGAAGAGTTCGTGCAGCTTCCGATGGCCACCTGAGTTACTTTAATATCCTTGAGATCCTTTACGTCCTTCACGTTGTCGGGTGAGTGCGGACATGCGGCGAGAGGATTCAGCTTTGAAAGGTCAATCTCAATAATCTTGTCGTACTCCGCGTTGTCGTCGGCTTTCTGCTCCGTCCAATCCTGCGGGCGGCCCATGCTCTCAAGGAAGCTCTTTGTGGTAAGGTCTGACGGGAAGATTGAGCAAGTGGCACCAAGCTCGGCACCCATGTTCGTAACAGTGGCTCTCTGTGGAACCGTAAGGCTTGAGACACCCTCGCCGAAATACTCGTAGATGGCACCGACTCCACCTTTTACGCTCTCATGGCGAAGCACCTCAAGGATGATGTCCTTTGCACCGACTCCCTTCCTGAGCTTTCCGGTAAGCTTTACACCGAAGATTTTCGGCATGGCAAGATGGAATGCACCGCCGCCCATAGCAACTGCAACGTCAATACCGCCCGCACCGATGGAAATCATTCCGATTCCGCCTCCTGTGGGGGTGTGGCTGTCCGAACCGAGCAGGGTCTTTCCCGGCTTTCCGAAATGCTCAATGTGCACCTGATGGCAGACACCGTTTCCGGGGCGTGAGAAATAGAGACCGTACTTTGCCGCGATGGACTGGAGGTATCTGTGGTCGTCCTGATTCTTGAAATCCGTCTGCAAAGTGTTGTGGTCAATGTATGAGACGCTGACCTCTGTCTTAACGCGCGGTACTCCGATTGTCTCGAACTGGAGGTAAGCCATTGTACCGGTCGCATCCTGTGTGAGCGTCTGGTCAATCCTGATTGCAATGTCCTCGCCTCTCTTGATTGGTGTTCCCGGCGTAAATTCGATGGAACCCGGAATGATGTGATTCTGAATGATTTTTTCTGCCAATGTCAGTGCCATGGTATTCTTCCTTAATCTTATAAAATCAAAATGTTTCTATATTAATAGCATATAACGTTGCTTTGTTCAAGGTGTGCCGTCAGCTGTCTTTTCCCGTGGCATTTGCAAGTTTTGCGCCGATGAAGCTGTTCAGGAGATTCTTGGGGTCAATTCCCAGACTCTGTCCCAAGGCCTCTGAAATCTGCGTCACGTTCTTCATGATGTCGCCCTGAAGCTGTGATGAGTCTCCGCCGTACATGTAAATCTTGTCGACGTTGGAATATGCGTTTCCTGCCGCCTCCGCAATTTTCGGGAGCTGCTCGAAGTAAAGCTTAAGCGCCTCAAGCTGCATGTCCTGTTTTGCCGCGTCACCATATTTTGCCATTGCATCAGCTTTTTTGTTGAGACCTTCCGCCTCCGCCTCAAGTTTTGCCTTGATTGCAGCCGCCTCAGCTTCTCCCTGTGCCTTGGTCGCCTCAGCAAGAGCCTTTTTACCTGCCGCCTCATTTTCCATCGCAAGTTTCTCAGCTTCCGCCTGCTTCAGTTTTGTGTATGCCGCCGCATCCGCCTGCTTTTGAATTTCAAATGCCTCAGCCTCAGCCTGTTTCTGCCTTGTGTAGAGTCCAGCGTCCGCCTGCTGCTGTGCCGCATATTTGTCTGCCTCCGCGGTCTTTTTAACCTCAGCCTCAAGAGCGCGTTCCTTGATTGAGACCCTCTTTTCCTGAAGCTCAATCTCTTTTTCCTGACGGGCGATGTTTGCCTCTACCTCTTTGACTTCCTTGTCCTTGCGCTGAACCTCAGCCTCAATGGCCATTGCTGCGTCTGCTTTTGCGGCCTCTGTGTCTGCCATGGCTTTCAGGGACGCCTTTTTGAGTGCAAGCTCGTTCTGCTTCTGTGCAATCTCCAGTTCCGCTGCAACACGTGCGTCGTTTGCGTCTTTGTCTGCGAGTGCCTGGGCAATCTTTACCTCGGCTTCTGCTGCTGCCTTTGCCTTTGCGGCATCCTTTGAGATGGAGACCGTATTCTCAATTCCCAGATTGTTGATTACTCCGTTGTCATCCTTGAAGTTCTGGATGTTGAAAGTGGTGAGCTCAAGTCCCAAATCCATGAGGTTCGGCTTTACGTTCTCCGCAACCTTTTCGGCGAGAACCTTTTTGTCGCCCTGAATCAAATCCTTGAGCTTGATCTGTGAGATGATTTCGCGGATGTTTCCTTCCAGAACCGGAGTTACGACCGAAGCGATGTCGTCAGTAGAGTAGCCGATGAACTTCGCAGCCGCTTTTTTCATAATCTCGGCTTCCTGTGAGATTGCGATGTTCGCGACAGCATCAACCTTTATATTGATTGCGTCCTGAGTCGGAATGGAATCCTTTGAGACAAAATCAACCTGAATGTTTTCCAGCGTCATGTAATCAATGCGCTGCAGGAAAGGAATGACGAAAATGGCCTTACCGGTAACAGTCTTGTTTCCAAACGGACCCACGCGAATGCCAATTCTGTTTTTAGGGACTTTCCTATAGGAACAGAAAAACAAAGCCAGAACCAGTGCCACCGCACCAGCTTCCAGAACAAGAGCCAAATTCATAATGATCCTCCTTTTTATGTCAAGGAATTTTATTCCTCGGTTACAAATGCATCAAGTTTTACGGAAACAAGGTAGCTTCTTCCGTTCAGGGCAGAGACGGTTCGGACGGTCTCATAGTTTCCTATTACAAAGCGCACGGTATGGTCTCCCTGCTGTACTTCAATGGGGGTTGCCGGGGCGACAAGATTTTCGTCCAGAAAGATTTTTGCTCCGTCGGGGGCGGCGATGCGTATTGTCGGAACCACGCTCTTGAGGTCAATGCTGATCCTGTGGGATTTCGCCTGCTCTATGGTAACGGTTCTCTGCTCGTTGCGGTAATAGTCGCTCGTGAGGCTTATGTTGTGCATTCCGGGGGAGAGAAGGAGTCCTCCGCTTCCCATGTCCACGGCCGATCCGTCAACAAAAAGGGTAAACGGCTTGACCTGGCTTCCGTCCGGATCCTTGACATCCATATACAGCTTTCCCTTGTTTATGAAAAGAGGCTTCCCTGTAATCAGGAACTGGGAGTCGTATGCTTCGTTCGGGATTCCCTTCATGTTCAGCTGCAGGCGTAGGAAAATCTTTCCGTCCACAATCTCCGGCACTGATTTTATGTACTGTGAGTATACGTCTTTTTTTATGCTGTTGTTCTTTTTCAGAGGAATCTTCAGGTTCAGGCTGTATGAGTTTCCGAAAGTTCCGTTCGTTCCCTTCGCGCCGCTGTATTCAATGTTTTCGACATTTGGCTCCGGGGTGATTCCGTCATAGAAAGCCCATGAAATGCTGTTTCCCCATGAGGCGACCGCCTGTGGAACCTTAAACGAAAGTTCTATTCCTTCTATGAAAGTGAGGTCTTCGGGAAGTTTTATGATGATTCCGTCATCAATGCCCGCCCTTATGGATTTTTTTTCTCCACCGGAAGAGATGGCAAGCTCCATTACCTTGTGCACTTTGAATGAGTCCGCGAAGGCTGAAATTCCCATGACAGCCAGCATCAGGCCGAGTGCCAGCAATCTCTTGGAGAATCTTGAGCTTTTTCTTCCATAAAACTTTTCATTCATATTTCATTCGCATTATATGAAATTTACAAAACAAATTCCAGTCCCAAGTGATTTTTTTAAGCTTGGAAACCCCGAAAAACTTCGGTCCGCCGAATGTCCGTTTTCACTTGTCAATATATTTCAGCGGGTCCTGAGGCTCTCCGTTTAGCTTGATTTCAAAATGCAGATGGGGCCCCGTAGCAAGTCCTGTCGAGCCGACTTTCCCGATTACCTGATTTGTGGTAACTTTCTGTCCCTTCTTGACGAGAATCTGGCTCATGTGTCCGTACAGGCTCGTCATTCCTCCGCCGTGGTCAATAACCACATAATTCCCGTACGTGGGATTCATGGCCACGGCATAAGTTACGGTTCCTGATTTACAAGCTTTGATTGGTGTTCCGGTCGGTGCGGCCAAATCCACTCCCTTGTGCATCAGCCATTTGCCGCTAATCGGACTGATGCGCATCCCGAAAGGGGAAGTTACCACGCTTTTGTCAAGTGGTTTCGCCGGATTCTGCGAGCTCACCTGTGTTGTGGATGTGGTCGATTTTGTCTCCTCATCCAGGATGCTCTCATCGATGGGAAGCACGAGTCCCTTCTGCGTGTAGTATGCGCGGTCGGTCGGTGAGAATTTCGCGTCCACAATGAAGTAGTATTCGTTTCCGCCGATGGTGTAGGTCGGATATTTTCCTTCCTCGCCCTGATACACCGGATATTCGCTTTGCAGGATGTAGTCAATGGATGTCACTGGCTTTTTCGCGATGAAAAGTCCGTCCGCCGTGGGGATGTAGAGCTTTTTTCCCGTAAGGTCAGTCTGCGGCGAGTCTATGGCGTTGAGTGAGACAATCGTGTCGTAGCGCAGGGAAATCCTTGAGGAAAGTGCGTACAGGTCGCTGAAATCCCTCGTGGGTGTGTACTCATAGAAATTGAGCGTGTAAGGTCTTGAGATGTTTATGGCCTGCGTGTTTTTCTGCAGTTCCGCCTGATACTGCTTGAGTACGGCCCTGTCCGCTTTCGGTACCCTTGTGCTTGTGTCGAGGGTCGGGATTACTGTGGTTTCCTGTGCAAGTGCGAAAATCCCGGTGAAAAGAAATAATGCTGCTAGAAAAAATCTTTTCATTTCTTTTTATCTCCAAGTGAAAGTATGGCATAAATTATACCAGCCACTAAAAAAACAATCAATGCCACCAGACGGTAACATTTTAATATGAAGAAAACCGTTCCTCCAAGTCCACCCGCGATTACGGCGAGCTTTAACGCGAAGAAAACGAAATTTCTCGGTCCCTTTTTGATTGCCGTCCTGATTATGAGAAGAAGAAGCAGAAGCCCCATTATGACGAGCATTGCCGCGGTGTAGCTTTTGGGTGATGTCGTTGCCCATTTCCACAGCGGATATGCGACTCCCAGAGCCATTGCGATGCAGATTGCAGAAAGGATTAGAATCTTTCCGAGAGAGGATGTCAGTTTTTTGAATCCGCTTGCAATCCTGAGTCTTCCTTTGCCAGTCATTTTTTTACCTCCACGTAACAAAAAAAACAGGTTCCCGCATGTCGTAACTAACAATATGCAGAAACCTGTTCATAAAGAATGACCATTAAGCGGTCTTTTGGGGATTACTCCTCAGAGATTGCCTCTACGGGACATACAGAAGCACAACTTCCGCAGCTTACGCAGGCATCCGCATTGATGGTTCTCTTGTCGTCCTGTTCTGTGATTGCTGATGCGGGACATTCGCCCTCACATGCTCCACAATTTATGCAAGTATCTGCTGTAATTTTGTATGCCATTTCCTTTACCTCTCATTCATGGATTTTATGGCTAAAGTATAATGCATCAAGACCAAAAAATCAAGTAAAAACTCCTTGAAGGATAAGGAATTAGCTAGTGCTAACCAGTCTCAGCCGATGTCCACCTCCACCTCAATGGGGCAGTGGTCGCTTCCCATCACGTCGCTCAGTATTCTGCTCGACTTTACCTTTTCCTTAATCCCGTCGTTCACGCAGGCATAGTCAATGCGCCATCCCACGTTCTTTTCCCTCGCACGCATGCGGTAGCTCCACCAGCTGTACATTCCGGGCTCGTTGCAGAACATCCTGAATGTGTCGGTAAATCCGTTGGCGGTGAAAAAATCCATCCACGCGCGCTCCTCGGGCAGGTATCCAGCGTTCTTTTCGTTCGCCTTGGGATTCGCAAGGTCAATCGCTTTGTGTGCGATGTTGTAGTCCCCGCAAAGCACAATTCCATAACCCGCGTCCACCAGCGACCGGCATTTTTTGAACATGGCATCGCAGAACGCAAGCTTATATGGAAGCCTCGCGCCCTCACCCTGACTGTTCGGAAAGTAAGCTGAGATTACGGCAAGATTTTTGTACGTCGCTATGGTAGTGCGTCCCTCGTCGTCGAATTCCGGTATGCCAAGGGTCTCAACCGAATCAGGCTCAGTGAGCGAATAGATTGCGGTTCCCGAGTAGCCTGCCTTTTTTGCCGAGGAAAAATACGAGCGGTATGATTTTCCCGACGTGCTCTGTGTGTCCGAAAAAAGAGGAGTGTCATCATCCTCAAGCTCTGCCCCCGGATTCAAGAGCTGGGGTGAAAGCTGCGACGGATTTGCCTTTGTCTCCTGTATGCACACTACGTCCGCACCCGAGTTAATCAGCCAGGGTACGAAATCCTTTTTTTCCACCGCACGGATGCCGTTTACGTTCCAAGATATTATCTTCATTTTCTTAGTTGCTCCTGATTCCAAGCTGCATTTCCACCTGCTTCGCGAAATCCCTCAGTGCCTTTTTCTTGCTCTTTCCACCATCCGCATAATCCATTACGGCCTCGCGGAAGATTGACTCAATCATCTGGTCGCTTGACTGATCCAGGCTGCCGTTAACCTTCTTTGAGATTGCGGCGAACTTTTCGTATGGATTCTGCCCCGAAAGATATGGCTCGGCGAAACTGTCCTTTACCTTTTTCTGCACATTGATGTTTCCGACAATGTCTCCCGTTGACTTAGCGTATTTCGTGAGGTATTCATCATCGCTCACGAGATACTTTATCATCTCTTTTGCCTGCTTTGCGTTTTTGGTCTTCTTGCTCGCGGCAATCCATGTTCCGCCCCAGTACCAGCTGCTTGGTCCTTCGCACATTGCCCAGTCTCCGCTCGTGTATGTTCCGTTGAGCTTGAGCACGTAGTCGAGTCCCCATGGAGGAAGCATGTAGCAGAAAATGTCAATTGGATTGTCGCCGATTGGGTCAAACAGCCTGTCGTTCATGCCCAGAAACCATTCCTCCGACCACTGGTATGCGCCCGCCGTAAGATTTTCGTCCCGCATGATTTTGTACGCTTCCATATATGAGCTCATCGCGGGGTCTATGGTGAGCTTGTCGTTCACTATCCACGGATTTTTTCTCGCTCCCTTGTATGCCAAAAACAGATCCTCGGGGGAGACGGTTATGCGGCAGCTTCCATAGGATTTTCTTCTTATTATTCGGGCTGTGTCTATGAATGTGTCTAGGTCACAGAAATATTTTTGCACTTCCTTGGGATCGTCCGTTCCGAGATATTTCCTTGCAAGGCTCCTTCTGTAGAACATGGCTCCGGGATATGTTTGCCATGACATTGCGTACACATGTCCGTTGTATGTGGCGACCTGCATAGGGTAGTCATCCATCTTGTCCTTGATTTCCTTGTAGATGTCGTCAAGGGGAAGCAGGAGTCCTGACTCAACGAACCTCCGCACGAAAGCCGTTTCCAGGGCGAACACGTCGGGTGTACCGCTGTCTTTTACCAGCTGCGACTCAAGAGCGTCCGGGAACTGGTCCGTCGGTATTCCCTTGTATTCTATTTCCATTTTCGGATGGGCGGGCTTGTAATATTTTTCCGTTAAATCCTCAAGCTCGTCGGTAAATGACCAGACCGTAAGTTTCTTTGGGCTGCCCTTTGGTCCGAGTCCGCTGAGACCTCCGTTTGCAAAGCCCTCCTCAAACTCATCCTTGTGTTTGTCGTAGACGGATTTTGTAAAGAAGAAACTTATCTTGATGAACCCGAAGTCCTCAAAGTCCATGTAGTCTTCTTTGACAATGGGAGCGAAGGACTTGAATTTATTTACGATTTCCTGATAGATTTTGCTGCTCTCGTACTGAGTGTGGCTTTCTACGGATTTAACCAGCACCTTGCTTTCATAGGCTATTTTTTTCAGCTGTCCGTATTCATCCGGCGCGCAAACCACGGCATCAATTTCAAGTCTGCCTGTGTCGGCAAAAAGTGCGAGCTTTATCTCATCCAGATCCCGGAGCTGAAAACAAACCTTCTCATTTCCGAAATCCACGTCGAATACCTGAATGTCGTCATTTGCGGCGGCGTGCAAACTGATTCCGCAGAGCAGGCACAAAACCAAAACCAACCTTTTTACGCCCGGAAGCATTTTTCTTCCATTAAATTCCATCGCGAATACCTCCCGCGTCAGTTTTCTGAAACGAGCCTCCAAAAACTTCAATTTTCAGAGGCTACTTGAATCATAATCCAAAACAATGCTTTGTGCAAGGCTGCTGTTTGGGGATGGGGATCAGTGACCTATGAATATGTTACTTATCTTAAGTCCGCTTTTTATAGTAAAATCATAATTCGAATCAGGATAATTATCATCCTGGTCAATCTGAAAATTATATTGTGTTGGTTCTTTTGCTATGGTGACGTTAGGATAGTAATCTACATAATTAAAATAATCTATTTCATTAAATTTTACTTGAGGATCAAACTCCCTGTATACAAATTCTGTCAGTTGCAAAATGCTGTAAGAGGCTCTTTCCCATGTTCCAGCAGACATTATCAAATTTGAACTGCTCAGAATTTCATAACGGCCGTCGTTGTAGAAATAAATTTGGAACTGCGAGTTCACGTCATTTCCTGCACTTACCCCTCGAACTGTTCCATCGCCATTTTTCTGTTCGCAAATCGTTACATCATCATTATTAATTCTCGCAAGCCTTATGTTCTGTATGTTTATGCCGTGCTGCACATAGAATGTCTCGGTGCTTCCGTAGTACTTTATTTCTCCCTGGCTGTTAATGACGCTCATTACTATGCGTATGTTCTTCTCCGCCGGAATGTCAATCAGTTTCATGAACCTGTCATCCGAGTTGACGCTTCCTTCCCTGATTGTCTTGTACTGTGCCGCGGCGTAATCATCTCCCTTTGCCATTGCGACTACATAAAGATCTGAGCCACCTTCGGCAGTGGTCTCCAATCCGACTCGGCTGATAATTGACTGCGGTATTTCAAGTGACACGGAGCCGGTGAGCTCTGAAAGATTGCTTGAGCATGACATGTGGGTAAATGCAAGTCCGAAAGCCAAAAGACCCATAAAAATGCGTGCGGGCGTGTGTTTCATTTCAAACCTCCGAAAAAACTTTTATTCTATTATAATTATATCATCTTATAAATCCCATCGCGAATACCTCCGCGACAGTTTTTGAAACGAGCCTCCAAAAACTTCAATTTTCAGAGGCTATTTGAATCATAATCCAAAACAATGCTTTGTGCAAGGCTGCTGTTTGGGGTGAGAAAATTTAAGTTCCTAAATTAAGTTGTATTTGGAGACCATTTCTCAATGTGAAGGAAAAAAACATAGTTGCGCCATCGTAGAAAAAATTGATGTCGTATTTCTTTGGCTCTTTTGTTATGATGATATTGGGGAATGGATTGACATATTGGTCGTCCGAATTAAAAATATTTGTTTTAATTTCAGGATTAATCTCTTTGTATATATTCTCTGTTAGATGGACAATACCACTTGTGGAACCTTCCCACGTTCCTGCTGAGAGTGTTAAACTGGCACTGTTTTGAATTGTGTACCAGCCATCAGAAAAAAAATAGATGGAGCCACCTCCGTTTGCGTCATCTATGACAGTAGGATAGCCGTTGTATGTGACGAAACCAGATTTGCTTTCATAATTTAAAGCTGCTCCCGGCCCCTCATTAATTCTCGTAAGTCTTATGTTCTGTACGTTTATGCCGTGCTGCACATAGAATGTTCCGGTGCTTCCGTAATATTTCCTTACGCCCTGGTTGTCAATGACGGCCATGTCTATGCGTATGTTCTTATCCGTCGGAATGTCGAGCAGCTTCATGAACCTGTCATCCGAGCTGAGGCTTCCTTCCCTGATCGTCTTGTACTGGGCTGCGGTGTAATCGTCGCCCTTTGCCATTGCGACTACGTAAAGCTCCGAGCTACCTGTGTTCTCAGTGCTGGCGCGGCTGACAATTGACTGCGGTATTTCAAGTGACACTGATCCGGTGAGCTCTGAAAGATTGCTTGAGCATGACATGTGGGTAAATGCAAGTCCGAAAGCCAAAAGGGTCATAAAAATGCGTGCGGGAGTGTGTTTCATTTCAAACCTCCGAAAAACTTTTATTCTATTATAATTATATCATCTAATAATCCGTGCCGCAAGTATAATGCCGTCTTTTTTCAAAAAAAATTCATTTCCTTATTTTTTTTATCCTCCACTTGACAAAAAGTATTTGTTGTGAAAGAATGTAAATAATAATTAGTGGTCGTTTATATGACCGTCCGTCTGTAGGGCGGAATTTATTCTTTATTTCTGGTATAAAAATCAATCAATTTGGACAACTTAAAGTTTTGCTGGATAATTTTTGTGGGGAAATCATTTTTTTGAAACAAATAATTCTATTCAAATACAAGAAATGCTCTAATAGTTTATGGAGAAAAATCTGATGGCATTTACAAAGAGAGGAGGAGCAGGTATGGCTGATGAGAACGCTGAGAACAAACCTGCGGATTCGGAGACCTCTACTGTGGATTCAGTTTCCACGGCGGAAAATCAGGCTGAGAGCTCGGAAGGTGCGGAGGAAAAGCCCGTAAAGCCCCGGAGAAGACGCATCGTTAAAAAGGTAGTGGAGACTACAGAGGCCGTTGCACAGACGGAGGAAAAACCTGCCGAGGAAAGTTCGCCCGCTGCGGCATCCGTAGAAAAGGAAGAGACGCCGGCACAATCAGAGTCCGACCAGGGACAGCAGGAGTCACGCACGGAAAATCATCAAAGGGAATCCTACGGCGGACACACCCAGTACAGACGTTACAACAACGGCGGGTACAATAACGGCTACAGAAGCAACAACGGAAGACGCTACAACAACAATTACAGAAACGGAAATTACGAGCGCAACGCACAGGCACGTCTTGAGGCTGCTGAGGCCGCACAGAGAATAGAAAATCCTGAGGATTACGAGTCAAAGCCACGCCTTTTAATCAATGACCTTACAAAAATGGGCATGCACGAGCTCAGGGAACTTGCCACGCAGTACGGACTTGGTGCCGATGACCTTGCCCCAATGAAAAAGCAGGATCTGATTTTTACCATATTAAAGGCACACACCGAGCATGGCGGAATCATCTTCGCAAGCGGCGCACTGGAGATTCTTCCCGACGGATACGGATTCCTACGCAGCCCGCAGAACTCCTATCTTCCAGGTCCGGATGACATCTACATCTCACCGAGCCAGATCAGGCTTTTCAACTTGAAGACAGGCGACACAATCTACGGACAGACCAGAAGCCCCAAGGAAGGCGAGAGATTCTTTGCTCTCTTGAGAATTGAGTCGGTCAACTACGATCCGCCCCATGTGGCACAGACACGAATACCGTTTGAAAATCTTACGCCGCTTTATCCGAATGAAAAGTTGCGTCTTGAGACCGTAAGCACTGAGCTTTCCACACGAATCGTGGATCTTTTCGCTCCGATCGGTAAAGGCCAGCGTCTTTTGATTGTGGCTCCCCCGAAAGCAGGTAAGACAATCCTCATGCAGAAGATTGCGAATGCCATCACCGCGAACAATCCCGAAGTCTACCTTATAGTCCTCCTGATTGACGAGCGTCCTGAGGAAGTTACCGAGATGGAGAGGAGCATCAAGGCCGAGGTCATCTCTTCCACATTCGACGAGCAGGCAACGCGCCATGTTCAGGTTGCGGAGATGGTTCTTGAAAAGGCAAAGCGTCTTGTCGAGCACAAAAAGGATGTCGTAATCTTCCTTGACTCAATCACACGTCTTGCACGCGCATACAACCAGACGGTTCCCACATCGGGAAAAGTCCTGAGTGGTGGTGTGGACTCCAACGCGCTCCATAAGCCGAAAAGATTCTTCGGTGCTGCACGCAACGTGGAGGAGGGAGGATCCCTCACAATCATCAGCACTTCATTGATTGAGACCGGAAGCCGCATGGACGAGGTTATCTTCGAGGAATTCAAGGGAACCGGCAACAGCGAGATTGATTTGGACAGAAAGCTTGCCGAAAGGAGACTTTTCCCCGCAATCAACATCAAGAAATCTGGAACCCGCAAGGAAGAGCTTCTTCTTACCGAAAACGAGCTCCAGAAGATCTGGATTCTGCGCAAGGTCCTGAACCCAATGGAAGACGCGGACATCCTGGAGCTGATTATGGACAAGATGCGGAAGACCAAGGACAACGACGCCTTCCTTCTTTCCATGAATACAGGCTCTGCTGCTATTGATTAAAAGATATATTTTTTCAATTTCTATATAATGAATGTTTGTATATATAAATTGAATTAAATTGAATATTGAAACTATTTAAATCATGGGACTTGAAAAAGGTTCCTGTTATAAAGCGATTCTGCAAGGCAATGGAGCGAGGGTTCCCGACAAAAACACATTTGCGCGGTAGGAGCGACAGCGACTTAGATACCTATTACCGCGCTTATTGACCTAAAGGGTTGGGAGTTTTGATGTTTTTTCAAAAGAAAAATGCGAACCTTGTGAGCAAATCAAAACTCCTTAGCAAGCGATCGCTTGCTTTGTTCCTCACGGAAATGCCTTGCAGAATTTTTTAAGGGATTGAACCTTTTTCATATCTTATAAATAATTTCTCGTTTGATATCTTGACTTTTTTTCATTTTTTATATATCATTTTGCTACCATATTATCTTGTGGTGCTGATTTGACTGTTAACGGTGAGGGAATGATACAAGCCCTGTTTCGGGGCAAGGTAGGGCTGACCGGGCTTTCTTCAGTATCGGGCAAGAACAGGAGAAAACAATGAAAAAGGGAATCCACCCAAACTACAAGTTGACGAAGATTACCTGCGTATGTGGTAACGTCATTGAGACAAGCTCAACAGTGGAAGACATCCATGTTGAAATTTGTTCCGCCTGCCATCCGTTCTTCACGGGAAAGCAGAAACTGGTTGACACCGCCGGTCGTATCGATCGCTTCAACAAGCGCTACGGCATGAACGCGGAGAAGAAATCAGAGTAGGTTTTAGAGACCGTCGCTTAAAAAGCCCTAACCGCGGCAAGTAAAGGCTGAATTAAGAGATTTAAGGAGCATTAAAATGGCTACAAGAAGAGGACCTCGTTTTAAGGAATGTAGAAGACTGGGTGTTAACGTTTGCGGACATCCCAAGGCAATGAACAGAGCTAATGACCCTGCTTTCAAGAAGACAAAGAAGACTTCTGAGTACGGTCTGCAGTTGATTGAGAAGCAGAAGGTAAAGGCATATTACGGAATCCTGGAGAGACAGCTGGTTCGCTATTTCGAAATGGCTTCAAAGGCTGAGGGAAAGACCGGTGCAGCATTGCTCGGAATCCTGGAGTGCCGCCTTGACAATCTGGTTTACCGCCTCGGATTCGCAAATTCAATCCGCATGGCCCGCCAGATGGTTTCACACAAGCACATCCTCGTGGACGGAAAGTGCGTGAACATCCCTTCATTCAACGTGAAGGTCGGTTCAACAATTTCTTTGGCTGAAAAGTCACGCAAGAACGAGCAGTTCAAGAAGTGCTACTTCAACGCCAACGGAGCACCCCTGGATTACCTCGAGCGCGACGATGACAACTTCACAGGAAAGCTTGTAAGCTTCCCGCAGCGTGAAAAGATTCCGGTAATCATCAACGAGCAGATGGTCGTTGAATACTACTCAAAGTAATCTGCCGGAACTCAAAAGAGACGGGCTTCCATTTTTGGAGGTCCGTTTTTTTTGCTTATTTATCCATTTTCCCCCTTTAAAATCCGACTGAAATTTGATAGAATGGCAAAAAGCGGCGGAATTCTAAAAAAACACGAAAAAAATTGCTGATTTAGTGTCCAAAAATGAAATTCTGGGGCTATTACTATAGTAGGGATTAAAACGCGGCTCCTTTCCGGGGACGTGATTTCAAATCCTGAATTTTTCTTGGGAGACCTTTTATGGCAAAGACTACAGAAGAAAAAATGCCGGCGGATATGTCGGAAAAAATGAAGGCACTGGAGGCCGCTCGTCTTCAGATTGAAAAAAATTTCGGTTCCGGCTCGCTGATGAAACTTGGCACGAAAGCGGATGCGACCGAGGTTGACGTAATTCCGTCCGGCTCAGTCCTCCTTGACGAGGCTCTTGGCGTGGGTGGATATCCGCGCGGAAGAATCATTGAGATGTATGGTCCCGAAAGCTCCGGTAAGACGACCCTTGCGCTTCATGCGGTTGCGGAGGCTCAGAAACTCGGTGGAATCGCGGCCTTTATTGACGCTGAGCATGCCCTTGACCCTGTGTATGCGAAAAATCTGGGAGTGAACATTGACGAATTGTGGGTGTCACAGCCCGACGCAGGTGAGCAGGCCCTTGGAATCTGTGAGAATCTGGTTCGCTCAGGTGCCGTGGACATCATCGTAATTGACTCGGTTGCGGCTTTGGTTCCACAGAAGGAAATTGACGGTGAGATGGGCGACTCCATGATGGGCGTTCAGGCGCGTCTTATGAGCCAGGCACTCAGAAAGCTTACCGCGATCGTGGGAAAGAGCAAGTGTACCATTGTGTTCATCAACCAGATCCGCATGAAAATCGGCGTGATGTTCGGAAATCCCGAGACTACGACCGGTGGAAACGCCCTTAAGTTCTACTCTTCAATCCGCCTTGAGATCCGCCGCATTGAGACCATTGACGGAAAGGGTGACGAGGAGGCTCTTGGAAACAGGGTCCGCGTGAAGATTGTAAAGAACAAGGTCGCGCCGCCATTCCGCAAGGTTGAGCTGGACATCTATTTCGGAAAGGGTGTCTCCGCATCAGCCTCCATCCTGGATTCAGCCGTAAAGCATGGCATCATCGAAAAGAAGGGCGCATGGTACAACCGTGGCGAGGAAAAAATCGGTCAGGGCAAGGAAAATGCCGTCGCATTCATTGAGAACAATCCCGACTACCGCATTGAGCTTGAGCATCTTTTGCGCGAGAAGATTTTCCCGGGTCAGGTGCTCAGGACAAAGGAAGGTGAGGTAGTTACCGAGGATCAGATCCGTGAGTACGAAAAACAGATGAGGGCAAAGGGTGTTGGAGTGCCTGCGTCCGCTGAGTCAGACTCATCCGTGAATGTGGCTCCTGCTCCAAGTCCTGCAAGTGCCGCTCCGGCTGCGGAAAGTGCGAAAAAGGCCCCTGCTGCAAAGACATCGGCCAAAGCTTCGTCGCTCGCAAAATCAGCCGCCGTTGACAAGATTGCTCCGGAGGATCTTTTCTGATGGACGGTGTCGTGCTCGGATTGGGATCAAACCGCTCCTACAATGGAAAATCACCCGTGCAGCTTCTTTCCGAGGCATGCTCCATGATTGCGTCTTTCCTTCCGGGCATGATTTGTTCCCCCGTCTACAGGACTGCGGCCATGTACGTTGAGAATCAGGATGATTTTTACAACATGGTCGTCTCTGGTTCCTTTGACGGTACTCCCCGCGAGCTTCTTGACAAAATCCATGCCGTGGAAAAATCCCTCGGCAGGGACAGAAGCCTTGAATTCAGGAACGGCCCCCGCTCCCTTGACGTTGACATAGAGCTTTTCGGAAATCTTGTGGTTCACGAGACCGACCTGATTATTCCTCACGAGCGTTTTTTTGAGCGCGCATTTGTTTTGGTTCCCCTGCTTGATATTCTGAGGGAAAATGCCGATTCTAATAGGAACAGCATCGAATGTTATGAGCTCAGGCTGAAATCGCTTGGTGATCAGAGAATTTCGCTGGAATGTCCTCCGTTTTCTCTCTGAGACCGATGGAAACCTGGCTTTTGAAATGGGAGACTCGGTGCGGGAGGGGATATGGAACTTAAAGAAAGTGTTGACGTGCAGGAAGTCACAAAGAGAAAATTCAGGGCGGGAGAGACCTTTGACGGGCCGCTTGACCTTTTGTACAGCCTGATACGCGAGCAGCAGATAAATATTTACGACATTCCGATTGCGGAAATCACGGATCAGTTTCTTGATTATCTGGACTATGCGGTGGAGCTTGACCTGCAGGATTTGAGCGATTTTTATTCATGGGCCGCGAAGTTGGTTTACATCAAAAGCCGCATGATGCTGCCGGTTGAGATTTCCTATGATGACGACGAGAGCATGGAGGATCCGAGGGAAGAGCTGGTGGAGCAGCTGATTGAGTACCAGCGTTTTAAGAAACTCTCGAATCTGATGGAGGAGCAGGAGGAGCAGAGCGAGTGGAGCTTTGAGCGCAAGAAGATTGAGCGTTACCTGCCGTTTGAGAATGACGAGAAGCAGTGGGAAAAGGTGGATCCCTGGTCGCTGCTTCAGGACATGCAGAAAATCTTCAGGAGCCTGACGAACATAAATCCTGACGAGCGCATCCTCAACATGAATGACGACATAACCACCGAGGAAAAAATCGTTCTCATGCGGGAGTTGCTGGAGCGGGACGGAGAGTGCATGTTCACCGACCTGATTACACGTCACGGCAATATGCTGGATGTGGTCTGTGCTTTCATGGCGCTTCTTGAGGCGGTAAAGAACAAAATGGCGGAGATTTATCAGAATAGAATGTTTGGAGACATAAAGATATGCAGGAAGAATCGGGCAGCGTAGACAGTGTTGAAAATACTGTGGCTGATTCAGTTATGGAAAATGCGGTAAAATCAACGGAGAAAAAGGCCTCTAAAAAGAAGAAACCTTCCATTCCCACGGTGGAGGCTGTGGTCGCGGCTGAAAATGAGGAGAAGAAGGATGCCGTTGTGGAAAATGAGGCGGACTCTTCCGACGATGAGCTGAGCGATGAGGAAAAGCAGGACTTGGAAAGGCGAAGGTCTGAGATGAATCTTGACAACGAGACCGCCCTGCTTGAGACCGTCCTTTTTCTTGAAAGCGAGCCGCAGCCTGTGGAGACCCTTGCGAAAATCACCCAGTTTGCCCCCGATGTCATTGAGGAGTGCATTCAGCGCCTGAAGGACAAATATGCGAACGCGGACTCTGGCATTGAGATTTCACAGATTATTGGCGGATGGATTCTCACGCCGAAGAAGGAGTGCTTCGATCTGGTCAAGGAACGCTACGGCAAAAAGAACGAGGGCCGCTTGAGCAAGGCAGCCATTGAGACCCTTTCCATAATTGCCTACAGCCAGCCCATAACCAGAGCGGAGATTGAGAGCATACGTCACGTGAGCGCGGACAACATGATGCGAGTGTTGCTTGACCGTAAGTTTATAAAGGAAGTCGGAAAAAAGGACATCCCCGGAAAGCCCGTCACTTATGGCACCACAAAGGAATTCCTTGAATTTTTCCACCTCCAGAGCATAGCGGATTTACCGCAGCTTGATGAAAAAGAAAGCGAGAGGTTTGAACTTGCCCGTTAACGAAACTGAATCTAAAAAGAAGGACACATGGAGGCTCCAGCATTACATGGCTCTTTGTGGAGTCGCAAGCCGCAGGGCATCGGAGGCGATAATCGCGGAGGGAAGGGTGTCGGTGAATGGTGCGACCGTAACCGAGCCGGGTACCAAAGTGACTAAGGCCGATACTGTGTGCGTGGACGGAAAGGAAATCGCTTTTGAGGAAACGAAGCGCTATGTCCTCCTGAATAAGCCCGCGGGATACGTCTGCTCCATGTCCGATGAAAAGGGCAGGCTCGTGGCGGCGGATTTGCTCAAGGATGCCTACAGCGAGCGTCTTTACAACGTGGGACGGCTTGACATGTTCTCCTCAGGACTGATATTATTTACGAACGACGGTGATTTTGCCGCGAAACTTTCCCATCCCTCGGCGGAGCTTGAAAAAGAGTACATCGTGGACACCAGTTTGCCCATGCCAAGGAGTCTCGCCCAGGATTTTATGGACGGAGTTCGCGTGGACAACGTGTTTTACCGCTGCAAGGAGGCCGTGGAGCTCAATTCCCACCGCATGAGGATAGTCCTCGTTGAGGGAAAGAACCGTGAGATCAGGCGTGTCTTTGAGTCAAGGGAAATCGGAATCAAGAGCCTGATGCGCATAAGAATCGGATGCGTGGGAGTCGGCGGCCTGCAATACGGTCAGTTCAGGGATTTGACCCAGGCAGAGGTTGCGTCGCTTTTGAAACTGTGCAAGAATTCTACGAAGTGAGTTTAGGACAGGAGGATATATAATAGATGGTAGTTGCGATAGACGGACCTGCAGGAACCGGAAAAAGCACCGTGGCACACAAGGTTGCCGAGGATTTGGGGCTTGTTTATCTGAACAGCGGAAGTTTCTACAGGGCACTGACGCTCGCTCTTCTGGATGCGGGAATCAATCTTGACGACAACGCCCAGGTCATGGATTTCGTGAAGAAACAGACCCTGGATTACGTGAACGCGAGGCTGATTCTGAACGGAAAGGACGTGGACGATCTTCTGCATCAGGACAAGGTGGACGCGAACGTGTCAAAAGTGTCTTCCATCGTGGATTTACGGCACTTTGTGAACGAGCGTATGCGTGAAATCGTGAAGTCTCTGAGCATAATCTGCGAGGGACGTGACATGACCACAGTGGTTTTCCCGAATGCCGAGCACAAATTTTACCTTGACGCGAGCATTGACGTGCAGGCAAAAAGACGCTTTGATCAGGGGGTGAGCAATCTTTCCCTGGAGGAAATCAAGGCGGCGATCATAAAAAGGGACGAAATGGACAAAAATAAAGCGGAAGGTTCTTTAAAAAAAGCGCCGGATGCACTCTATATTGACACATCGGACTTGACCATAAATCAGGTTTGTGGCATAATAGAATCAAATATTAATGCTAAAGGGTTATAGCTATGGAACAGAAGGAAGTGGAACTGAATGAAGCACAGGACTCCAGTGCCATTCACGCACAATTGAGAGAATCAATCGACAGCATGGGGTCAGTGGAAGAGGGCAGAAACGTTGAAGGTTCTGTCGTCGCGGTTACGGATGATACCGTTTATGTTCATATTGACGGTCTTCCAAGGGACGGTGAGCTCCGTCTCTCTGAGTTCTCTGGAGAAAAACCGGAGATTGGTTCGAAAATTACGGTGTATTTGAGCGAGTCATCTGGACGCCACGGACTGCCGGTAATTTCAAAGCAAAAGGCGGATGAGACACGTCTGTGGGATGAATTCCAACTTGCATTCAAGGAAAAGACTCCTGTAACCGGAACAATTACGTCTGTACAGAAAGGCGGTTATAACGTTGATTTGGGCGGCGGAATCTCTGCATTTTTGCCCATCAGCCAGGCAGACAGCCAGAAAGTTGAAAAAGAAGAGAAATTGGTCGGACTCAAGGCACAGTTCTATATTGAGCGTCTTTACTCAAGCAACAAGAAGAGAAATGTTGTCGTAAACCGCAGAAAGTATCTTGAGCAGCTGATTGACGAGAACCGCAAGAAGTTCTTTGACGAGGTGAAGATTGGCGACACCGTAAAGGGAACCGTAAAATCATTCACAAGCTTCGGCGCATTCATCGACCTCGGTGGATTCGACGGACTCCTGCACATCAACGACATGAGCTGGGGACACGTAACACGCCCGAAGGATTTCGTAAAGAAGGGACAGGAGATCGAGCTTAAGGTTATCCGCCTTGATCCTGAGGAAAAGAGAATCAACCTCTCACTCAAGCATTTCAGCGAGGATCCGTGGGTTCACTTTGACGAGAAGTATCACATCGACGAGATTGTTACCGGAAAGGTCACAAAGCTCTGCGAATTCGGTGCTTTCATCGAGCTTGAGGAAGGAATTGAGGGTCTTGCCCACATTTCTGAATTCAGCTGGACAAAGAAAATCAACAAGCCGTCTGACATGGTTAAAGAGGGCGACGAAGTTAAGTGCATGATCCTTGGTTACGACGTTCAGGCCGGACGTGTTTCTCTCGGACTCAAGCAGGTTACTGCAAATCCGTGGGACACCATCGACCAGAAGTACCCCGTGGACACAAAGCTCAAGGGAAAGGTCGTGAAGATTACCAACAGCGGTGCGTTTATCCAGCTTGAGGAAGGAATCGACGCATTCCTGGCAGGCGAGGATCTTTCTTGGACAAAGAAGGTTAAGCATCCTGGAAGCGAAATCAAGGTTGATCAGGAGCTTGATGTCATCGTCCTTGAGTGCGATCCTTCAAACCATCGCATCCGTGTCGGCGTAAAGCAGCTCACAGACAATCCTTGGAAGGCATTTGCGGCTGAGTACAAGGCCGGCAGCTCTCTTGAGGGTGAGGTTTCCAGCATTCAGGACTTCGGAATCTTCGTTAAGGCTCCCAACGGAATTGAGGGACTGGTCAACAAGGCCAATCTCAGCGAGGACAGGGAGACTCCTTATGAGGAAGCTGTTAAGAAGTACAATGTTGGCGACAAGGTAAACGTCTATGTCGTATCTGTTGATGTTGAAAAAGAGAAGGTCGCATTCTCCGTTAAGGAATACAAGAAAGCCAAAGAGCGTGCGGAAATCTCCCAGTATATGTCCAGCAGCAATGATGATGATGGTGCCTACACAATTGGAGACAGCCTGAAAAATCAGAATAAGTAAGTGTGACACGCGATGAGTGACCAAAAGGCAATATCTATAGAACGACTTAAGTCACTCGTCGAGTTGACTGCACGAATAAACGAGAAATACACTGACCCTAATGCCATGCTCGTTTCAATCCTTGAGGCGGTTATGGCTCTGGTTCAGTGTGAATCTTCTTCCATTCTTCTTGTCAACAACGAAGACTCCTCTCTCCGCTTTATGGTTGCACTTGGACCAAAGGGTGCGGCGGCGGAAAACATCAAGGTCAGCAAGAATTCCATTGCCGGTTGGGTGGTGGAGAACAATCAGTCCGTAATAATCAATGACGTTCCAAATGACAAACGCTTCAATTCCACGGTTCAGGAAAAAACCCAGTACATCACTTACAATATGATTGCGTTCCCCATGCGCGTGGGAGTAAAGCGTGAGTGCGTCGGTGTCATTGAGGTTCTGAACAAATCTGAGCATCGTGATTTCGACAGCGAGGATCTTGCAATCCTTGAGCTTTTGGGAGAACAGGCGGGAACCGCATACCTCAACGCAAAAAGCTTCCGTAGTACGAGGGACAACATCGCCGTGCTGCAGAATGCCGTTGACAGGGGCAAGGAATATCATACCTTTGTGGCGAAAAGTCCAATCATCCTTGACATAATGAAAGTGATTGAGGATGTCTCCCAGACAAATTCCTCCGTCCTGATAATCGGGGAAAGCGGTGTGGGTAAGGAGCTTTTTGCCGAGCAGCTGCATTTGAAGAGTCCCAGGAGCGACAAGCCTTTCGTTAGGGTGATTTGCGCGGCTCTTTCTCCGTCCCTGCTTGAAAGCGAGCTTTTCGGACATGTGAAGGGTGCGTATACGAACGCGGTCACAAGCCAGAAGGGACGTTTCGAGACTGCCGACGGAGGTACTCTCTTCCTTGACGAGATTGGTGAGATGCCCCTGAACCTTCAGGCGAAACTTCTCCGTGCCATACAGGAAAGAAAGTTCGAGAGGGTGGGTTCCAGCGAGACCATATCGGTTGACGTGCGTATAATCGCCGCTACGAACAGGAATCTTGAGGAGATGGTCAGGACAAAGACTTTCCGCGACGACCTCTACTACCGCCTGAACGTGCTTCCTCTGAACATACCGCCGCTGAGACGGAGAAAGGAGGACATACTTCCCCTTGCCACATTCTTCCTGCAGAAATACAGCTCGGAGATGAAAAAGAATTTTGTGAGTTTCTCACCATCGGCAATTAAGGCCCTTTATTCCTACTCATGGCCGGGAAATGTCCGTGAGCTTGAGAACACCGTGGAGAGGGCTTGTATTCTGGGACAGGAACCGCAGATTCATACCGGCGACTTGCGGCTTCCAATTTCGGAGGAAGGTGGAGGAACCGTCTACACTGATTCGGACGGAAGTCTTGCGGAGGAGATAAGTCTTTCGGAGGACAGGACACTCAAGACAGCCGTCAACAGATTCAAGAAAAAATATATAGAAAAAGTCTTGATGATGTCGGGGTGGAATCAGACTGAGACAGCACGCATCCTTGACGTTCAGCGCACTTATGTGACTAAGCTGATTCAGGAGCTTGACATAAAAAAGCCTGTGGAGGGCACTTTTTAAGGGCTGGTCTGTTCGTGAAACATCGTTTTTTTGAATATGACCGCCGAATTTTCAGATTTTTTGCAAAAGGGTTTTGACAAAAATTGTATTTTTCGTTATTATAGTAAAACACTGATTTGCATATCTGTATTTATTGGAGTTTAAAATGGCTAACGTACTTACTCTTGACAAAGAGTCAAAAAAAATTGGTACTGAGAAAAAAGTTGAAAGTTTTATGACCCGTCACAGAGGGCTTATACTTGGACTTGGCATTTTTGTTTTGGCAGTGGCTCTTGTTGCCTGTGTCTGCTTTGGTGTTCTTGATTCACAGAGAAAAAAGGGTGTCGCCGCCGTGGAAAGCATTGAGTATGCCTATACCAACGGATTTGACGCGCTCACCGATGAGGAGATTGTCGCAAGGCAGAATACAGCGCTTGAGAGTCTTGTTCCATATACAAAAAAGAGCGGTGTCGTCGGTGTCCGTGCCAACATGCTTGCCGCAGATATCTACACCTTCAAAAAGGATTATGTGAACGGCATTGACTACTGGCTTAAGGCCGCAGAGCTCAGCAAGGACAATTATACCGCCGCCTTGTGCCGCTACAATGCTGGAGTTTGCTCCGAGGAGTCCGGTGACGTTGAGACAGCTCTTTCATACTATGAGGCCGCTTCCACAGACACTTCATTCCTTTTGAAGCCGCATGTTCTTTTTAACATCGCCCGCCTCAAGGAAGGAAAGGGTGACTATGCAGGTGCCCAGGAAGCATATCAGACGCTTACTACGGATCATCCTTCCAGTGAATGGGCTGATCTCGCTCAGACAAGGCTCATCCAGCTCAAACTGGACGGTAAAATCAGCAACTAAGGTTTCTTCTGGTAATTCTTTCCAGATTTACGGGACCGCATGACCGGAGACTTTGATGGTGAAGAAAATGAATCTTTTTCATAAAATTAAAGTCTGTGCATTACTTGCTTCTGTTGTTGTGCTCATGTTCACGGCTTGTGGTCTCGACACATTCTATTACCTTGACAGCCCTCTGTATGCGACTTCTCCGGTTACGACAGACAACGAGGATCCCGTCAAGGATTTTTTTTCATGCAGGACAAATGAGGAAAGCTCCACCGGTGATAATTACCTTTACTTCTCCTCATCCTCCGACTTCCGTTTTCTTGGAACCGAAATCTACTATAAGATCTACAATAATTTGAGTACGATGCGCAGTGTGGAAAGCTCCGTTTCCTCCATGATTTCATCCACCTCATCCTATTCATCCGCAGCCGACTATCTGATTGAGTCAAAGGGATACAAGACTCTGAAGACCAGTTCCGGCTCTGTTTTTCCCCTTGTCAAGGCAGGCTCCTCCCCGGACAACCGCTACGTTTACATCAGGCTCAGCAATTATGGAAGCGGCGAGGACTACAAGAGCGCGATCTGCGTCGGTAACTATGTGATAGACCGCTACGATCCGTCGGCTTCCCTTAATGTGGACGGCGTGGAGGTTTTCCCCAGGCGCAATTCCAACTCAGCATACGGGTTCAGTTTTTCCACCACCGATGAGGCGAACCCGGTTCCCTCAAGGGACGACAGCGACGTGACCTACTCAGAGACGACCACGGAGGAGGGGGTCTGGTATGTGGATATGTATGCTGTTTCCGTGGGACGTGACGCAAGCTATACACTTTCTTACAGCCAGCCCTATCTGATGGGTGCCGTGAAGATTGTCGTCTCAGGAAGCTGATTTTTTCATCAACATTGGATTGGATTTTTTCGCAAAAAAAAGGCCTCCCTTTCGGAAGACCTATGACGCATGGCAGACTCGAACTGCCGACCCTCTGCTTAGAAGGCAGATGCTCTAATCCAGCTGAGCTAAGGCGTCATTGAACAATAGTATATACCAAACAAAGAATTTGTTCAAGTACTTTTTACCGTAGATTTGAAAAAAACTGAATAATTGACGAACATGGCCAAATCAGTTTTCGGGTTGCGGAATGCTCCATACCATGCGGTTTGAGTCCATGCGGAATGTTACCATGCCCCTGTTGTACATGCTTCCAAGGTAAGATTTTATTGTGCTTCCAATCAACACGAACTGTCCCAGCCTCATCTCTATGCCCGCGTAGTCAGCAATGGCTTCCAGAAGCTCCTCATGGGTCATGTCGGCCTTTTTAAGCACGTTCTGGATCAGTACCTCGGTCTCAAGCGTGATTATGATGTTCATTTCGCCTATGGCCTGTATTTTTTCCCGGTCGCAGGTCTCACCGTGTCCCGGAACATAAAAATCAGAGTCAATGTCCATGATTTTCTTTATGGAGGAGCGGAACTCAACCGGATCAATCATGTACGGAATCCAATATTTTTTTATCATGTCCGAGCCGAAACATGCGTCACCAAGGAAGAACGCTGAGTGTCCGTCTGAGTCGCTTACAAGAATGCCCAGCTGCTCGAAGTAGTGTCCGGGCAAAAGTACCGGCATGACGGATATGTTTTTTCCGAGCTTGAAAGTCTCTCCGGCGACCATGGTGCAGTCCACCTGATACTCTCCGCTTGCAGAAAATGACTGCTCGTTTATGGAGGAGAAGGGAAGTCCGCCCCAGAAAATGAAGGCTATGGTCTCGGGAACCTCAAGAATTCTGGTCGCTTTTTTCGATGCCCAGATTTTTGCGCCCGTCATTTCCTTTATGATTTTGTTTCCGCCGCAGTGGTCGTTGTGCGCGTGGGTACAGAGTATGCCAACGATTTTTTTCCCCGGATAAAGCTTTGAGGCCGCTTCCACGAGAGCCTTTCCGTCGTCCGATGAGTTGCCTGAGTCAACGAGGTAAAGCCCTTCCTCCGTGTCTATGAGTCCAATGTTTGTTGTGTCTGGAAAGCATCCAATGTGTTCGGTGAGTTTTTTGAATCGGTCTGCTGAAATTGCCATTTTGTTTCCTTAAGACACCGCTGGATCAGGGCATCCCCAATTTGCTTGGAGACACCCTTTGCGCATGATTAAATCTTTGCGGCGGTAATGGAAGTGATTGTCAGATCGTATTCGCGGTCTTTAATCTTGAACTTAAGATTCTCTCCAACCTTAGCGTCAAGGATATTCTGTCCGAGCGGTGACTGGTATGAAAGAATGCCGTTGTCACTGTCAGACTCCCACGGTCCGAGAATTGTGTATGTTGTGTCCGTTCCGTCAGTGTTGTTGTGCCATGTAACCTGAGTTCCGAATGAGACAAAATTTGTGTTGACGGTTTCCGGATCGAATACGACTGTCTCGCTGATCTGCTGCTTGAGTTTCGCAAGACGCTGGCCCTCGTGGGATGCTCTTTCCCTCGCGGACTGGTACTCTGCGTTCTCCTTCAAGTCTCCCTTTTCCTTTGCGTCAGCAACTTCCTGCTGAATCTTCGGAATAATCACCCTCTCAAGGTCTTCTGCCTCGGCAATCTTGTCCTTGAGCTTCTGAGCTGTGACCATAAGACCCTTCGGCGCATCCTTCTTGATTTCCGCTTCCTGGAATTTGAAGTCAGGATATTTCTCAAGGATGGCTTTGTGAATCATGTTCTTGTAATCGTACTCAAGGTTCTTGACATCGCTGAGCAGAGTGTAAATCCTTGTCACATTGTCAAGGTCGTTTCCGGCGATGTAGTCAATGACATTGTTCTTTGTTCCGCCAGCAGTCTTCTCCTCGAAGAGAAGGTTTGTTGCGTTCTTAATAATCTTCTTGTTTTCGGTCGCCTTTACGTGGCTGTCAATTTCCTTGTTGCAGATGTCAATTACGTTGACCAAAGTGAAGAGCTGCTTTTCATAGCTTATGCCGATTGACTCAAACCACTCTGTTTTCCTCATTTCCTTGAAGAAGAAGATTACGGCCTCGCGGTTGTTCTTGTAATCCTCGAAGCAGTCAATGACCATCTTCTTTGTGTTGTCCCCGCTGTCTTCCTTAATAAGACGCTCAAGGAGTGCTTTGTCAAGGATGGAGGGGAAGAGCTTTATGTACTCGCTCTCTGCGTTGGGAAGAGTCTGAATCAAATCAAGGAAGTCTTTCTGGATTTTTTCGCTCTCAAGAAGTCCATACATTTCGTTCGGATTCTGAATCTCATTGTAGAGCTCATCGAAAGTGAAGTTGATTCCGGATTTTACCGTCTTGAATTTTTCCATGTCGGTAACGTGCTTGATGATGAGGTAGGATCCCACAATCTGCGCGTCCACGTTGTTGATTGATTTCAAATAGCTGTTGAAATAGCTGAACATCTCCGTGAAAGAGTCTGAAGAGCTGTTTACTTCCTCGTCCTCTACGAACTCCAGGAAGATGTTGATTCTTTCAAAGAAATCCCTTTCGGCCTTGAACTTGTTGCTGAGACGCTCTGAGTTGCTGAGCTCGTGGTCAAGCACCATCCATTCGTTGATGTTCGCAGGGTTTACGACGAATTTCTTGTTCTGCTCAAGAACCTTCTTTGCCTCCTGATGGAAGCGGGTCCACTCACGGTCATTGAGGACGCTGTTAATCAGCTCGCTCTTGATGTGCTTTTCATCGCATGAATTTCCGTAGCTCTTGATGATTGACTCAAGCGTGCCCGGTACGTCGGCAAGGACTTCCTGTGCGAGGACGCTCTTTTTCTTCGTGGCCTTTTTGACCCAGAAGTGATCCTCTGAAAGCGGCTGCAGAACCTCCACCGCCATCTTCAGTGAGATGTTGTCCTTCACGCCAATTTTTCCGCCGAACACAATCTTAAGCTTGTCTCCGTATACGCCGAGAATCTTTCCGACTCCCCATGTGCGGTGGTAGACGAAATTTCCCTTGTCGAAAGCGATGTGCTTTTCAAAGTCCTTGATTGCCTCGAATACGTTTCTGAATCCTGACTCAAGGCCTGAGGTAAGGATGTATGACTCAAGGTTTTTCTTTTCAGCCGAGTAAATCTTTCTGTAGCATGTGACGAGATTTTTGCGTGCGTCCCTGTCCTTGGAATCAATTTCCAAAATGCTCTTTGCAATGACGATTGCCTGCTCGAAATCTTCTTTCTCAGTGTAGTGCAGGTAGAGCAACTCCAGCAGCATGATTGCTTTCTGCTCGCTTATGAGTTTTGCCGTGCGTTTTTCTTCTTTAATAAGGAAGTCATATACGCGGGAAAGGTTGGTTGCGTTCAGTTCGATTATCTTGCTGAACATTTCCTTTGCGCCGGTGAAATTCTTCGCGTCAACATAACGCTGCAGGGCATTCTTGTAGTAACGTGTGGCCTTTTCCGAATCCTTCTGCTTCTGATGATATTCGGCGAGCTGTCTTGGAATCTCCGGGTCGTCATGGTCGTTCTCAAGAATCTTCTCGTAGTACTCCCAGACTTTCGGGCTCTTTTCTTCGTTGTAGAATTCGGCAAGCTTTCTGAGTGCGAATTTATTGGAAGGATCGTTTCTTTCAATCTCCTCGCAGATTGATTTTACCAACGGCTCCTTATGATTGCGCTCAAGTATGTCGATGAGTGTGAGCAGATTTCTGTTGTCGAGAGAGTGATCCTTCAGCTCAATGATTCCGGAAAGATAAAGTGCTATGACGCTGCTGCTGCTTTCCTTGCTTCCGTCAAGCTGGGCATCACACAATGCCTTGATTTCCTTTTCGCATCCTTCGGCATAGGCCTGTTCAAGAATCTTATCAAGGGAATTCAGTTTTTCCTGCGTAATTCCGCTGATTTTGACTTTTGCCCCTCCGGTCAACCACTCTTCCTTGAGCATCTCGCTTACCGAGTTTACAAGTTCTTCAGACATAAAATCTCCTCAAATGTTGTGCGGATGATTTTCCGCTCTTGGTGTTTCCTCTAGTTAAAGTATTCCTTATATATCTCAGGATCAAGGAGCCTGATTTTGAACAGCAGCTCATTGATTCTGCTTGTGCTTTCATTGCTCAGCCGATAGTAATCCATCAGCCAAAGATAAAGATTCATCAGTCTGGGTGTGATGGTCTTACTGTTGTTCGACGGATCTTTCAGTTCATTCTCCTTGTTGAAAATGTCCTGCCTGAGCCGCCCCAGTTCCATGGCCCGTAGATTTCTCTTGACGTTGAAAACACCGAGCAGGATTCCATAGACCGGAATCCATTCCTGAAGTATGTGTCCCTCGTAGCCTTCCTGCTGCACCTGCTTTATCAGCCCCTGAATGAGGGGAGAGTCCAGATTGCCAAGATCGACTTTCTGAGGGTCAATGTAAAAAGCTTCCCTAAACAAAATTTTTGAAAGCTTTTTCTCTCCGCAAAGATCATAACAGTCCGCGAATTCCGCAACTATGTCCGCCTGTCCGGGATTCAGTGAATTCGCTTCCATAAGGCATTGCAGCGCCTCCTCGTATTCACCGAGCCTCTTGTGGCACAGTCCTGTCTTCCTCCTGATTTCCGCAATCAGCTTTTGGTCCTCCGCCTGTGACGGTGAAGATGGTTCCGCCTCACTGTACTTCTGCATGGCCTTGGTAAAAGTACCCTTTTTGCATCCATAATAGATGCCTGCGTTCACGTTCGGAAATCCCACGGACCATGCGTCGAACTTCTTCCATTTGTCCAAAAGACATTCTCCCCCGTCAAATGGTGAAAGCACTTCGATGTCCTGAAAAACATCCGTCCAGTATGAGCAGAAGGAAATGGCTGTACGAAATTCCGCGTTTTCAAGATCGGCGGACATGGCATCACGAAGAAGCACCTCCGCTTTACCAGGTTCACACTGTTCAATAAGTTGCTGGGCCTGATGAAATGCCGATTCTGAAATCCTGTTCATATTTATGATTATAGAGAAAAAGAAAAAAATAGTCAATGAGGATTGGCACTAAAAATGAGAGAGAAAAAAAATTGTGCCAAAAAGCCACACAATATATAATATTTTTCCGGTCGTTTGTCAACAAGGAAACCTCAAATTTTTTAATTTTTTTTGAAAAAAAACATTGGAAATTAGTTTTTCGAGTTGCCTTTTATTTTTAGATTTCCGGCCAGAGTCAAACCTCCGACCGGATTTTCGCCTGTGAAATCGGCATTTGGTGTGTTTTGAATCCTTGGATTGCGAATCTTTAGATTCCGAAGAATTTCTTGTATGCGGCCCAGGTTGAGCCAATCAATGTGTTCGCGTCGGAATATTTTGGCTCCCAACCGAGGGTCTTTTTCGCAAGCTCCGATGATGCCGTAAGCTGTGCTGGATCTCCGGGTCTTCTGTCCGTGTACTCCGCCTTGATTTCCCTGCCGGTGATTTTTCTTGTGGACTCAAGCATTTCAGTGACCGTGATTCCGTTTCCGGTTCCAAGGTTCAGTGTGAGGCTGCTCTTGTTTTTCGCTATGTATTCCAGGGCGAGAACGTGTGCCGAAGCGAGGTCACTTACATGGATGTAGTCCCTGATGCAGGTTCCGTCGCGCGTGGGATAGTCGTTTCCGAAGATGCAGACTTTTTCCCTTTTTCCACATGCCGCCTCCATGATTACCGGAAGCAGGTTCGCAGGATTTTTCTCAAGTCCGTAAAGCACGCCCTCAGGATCGTATCCAGCCGCATTGAAATAACGCAGGGCCGCAAAATGAAGTCCCCTGAGCTGCTCGTACCATTTCATGAATTCCTCAATCTTGAGCTTGGTGAATCCGTAGTAGTTCTCCGGGTTCTTCGGATGATTTTCGTCAATCGGAAGATACTGCGGCTCACCGAAAACGGCTGCGCTTGAAGAGAAAACCATGTTCAGACATCCGTGTGCGACCGCGGCATTGAGTATGTTGATTGTGCCGTTGATGTTGTTTACAGAATATTTCTCGGGCTTGATCATGGACTCACCCGCAGCCTTGAATGCCGCCAAGTGGATGAATGCGTCGAATCCCCTTGAGAATGCGGTGTCCAAATCCTCGGGGTGAAGTATGTTTCCCGCTATAAAATCATTCTCCGGGAAAAGATTCTGAATCAGGCCGCTTGAAAGATTGTCAAAAACCGTAACCTTGTGTCCCTTGGCCATGAGCTCCTTTACCACATGGCTTCCAATATATCCCGCGCCTCCGATGACAAGAACCTTCATATTATACCTCCGCAAAAATGTGCCTCTGATGGCAAATGGTAGCATCTAAAAATCGATGCAATAAAAGTATATTATAGAAAAATAAAATGTGCAAGCGGGAAGAATCCAGGAGAAGGATCTCGGCATCCTTAAAATAATCCTTGCTTGCTTGAAAATCGAAGGAAAGTACTATAGAATGGTTTAAAACATATTTATAAAAGGTGGAGACAATATGAAGAAAACCTTGATAGCTTTTATGCTGATTTTTCTTAACGCATTGGTTTTTGCACAATACGGCAGGATAGAAAAGCCGACGGATCCTCAGGAGGAGATTGACCACATATTTGAGCAATGGCACGAGGAATATGAATTGCTTTCGGTGGAGCCGTTAAGAAATCAAAAGGTGAGGGTTTTGTCGAAAAAGAAAAATGCAATACAGTATATAAGCGATTCCGCTCCAATTTATTGCATCAAGGTTGAGTGGACTACTAATAGGCAGTTTTTGGAATTCTCATGTGAATCATATTATGACAGATTCGGTGACAGGAAACTTGATTTTCATAAAAAGGTTGAGATCCCGAGGGAGGCCGTCGATAAGCTTGTTTCGATGATAGAGGAGTGTGACTTTTACAATCAGCCGCCTACAGTTTGGACGAACGGAAGGGACGGGTATACTGAAGTGGTCGAAGTGAGCATCGACGGAAAATACTGGTGCGTAAAAAGATGGGATCCGGGCGAAACCTTTGTCAAGGACATTACCAATTATATGTTTGATTTGGCCGATGAGCGAGACAGATTGTATCCGCCTGCTGAAAGAGAAAAGGATGAATGGAACACAAAACAGCAGGAAGCGTTCAGGGAAATGATTACAAAAAAGAAAAAGTCACAATGACGGGTGGACAAGTTCGGAAGGCCAGTGGCGTCTTTTTTTGATGGCATTATGCTTGAAAATTGAGGTATAGTGCTATAGAATGGTTTTATATAAATTTTTTTTATGGAGTTCTTATGGCAAAAAAATTTATACGTCCTGCAACTGTTACGATGACGGAACGAAATGGATTTCCCTCACGTTCTTTGGAATTCTTCTCCTGGTGATTTATGGTGACTATCTTCAGCGAAAGGAGGAGGCAAAACGCGAGCAGAGGAGACGGAGTAAGGCAGGCCAGCGCAAAAATGGTTGAAAAGTCTTAATGTGAGATGGAAAGAATGCGACGTAAAATAATTTGTCCCGTACTTTTCTTTTTATTGTTATTTTCTCTTGTTTTCTCTGGTTGCTTTTTAATGCCACGAAACCTTAAAGAGTTTAAGAAACCGTTGTTGAAATCAATAAACATAGATTCAAATAATGTTGTTACAATCGTTTTGGACAATACTAATAAATCTAAACCGATTGGAGAAATTCATGAGTTAAAACTATTTTATCGTGTTGATGTTTTAAAATACGAAAGAAATAATAATGAGATTATTATAATACAGGATATATCTGAGTATAAGGAAAAATTTACAGAAGATCGTCGGTATAAGCTTGAGATCAATTGGTTTGGAGGGCATCTGTTCTTGGAAACAATTTACAAGAACGGACAGTTCATCGTTGTGGATGAGCACTATACAAATAGGATTTGATAGATTTTTTGGGACACTATTTCTCATCGTGAGATGTATATTTAATTATATGGAAGGAAAATGAAATTCACGGTATTTGGTAAAGAGAGAATAGAAAAGTTGTATTTAATCACTATTCTTGGAACTTTGGAAGCATTAAAGACCAAGAGAACAACTATTGATGAAAGTGAAAAGATAATTTTTACGCCATATACATTTTTTACATTGGAGAAAAAAGGAATTAATAAGGAAATTATTGATTTGCTTCAGGAATGCTGTGAATTGGAAGATATAAAATCTTTGTGTCCAGATAAAATAGATAATATAATCGAAGATTTAAAACAAAAAACATTGATTCTTTTGGATAATTATGAAGAGGACAAACTGGAAATATGGGTTCAGATTGATGATGTGAAATAATAAAACGATATTTATGCCATCCCCACATCTTTTTTTAAAATTTTTTGCAGATTTGATTACCGTGGCGAAGATTCGCAGCTATTATATTATATGAGGGATTTTTCTGATCCATGTAGGCTCGGAAAATCCTTCACATTTCAAAAGAAATGCATTATAATATAAAGGAGCGATTGAGGCTTATGGCGGAGAAAGGCATTCCCGGCGGCGGGAACCGCAGGATAAAGGACAGCATGTTCGTCGACCTCTTCGGAAAGGACATAAACGCAAAGGAGAACTTCCTTTCGCTTTACAATGCCCTGCACGGAACGGACCTGAGGCTGGAGGACACTAAGCTTGAGCCCGAGATGATTGACGGGGCGGTGTACATGAG
>JAEEYO010000071.1 GCA_016288205.1 Treponema sp. | reverse complement strand
GCATCCGTTAACGCTTACAACAATTTCTTGTTCCAGGAGTAAGGGAAAATGGAAAGCTATGGAGAACTCTTAAGAAAAGTTCGCGAAGAACAGGAACTTTCAATCGAGGACGTGGAGGCAAAGACTTCCATTACGCGCCATTATATAGAAGGACTTGAAAACGAAGAGAACGGAGCATTCCCCGGTGAGCCCTACATGATTGGATTCCTCAAGAACTACGCGGAATTCCTTGGTCTCAAGGGCGATGACGTTCTGAAACTGTATCATGCGAAAAAAATTCAGGAGTCTCCCGTGCCTGTGGAACTGCTCCAGAAAAAGAAGCCCAAATTCCTTGTGCCTCTCATAATCATCCTGCTCCTGCTTGTGCTTGCCGGAGTCGGAGTCTATCTCTATTTCTTTGTGTTCAAAGTGCCTCAGAAGCGCATTGAGACACAGAAGATGCTTGCGGAGACAAAGAAGACCCACCAGTATCAGTTCTCGGGTGAGACGGAGACCCACCGCATGTATGTCGGCGACCAGATTCTCATTCCTGCGAACGAGGGCGAGGGAAACATCGTGCTTACTGTAAAGGGAACACTCGGTTGTCTTACGCTTGAGACTCCTTCCGACGGAGACCAGCGTGTGGAGCTTGGTGAGGAGCGACCCCTTGATTTGGACGGTGATTCCGTTAGCGACGTGATTTTGTACTTGAGCGACGTGGACATGGTGGATGAGAACCGTGGTGCGCAGGTAAGAATGCTGCTCAGCCTTAATACGGATCCAAATCCTGCCGACGCACAGGCTGATTCTGAGACGGAGCAGACGACCGTGGTTGGAACCGCAAACGCAAACCAGACAGTAATCATAGATGACAACAGGCCATATCCGTTTACTCTGACCGTAACATTCCGCGGCGAGTGTCTTTTCCGCTATCGTGTGGACAGCAACGATAAGATTGAGAACCATTATACGGCATCCAGCTCATCACTTTCTCTCAACGCTCAGAACGGAATCCGAATCTGGTGCAGCAACATCAATTCTGTGCGCCTCCAGGTGACTGCCGGTGGTAAGACCGAGGATCTGGGAATCGGACCCGACGGACACGTTCAGGTTGAGGACATCAAGTGGGTCTACAGCAACAGTGACGGAAGATACCGCCTTGTCGTAGAGGATGTGAACTGATAGGCGATGAAAAAATTTTTCCTTGACCAGCACGGATGCGCGAAAAATCAGGTGGACGGTGAGATTCTCATTACTCATTTGGGAAAATCCGGATATGAGAGAACCGAAAATCCTGATGAGGCCGACCTGATAATCATAAACAGCTGTGGTTTCATCGCATCCGCAAAAGAGGAAAGCATCAACGCCGTAATTGATACAAGGGCCGCATATCCCAACGCGAAAATACTTCTTGCCGGTTGTCTTGCCGAACGGTATGCGGAGGAACTTTGTGAGAGTCTTCCTGAGGCCGACGGATTTTTTGGAAACGGTGACCTAAGCAAAATCAATGAGACGGTCTCATCACTTTTCAAAAACGAGAGACCCGTGGTGCGTCCCCCGCAAAAAGGCGTGTGCTGCGGAAACAGAAATCTCCTGCTATCATTCAAGGGCTCGGCTTATGTGAAAATTACCGAGGGATGCAACAACCGCTGTACCTTCTGTGCCATTCCGATTATTCGCGGGGACTTGCGCTCAAGGAAGATTGAGGAAATCGCATCCGAGATTGAGAGCCTTGTGCATGAGCATAAAATCCATGAAATCAATTTGATCGGGCAGGATCTTGCGGCTTACGGCTGCGGCGAGGAAGATGATGTGTCGGACAGCGGAAAAAACGGATTCGAGCAAATCTTCAAGAGTCTGAAAAATCCTGTGCTTGAAAATCCCTCGCTCAATTCTGACGGCAAATCATTTCTCGCACAATTAATGGAAAGAATCTCGCGCATCAATGGGGACTTCTGGGTGCGTCTTCTTTACATGCATCCCGACCATTTTAATCCAGACGTGCTTGACGTGATGAAAAAGGATTCCCGCTTCCTGCATTATTTTGACATACCGTTTCAGTCAGGCGAGGACGGAATCATAAAGGCGATGAACCGCAAGGGTGGGTTTGAAATCTACAAAAGGCTCGTTGAAAAAATTCGCGGCGAGCTTCCCGACTCCTGCATACGAACCACATTTCTTACAGGCTTCCCCGGAGAAAGCGATGAGTCTGCTTCCCGCACGAGGGATTTTTTGAAGTCAATTCAGAGTGACTGGAGCGGCTGTTTTCCCTATTCGCTTGAGGAAGGAACACCTGCGGAAAAAATGAAGGGCAGGGTGAGCGCGAAGGTCGCAAAAATCAGGGCTTCGGAGCTTGAGAAAATCCAGGCGGAGATTACGAGGGAAAGACTCAAATCACGCTGCGGAAAAATTTACGACGTGCTCGTGGAGGAGATTGTGGAGAACCTCAGCGGAGGGGATGACGGTCTTGCCATCGGTCGTGCATGGTTCGAGGCTCCCGAGGTGGACGGCTCCTTTGTTATCCGCTATGACCGCGACGATGAGAATGCCGTGAAAGCGATTGTTCCCGGTGCCGTGGTAAAATGCAGGGCCGTGGCATCAAGCGACGTGGACATTGACGGAGTGTACCTTGGAAGCAAATGAGTATCTTTCGCTTTTGAATCCAGAGCAAAAAGAATCCGTCATACATTCAGGGGACGGCTCGGAGGATCTTCTGATTCTTGCAGGGGCCGGTTCCGGTAAGACCCGCGTAATCACCACGAAGATTGCCTATCTCATTTCACAGAAGCACGTTGATCCCTATTCAATTCTTGCCGTCACGTTCACGAAAAAAGCCGCGGACGAAATGCGTGAGAGGGCGGTGCGTCTTGAGCCCAAGGCCGAGTATGCGCAGATACGGACATTCCACTCATGGGGCGCGTATTTTTTGAGGAAGTACCACAGCGAGGCATCCGCATATTTTAAATCAATTTATGGAAAGGAAAACGGCGGCTACGGTGTGGACAAAAACTTCACGGTCTACGATGACGATGACATGGCGACCCTAGTTTCAAAAGCCATTCCCTCAATCGCAAAAAAAGAGGCTGCTCTCGTGGCACACAAAATCTCCCTTGCGAAGGATTACGGACTCACCCCTGAGAGCGAGAGTTTTTCCGAAATTGATGCGGGCGAGGAATTCCGCGAGCAGTACACACTTTACGAAAAGCGTCTCCGTCAGACAGGCAATGTTGATTTCGGCGACCTGATTCTGATTCCCTATCTTGTGCTGATGAACAACGCGGATATCAGACACAGAATCCATTTGCGTTACCGCTATGTTCTGGTGGATGAGTATCAGGACTCAAACCGCGTGCAGTTTCTTCTTTTGAGGGAGCTTGCCGGAATTGATGAGAACGCGGGCGTGTACATTTGCGTGGTGGGTGACGATGACCAGAGCATTTATAAATTCCGTGGCGCGGAGGTGCAGAATATCCTTGATTTCGAGAAGGATTTTTCAAAGCCCCGGCTCATAAGGCTCGTGCGAAATTACCGTTCCACCCCGGAGATTCTTGCTTGTGCCAACAGCGTTATCTCAAACAATGAGAAGCGTCTTGGAAAAACTCTTGAGGCTCAGAAAAAAAAGGGAAAGATTCCGGTTCTCGCATATCTTCCGAATCAGGATGACGAGACTGATTTTTGCTCCGACCTGATTTTGAACGCACACGAGAAGGGAGTTCCTTTTTCCGACTGGGCAATCCTTTACAGAACCAACGCTCAGTCCCTCGGATTTGAGTCAGCTTTTTTGCGGCGTAAGATTCCGTATCAGGTTGTGGGCACTCTGAAATTTTACGAGCGTGAGGAAATCAAGGACGCGCTTGCATGGATTTCATTTCTCGCAAATCCGAAGAATGAGATTGCTTTCAGACGAATCGTGAACAAACCTGTGCGTGGAATTGGTGCAGTGACTCAGGAAAAAATTGTCGAGGCGTGTGCGGCGAAATCAATCCTTGAGAATGCGAGGAGCGTGAAGATTTCAAAAAAGGCCGCCAGTGGTCTTGAGGAATTTCTTTCGGTCGCGGAGGAACTTCTTTCCATGCTTTCCAAAATTGCCCCCGCCGATGATGAGGATAAAAAATCCGCCGGTAAGCTCTCTGATTTTGTGGACGCTCTTTCAAAAAAATCCGGGCTTGAGGAATTTCACAGGAGCCAGGATGAGATTGCCGGAACACAAAAAGTCTTGAACCTTGAGGAACTTGCGAACTCGGCGGCCCTTTATCCCTGCACGATGGAGGGGCTTCTTGAATTCCTTGACCACATTGAGCTGGACCGCGCACTTGAGGATGAGTCTTCCGACGGTACTGACCGTGTTACTTTGATTACTCTTCACAACACCAAGGGACTTGAGTTTCCGCGTGTGATTATTACCGGGCTTGAGTACGGGGTTTTTCCTCGTGAGAACAAAAGCGGTGAGGAACTTGAGGAGGAGCGACGTCTTTTTTACGTGGGAATCACCCGTGCGAGGGAGCAGCTTTATTTTACTTCCTGTGCCTCGCGAAGAATGTACGGTCAGACAAAATACATGACTCCCTCACCATTTCTTTCTGAGATCGGAAAGGATGAGATGCGTGTGGTCGGTGACATGCCTTCATCCATGCAGGGAGATTTTGACGGAGAAAATGCCGTTGACCCAATTGCGAAAAAATGGCGCGTGGGTGCCTCCGTCTTCCATGATGATTACGGACCGGGAATTATTTCTTCCGGGCGCATGAGCGAAGGTGAGTATGTGATTTCTGTCGTGTTCGAAAACGGCAGCGTGAAAAAATTCCTTCCGAAATATCAGAAGGCATTGATTTTGATTGAGGATTAATTATATGGCTTATTCCGTGGAAAAACTTGAGGGCGTGGCTTTTCTTCCTTTTGCTGAAATGGATTCTCTTCTGATTTCCGAGTGTGAGAGAAGGTTCGGACTCAAGATAGACGCTTGTGAGAAATGGGGTGATTTTTTTTATGTTCCGTCCCTTGCGCTCGATGATTTGAAATCCGTTTCGGAGAAAAACGATGACGGCACTGAGAAAATCTTCCGCTATGACTCTTCCCTCATTCCGTACTGGTGCAGGTGCGCGATGGTGGAGCCTGTGAGAATCCGCTTTGATTCCATAGGGGATGGCGCGAAGGCACTCAGAGATATGCAGAGGTCATGGGCTCCTTGCTCGTCAAATCATTTCCGCCGGACGACTCTGCTTCAGGAAAAGCTTCCGCACGTGAATTTAAAAAGCCGAGATTTCCCCATCTCAATTCCGCGTTCCCCGATCGGCGTGTATTGTCTTTTGGACGAGCATACGATGGTGGCATCCGCGAAAACAAATTCCTGTCTGCCTGCCGGAGCTCTTGTCTGGAATGAGGACCATGAGAATCCGCCGAGCAGGGCATATCTTAAAGTTCAGGAAGCCCTTGCATTGCACACGCATTTTTTCGGAAGCGAGTTGCCGGGTAAGAACACCCGTTGCTTTGATGCGGGGGCGTGTCCCGGTGGTTGGACGTGGGTGCTTACGGAGCTTGATTCGGAAGTCTTTGCCGTGGACAGAGCAGAGCTTGCTCCATCATTGATGAAAAATCCCCTCGTCACATTCATGGCACACGATGCGTTCACCTTGCCGCCAGAGGAGCTTGGTCATTTTGACTGGGTTTTCAGCGACGTAATCTGCTACCCGGAAAGACTTTTGGGCTGGGTTCAGAAATGGATTGACTCAAGACTTTGCGACAACATGATCTGCACAATCAAAATGCAGGGAGAAATCCGCTGGGACCTGATCGCCGAGTTTGCCTCCATCCCCGGAAGCCGCGTGGTGCATCTGAACTACAACAAGCACGAACTGAGTTTCCTTTGGAAAGGTGAGAGGTGAAAGTTCTCACTTTTCACCAGCCGCAGTTTGGAATCTCGTTGATGTTGAATGGGGTCATCTGGTAGACGTAGTAGTTGAGCCAGTTGGAGTAGAAAAGATGGGCGGTGCTTCTCCATGTTGAGGGGGCGACAAGATTCGGGTTGTCGTGCGGAAAATAATTCTTCGGGATGGTGATGTCCAATCCTTTTTCCACGTCGCGGAGATATTCTTTTGCAAGCGTGTCCGGGTCGTACTCAAGGTGTCCCGTCATAAAAATGCAACGGTTGTCCACCGACTTTGCGATGGTCATTCCCGTCTCCTCGTTTTCAGCAAGAAGCCTGAGCGATGGATTTGCCCTTATGTCCTCCGACTTGATTTTTGTGTAGCGGGAAGTCGGAACCGGAAAAACGTCATCGAATCCGCGAAGAAGCGGCTCTGTCGGCTCAAGTTTTTTGCTCTTGTAAATCCCTGAGAGTTTTTTTCCCATGAGATATTTGTCAATGCCGTAAAGATGGTAGAGTCCCGCCATCGCACCCCAGCAAATGTAGAGCGTTGAATAGACGTTCTTTTTCGCATAGTCCATAATCTTGCAGAGCTCGTCCCAGTAATCAACCTGCTCAAATTTCAGCTGCTCCACCGGCGCTCCTGTTATAATCATTCCGTCAAACTTTCTTTTGAAGATTTCGTCGGATGAAATGTAGAATCGCTCAAGGTGATTGCTGTTCGTGTGCTTTGAGATGTGTCCCTCAATCTGGAAAAGGTGTATGTTGATCTGGAGCGGTGTGTTTCCGAGGAGACGCAAAAGCTGGAGCTCGGTCGCTTCCTTTGTGGGCATCAGGTTGATTATGGCAATCTCCAAAGGCCTGATTTCCTGAGACAACGCCCTGTCCTGAGTCATTACGAATATGTTTTCGTTCTCCAGCTCCTGTCTTGCCGGAAGATTCGCGTCAATTTTTATCGGCATACAAGCTTTTCCCTTACAAGATGATATTCAATTGGGGAAGTTTCAAAAGTCAGACGAGTTTTGAAACTTCTACTTTACTTGGCCTAAAAAGCGCAATGCAATGAGCTTTTTAAGAGACAGTTTCGAAAGTAACAGACTTTTGAAACTGGCTCATCTACTATAGCATAAAAAAGAAAAATGTGCTATACTTCTTACCTATATAATTGTCTGTTTTGATTGGGGATTTACAAATGAAGATTGACCGTAAGGCGGCCTTGAAAAAACTGAAGGCCCTGATTTTTAATTCAAAGACCGAAGTTGAGGATTACAGAAAAAATCTTGAGGACACTTATTCAACCGTTTTTCTTCCAAACAGGGTGGAGTGCACGGAAAAGGAATTCGGCGGCGTGCCCTGCGACGTAATTTCACCGATGGTCTGCTCGTCATGCAGGGTTATGATTTACATCCACGGAGGTTCCTTTGTCGGCGGTTCTAGAAAAGCCAGCCGTGGATTCTGCGCCCAGCTTGCCCATGCGTCCTCATGCCGGATTATTGTACCTGAGTTCCGTCTTCCACCTACGTATCCGTTTCCTGCCTCTATTGAGGATTTGGTCGCTGTGTTCAGGTCTGTCTATGAGGCGGAAAACATTTTGCGCGGAAGGGAGATTTCCGAGGGCTCACGTGATGACGATGACACGAAGGGCAGAATCATAATCGCTGCGGATACAAGCGGTGCAAGCCTTGCCTGTGCCCTCATTTTCAAAATCAACAAAAAATACAGGTGCAACATTCAGCATCTCGTCTTTTTCTCTCCCTGGCTCGATCTCAGCTCCGACAATCCCCTGATTGCAAAGCGACGTGTGAGCGATGAAGTTTTGAGCGGGGAAGCCCTTCATGCCGCCGTGGACAAATACACCTACGCCGCGAACATATCCAATCCGCTGGTCTCACCTTTGAAAGCTCCTCCTGAGGATTTTGAGGATTTCCCCCCGGTCTACATCCAGATGGGAGAAAAGGAGATTCTCGTTCAGCAGGCGAAGGAATTGAAATCAAAGCTTACGGAAGTGAACGTGGAATGTGAGCTGGACATCTGGCCGAACATGATGTATATGTTCCAGTTTGCCGATGAGTTCCTTCCTGATTCCCATCTCGCGGTGGAAAAAGTTGGACGCTTCCTTTCATCCAGAAAACCGGAGTCGGTGCTTGACAGAATGGAGCGTGAAAAAATCATCCGCAAGAATCACATCGGAAGCGAGGACTGAGCATGGAACTTCTTTCGCCCGCCGGCAATGTGGAAAAACTCGAATATGCCTATGCCTATGGAGCTGATGCCGCATACATCGGACTCAAGAATTTTTCGCTGCGTGTAAAGGCTGACAATTTTTACGAGGATGAGTACAAGCGTGTCGTCGAGCTGAAAGAAAAATATCCCGGAAGAAGATTGCATTGCGCACTCAACATCAGTTTCCACAATGAAGAGATTGACCGTCTGATTTCAGAGATCGGATATTTCAAGTCCTATCCAATTGATGCGTTCATCGTGCAGGATCTGGGAATTGTTCCAATCTTGCAGAAACACTTTCCAGATGCCGCGCTCCATCTTTCAACCCAGGCAAGCTGCATGAACCGAGAGGCCGTGAAAATGTACAAGTCGCTCGGATTTTCTCGTGTGGTCATGGGAAGGGAAGCGTCCCTGAAGGAGATTGCGGAAATCAAGGATGCAGTGCCCGACATGGAAATTGAGTGCTTTGTCCACGGTGCCATGTGCATTGCCTATGCCGGTCGCTGTCTGATGAGCGCATATTTAAACGGACGGTCCGCGCAGGAGGGATTCTGCTCCCACACATGTCGCTGGGATTTTGACGTGATGGCCGACGGAAAGCTGATTGGCGAGATGGATTCCGTGAAGGATTATCCTGAGAACGTGAGGGCCCTTGCTCAAAGCGGATTCATGTCCCTGCGTGAGAAAAAACGCCCCGATGAGTTTTTCCCCATTTACGAGGGAGACAATTTTACCGCCGTGCTTTCATCCAAGGATCTGTGCATGGTGGATCATCTGGATGATTTGAAAAAAGCCGGTGTGGACTCCTTGAAGATTGAGGGGCGCATGAAGAGCGTTTATTATGTCGCGCTCGTTACCAGGGCTTACCGAAAGGCACTTGACGCATTGGACGGAAAAATCAGCGGCGATGAGGCGGATCCCTTTGTGGAGGAACTTTATAACGCGAGCCACAGACCCTATGCCACGGGATTCTATTACGGACGCAATGACGCGGATGTGACTGTCTCCGGTGAAAGCGGAAGCGCGTACAAGTTGTGTGCGGAAATCTGCGGTGAGGTTTCGGAAAGCGACGAGAAAAAAATCCTGGAGAAAGGCCGTTTGCTTGAGGAGAGACGAAAGGCTGAGTATGATTCCCTTGTTCCTGCCGCACAAAAAGCGTGGGACGAGCGCGCGAAAAACAATCCCGACAGCTATCTTCCTTCGGTAAAAAAAATCAGTGGTTGGCGAATGTTCCGTCTCAAGGCCCTGAACATGATTGATGAAAAATCGGAGCTTGAATATGTGACTCCAGACATTGCGCATGAAGTCATGCCGAAAGATTCCTATATCCTCGTGAATCCCGACACTGGCGAAATCTACCGCTGGTGCTGCGACGGACATCCCTGCGTAATCTACACTTCGGTTCCGCTGGACTCCAACTCATTAATTCGCGGCAAGGTGGATGAGGAAGAATTGAAGACTAGGGGCGGCCGGTAAAGTATTTTGTGAGAAAATCCAAAGTGAGACACACCTTGTGAGACACATCTTGTGAAACACACTTTGTGAGACACATCTTGTGAAACACACTTTGTGAGAATCACCCTTGCAACTTTTTTTGTAAAGCGTTACAATTCTATTTAAATGCTATTTAAATGATTTTTAAATGGAGAAAAAGTTTTATGAAAAAAGTTTTGTTTGTGTTTTTTGGCCTTTTGGGCTATTTAATGTTCGCCTCGTGCAGCGGTGTGCATGACGGGGTAGGTTATTCCTCTTATGACGTGAATGTCAGCGGACCCGCAAGACTTGACCCGGCGACTTTCCCGGATGCCAGGTTCAGGGAAGTGTTGTCTGATCCAATGTATGACCGCGACCAGAACGGAATCCTTGATGAGGAAGAGATAATTTATATAAGAAATGTCCACTGCGATAATTGCGGAATACGGTCCCTCAGGGGAATTGAATATCTTGTGGAGCTGCGGGGACTTTATTGCACGGACAATCATATCAAGGAAATGAATCTCGCCAACAACAAGGAGCTTCAAGGCGTCTGGTGCTCGGGAAATGATTTTACGTCGCTGGATTTTACTCCCAATGAAAAGCTCTTGTGGGTTTACTGCTTTGACTGCAAGCTGACGAACCTGAACGTGAGGAACAATCCTGAACTTGCGTATCTTGAGTGCAGCACAAATCCCCTTGGCTCGCTTGACGTGACTCATAATCCTGAGCTTGAGCATTTGATCTGCGCGACATGTGAGCTTTCGGAACTTGACATAAGCAAAAATCCGAAGCTGCAGCATCTGGATGCACAGAGAAATCATTTCAAGCATCTTGATGTAACGGCCTGTCCCCTGCTGAAGCGCCTTGATGTATGGGACAACCCCGGATTGGGAAGCGTCGATGTCAGTCACTGTCCCGGTCTTCAGACTTACAACTGCTCTAACAATGGTGCCACGGAAGTTGATGTTACCAAAAATCCTGAGCTCCAGAAATTGATTTGCAGCTACAATGACTTAAGCTCTCTGGATGTCACCAAGAATCCCAAGCTTGTTTATTTGGACTGCGGTAAAAATGAGATACGAAATCTGAACGTGTCGAAAAATCCCAAGCTGAAATTCTTGCAGGCGTTCACAAATCCGTTTACGGCTCTGGATATCAGCAATTGTTATTCTCTGGTCAGGGCTTATAACGAGGGCACGGAAAAGTATCATGCCAATGTCAGGAGCTGGTCATGGTCAATAAATTTTGGCGGTGACACTTCGACCGGCGCGGAGAACAGTTTTTTCCTGTGCTTTGACAGGGATAATGTGCCGCTTACAGCAGATGGAAGCACATCGGCTCCAAAACCTGTGGTTAAAGTTACTTCTAATAAATCAAATCTTATGACTAAAACGCAGGTTGTCGAACGGCTTTACGATCTTGCGGGAAGTCCGAAACCGGGTACATTAAAGGAAAAAAGATTTACGGACATAAACGCAGATTCTGGATCCGCGCTCATCTGGGCTGTGAACAACGGTATCTGCGCCGACTGCACATTTTATGAGTTCGGTGTGGGTGACTGGACATCGAGGGAGGACGCCGCCTGCATGTTGATGCGCTATGCCGAGCTTGTGGGATATAATCGTGCCATAGATTTCGGACGCACCGACCCCTTCATTGATTACTACGACATTGACGAGTATGCGTGGGAAGCGATGACCTGGGCCGTAACATGGAACATCATGATAGGACACGGAGCCGAGGGAGCCCCAAAGGAAGAGCGTTACCTTGATCCCCTGAACACCATCACCCGCACGGAGTTTGAGGAGATGATTAACCGGATGCTTGAGAAAAACCGCTAAGGCTGATTGAAATAATTTCGTAAAAAGTTTATACTGATTTTATGGAAACACGCAATATTTTTCAGAACATTTCTTGTATCGATCACAGATATTCATTGTCGGAAGCCGCTGCATTTGAGGGCTTGTCAAAATATATTTCGGAAGAGGCGAGCATCCGAAGTTGCGCTAAGGCTGAGGCAGCTTTGGTAAAGGCACACTTGAAACTCCGGGGTCAGCTCACTGATGAAGTTGTTAAGCTTCTTGATACCACCGCCGAAAATCTTGACCCGCAGGAAGTCTATGCGGAAGAGGAGAAGACAAGACACAACATCCGCGCTTTGGTGAATGTGTTCAAGACCAAGGTTCCCGCCGACATAGGACCCTACGTGCATCTTGGGGCCACATCGGTGGACATCCTTGACACAGCACTTTCCTGCCGCATGAGGGACGTTACCCAGAATGTGGTTCTTCCCGAACTCAAGGCATTGGAAAAGGCTCTTTGTGCCATTGCTGAAAGGGAAGCCGAGACTCCTCAGGTCGGACGCACCCACGGACAGCATGCGGTACCGATTACTTTCGGATGGAGCATCGCGGAATTTGTCTCACGCCTTGGAAAATCCATTTTGAAGATTGAGGAGCTTTCAAATCAGCTCAAGGGAAAACTCGCGGGACCTGTAGGCTCTTACAACGGACCCAGCATGATTGTGAAGGACCCTGAGGAATTGGAGAGGACATATCTTTCATATCTTGGACTTGAGCCGAGCGAATATTCAAATCAGCTTGTGGAGCCCGAGTATCTTCTTCGTCTCCTGCTTGAGATGAACGTGGCATTCGGAATCATTGCGAACCTTGCCGATGACCTCCGCAATTTGCAGAGAAGCGAGATTGGAGAGGTCTTTGAGTATTTCTCTTCAACCCAGGTCGGCTCATCAACCATGCCGCAGAAACGCAATCCGTGGAACAGCGAGCATGTGAAGTCGCTTTGGAAAGCGATGTGCCCCCGCGTGATGACTTTTTATATGGACCAGATTTCAGAGCATCAGCGTGATTTGACAAACTCAGCGAGCCAGCGTTTTATGGCGGATTATGTCGCGGGATTCACAATGGCCGTTGCGCGTATGAAGGCGGTTGTCTCTGGACTTCAGGCTGACCGTGAGAGCATGGCGAAAAATCTTGCGGGTGCCGGCGGAAAGGTGAAGGGCGGAGTGCTTGCCGAGCCAGCGTACATCCTTTTGGGTGAGGCAGGAGTGAATGACGGACATGAGGTTATCCGCAAAATTACGCTTGAGGCTGAGAAGACCGGAAAGACTTTCTTCGAGGTTCTGAAAACTCACACCGAGGCTTATGAAAAAATCACCGCTCAGCTTGAAAAACTCGGCGTGGAAAATCCGGCGAACTTCTTCGAGGATCCTTCACGTTACCGGGGACTTGCCGCGGAAAAATCAAAGCGTCTTGCAAAAAAATATGCCGAGCTCATGGGTGAGTGAAGCAGGGCACCGTGATTATGTCGGAAAAAATCTATACCGCATCTCTCGTGGGGTGCGGCAGGATTGGCTACAGTCTGGGACTTGACTCAAAACGTGAGCAGCCCGCAAGTCACACGATGGCTCTGAACGCAAATCCACGGATTCGTCTTGTGGCCGGGTGCGATGTAGACTCGGACTCCCTTTCAATGTGGCATGACGCGAATCCAGATGCGGAGGTGTTTTCTTCTTCGGAGGAGATGTATGCCCGTGTCCATTCGGATATTGTTGTCATTGCCGTAAATGAGGACTCGCATAAAAAGGAGGCTCTGGCTGCAATCTCATCCCGTCCGCGTCTTGTGATTCTTGAAAAACCTGTCGCGCTGAATATGAGCGAAGCATTTGAAATCCTTGATGCGGCGAAAAAATCTTCCGTTCCTGTTTTAGTCAATCATGAGAGACGCTTTGCCGCAGATTATCTTATGGCCGCTGATTTGCTCGGAAAAATCGGAGATGTGCAGTCGATCAACGGATTTTTGAATTCCGGGATGGCGGTCTACTCCCAGCGTGAGGAAAAGACAGGCGCGTACAGTCTGATTCATGACGGAACCCACCTAGCCGATGCCGTGCTTTTTTTTCTTGAGCGTCTTGAGGGAAAATCGGAGTCGGGAATTAAAAAAATCAGCAGGAAGAAAAAAGACGGTCTTCTGGAGATGGCCTCATGGTTTTCGCTCGGCCAAAAATATGTGAGTGACATCCTTAACACTCCGGTTCTTACGGGGATTTTTCTTGATGACAAGGGATGCGTCAGGCAGGTGTGCGCTCATTATTCCACGGCGAAATGTCCTGATGTGAATCTTTCGTTCAGCGGTCGCTCGCGTTATTTCGGCTTCGGGATTGAGATTGTCGGAACCGAGGGAAAAATCTGTGTGGGAAACGGATTCCTGAAATTTTACCGCAGGGAAGAAAGCTCTCTCTACTCAGGATTTTACAGTCTTGTGCGGCAGGATGATGTGCGTCCTCCGAAAAAGACCGGATATTTTTCAAACATGGTTCAGGGTGCGGTGGATTTCCTTGACTCAAAGACTGATTTGCGTTCGTCGCTTCAGACCGGAATCAATGCGCTTGCCGTGCTGGAGGAAATCAGGAAGGAGCTTCGGAGGTGAGACCATGAGCGGATGGAAAAGCTATCTTCTGATGGCTCTTGTCGCCGTATTTATAATCTGGCTTTTGATGAAGTACATAATATGGAAGGCAAAGCAGGAGTCGGCTCTGAAAAAATCACGCCTCATAAAGAAGACTGCGGATGCAAAGGGTCTGCTCATCACTTGCCCGCTCTGTGGAAGCTATCTTCAAAAAGGGGAGGATCTTTTCAGCCGTGTTTACCGGCCCATGAACGTACCGCACCAGCTCTGCACCATAAGCGGATGTCCCCATTGCTACCCCGCGCTGGAACCGGGATTAAAAAGAGAATGCCCAGTGTGCCACAAGCAGGTTCCCATGGAGGAAGGTCACTTGGTGGCCCGCCTTTTCAATTACGCCGACGGAAAAAAACATGTTGTGGTGACAGGCTGCACCGAATGCTGCACCTTCAAAGATTGAGAGATAAAATCCGCCTATTGTTGTTTTGTTTGATTTGTGATACAATGCTTTTAAAGACTTTGATTTCATTTTGTGAAATCGTTTTCATAGGAGATTTTATATGAAGAAGTTGGTTGTTATACGCCACGGTGAGTCGGAGTTCAACAAGCTGAATCAGTTCTGTGGATGGCAGGATCCTGACCTCAGCGAAAAGGGACACGGCGAGGCAAAGGAGGCCGGAAAGCTTCTCAAGGCTGAGGGATATGATTTCGACATTGCCTACACATCATACCTCAAGAGAGCAATCCACACACTGCAGCACGTCCTTGATGAGATGGACCGCGTGTGGCTCCCCACAATCAAGACATGGAAGCTCAACGAACGTCATTACGGCGGACTTGAGTGCCTGAACAAGAGCGAGACTGCGGAGAAGTACGGTGAGGACCAGGTAAAAATCTGGAGACGCTCATTCAACATCAAGCCGCCGGTACTTGAGGATTCTGACCCCCGCTCAGCAAAGAACAAGCCCATGTTCCGCGACGTGGATCCCGCCCTTATCCCGCAGCATGAGTCTTTGGAGACAACCATCGCACGTGCGGTTCCTTACTGGGAAGAGGAAATCAAGCCGAAGGTCATGGAAGGAAAGCGTGTGATTATCGCAGCTCACGGAAACAGCCTCCGCGCATTGTACAAGTATTTCCTGAACATTTCCGACGAGGAGATTCTTGGAATCAACATTCCGACCGGAGTTCCGCTTGTGTTCGAGTTCAACGATGATCTGACAAAGGTTGAGAAGTACTATTACCTCGGCGACCAGGAAGCTCTCAAGGCAAAGATGGAAGCAGTCGCAAACCAGGGAAAGAAAAAATAATTTTTTTCTGATTGCGTCGCATTTTCAAGATTGGCTCAAAAAACTGAAGTTTTTAGAGCCTCCCATAAATGCAAAAAGGGATTCGATTTTTTACGTCGGATCCCTTTTTTGATTTTGTGCGGGTGGAGGGCTTGTAGCTCGCTTACATCCCCTGCATGGTGTAGGTCTTGGAGAGTGCCATGCTGCCGTCCGCGAAGTGCACCACCGCCACATAGTAGACCAGTCCCTTTTCATTGGAGTTGAACATGTCATCTGCCGCTACGGATTCATTGAACTGAGTGTAGTTGCTTGTGTCGCCCGGATCGTAGTAATGGGTATAAATCAGCTTGCCGCGGCGTTCCCATTCGTCAGGGTCTCTTCCCAAGTCACGGCTGGCGGAAATTACGTTTACAATAAAGCACTTGTTTGAGCGTGGCGTAGATGTGGACGGGAAGAATGAGGATTTTATGTCATCCAGATAATTGTCGTCAAACGGTATGAAGAGATATACCGTGTTCGAGACAGTCTCTTCCGTGCATAGGTCGTACTTACTTATACTATTGACCCATGTGTCAATTGCCGCTTGCGTATCTTTATTGTGACTGTAAGGTCTTCTGTACACTCTATTGACACCATCCTCATTTTCAATATCAGTTAAAGTGTTTTCATTGAATCCCTGCATTGTAATCCTGTACCACCAGGGGTCAAGTTTTATGTCATTTTCGGATTTTCTGACCCAGCCATTTGTTGCACCATCCCAATCTACAATCTCATCGCTCTCCGCGGTAAGTGTTTCATAGCGAAGAATATTTTTCCCTCCCTCAATAGTTTTCGTGCAGTCCTGAAGTTCATTATAAGTGCTGTATTTATTCAACCAAGTCCCTTGTGAGGCATCAAGACGTTGAATGTTTATCATGTTTCTGTCAAATGTCTCTTCTGGTTCTACGGGCAGAGTTGAGATTAGCTGAAGTTTGTTATTGCTGTCGATTCTTCTCCAGTTTACTTTGAGCTTGTTCTTGAAAGTTCCTATGTTTGCTTTTCCAAGAGTTATATAATTGAAGTTTCCGTAAGTGTCTGTCAGTTTTGCGAAGAGCATGTACTTTCCGTCGGCAATCCCGTTCAGCGGAATTTTCATGTTTAGTGAATATAATGCCTCGCCTTTTCTGTTTTCATTCCAAGTATTCTTATAGCAGAATGAAGTATAGCTTGTTATTCCACCCTGAAGCCCTTCTATCTGTGCGGGACTTGCGACTGAAAGATTGTCTCCCCATGTACTGTCGTAGGGCATATAATAGTACTGGAAGTATGGTGATATATGCCCCTCGTCCTCTTTGGCAATGCCTTCGAATTTAAAAGAATGTCCATCAAAATCAAGCCAAGAGTCGTGGGAAAGCAACTCAGGGGACTGGTACGGAGGTATATTATCATCCTCTTCCGAAAAATTAAGAATCTTTTCTTCTGATTCCGCAGTCACGCCGTCGTCATTTATTGCAATGATTTTTACTTTTGCTGCGATGGAGGGATAGCCATAGTTTGCACGGCAATTCCTTACGCTTTCAAAATACGAGCTCGATTCATTATAATCTTTCCACTCAGGTTTATTTTTCCAAGCAGTTTCAAATGGTGCTTTTAGCAGATTCTTTACCTGGAAAGTGAATACCGGTTCTGATTGTGTCTCGAAGTATGTCCAATAGTTTCTCTGGAAACCTTTGTCATCAATGTAATCCTGGCCATAGAAGCAAGGAATATATTTTACACCGGGCTGAGGATTGGTGACGGTGACATTTATGTTGAAAAGGCTGGAATTTAATCCGGCGGAATCTTTCTCGCACGTGAACTCCGGTGCAGTTATGCTTCCACTTGTTGTACTTGCTGCTGTATCCACAATCAGCTTGTATGGCAAACCGAAAGTTTGTCCGCACCACCTGTCGTTTGTCATCGAGTTCATGTTGTAGTTCGGCTGTATGAAAAAAATATATTTTGAGCCGTCCTCAACTTCAAATTCATTTTTGTCGGTAAGGTCGGAAGAGACGTCAACATCATAAGGTTTTACAGTGTTTCGTTTTAGGATCACATCGGATTCAGACATTCCTTCCTCAATTTTTCCATAGAAAATTCTGTAGAGTGCATAGTTGGTTTTTCCTGGAACGCTTCTTGTTTGTGAGAGTGCTTTGTGCAGCCCTGACAAATCACAATAGTTTAGCGTAATTTTCTTTTTTCCCGCAGTAGAGCCTTCTGAAATTTTGTAATTGTAGAATTCCACCTGACCAGGAACAAGAGTTGTCAGCACATTGCAGTTTCCTACGGAATCATATATCGTTGCCTGAACATAAATATCGTTATTCGGGTGTTGACTCTGATACTCCTTGTAGCCATCGGGTAATTTGTAGATTTTATCCTCTTCCGTTAGGCCTACCCAAGAGATGTTTCCTCTTTTTATTTCGGGTGCCGTTAAATCTGTTTCATCATCCTCGAACACTTCAAGCACTTCCGGGCGAACCATATTGTTTAAATCTGTTCCCCATGAAATGTAATATGAGAATTCTTCTGACTTCTCTGAACCATGGAAATACACGTCATTGGATAGATATGCAAACTGGATTCTGTACATGAAGTATTTAATTCTGCCGATTGTAGGAGCCTGAGTGTCATAAGGTTCAGGGTTAAAACCAGAACCAGGGGTAATATCATCCCTGAACTGTGGGTTCTCAAACCAAAGCAGGGAGTTCGCGCTGTTTGCTAGGCTTGTGTCGCGTATGAGATAGTATACGCAGGAGTCGTTGCTGTCGAGCATGGAGGAGTCGGATGTTGTAACGGTCACTTTGTACAGTCCGTCCATAAATTTTGAGTCGGAAAGGTCAAGGCTTACGGTTCCTGTGGAATTTCCGTTTGCACCTATGTATGGGACTCGTTCATAGCTGTCATACTCAGCCTCGAAAATACGGTTCCCGGAGGCATCATACATACGTGTGGATTTGAAATGCGCGTAGACGGCTCCTCCGCCGTAATCGTTTCCTTCTATATAAAAGTCGGCCTTGTTGCTGATGTGGTTCTGCTTGATGGAATCTTCGTCTCCAAAATCAAATTCCCCTGCGATCAGTTCCTTGGTTTGCCCTGATGCGAGAATAATCGGCTCTCCGTCAACAGGAATCGGGTTTCCGTCAATGTCACGCCAGACATGCTTCGGGGTAAATTCTCCCCTGACCTCAATCAGTTCCGGCGCAACATTATCCACGTTGTCGCAGATTCGGTATTTGTGGCTGATTTCTTCCTTTATGGGAAGTCTGTCCGGGGTAGTGCAGGATTTTGACAGCGAGACGTAAATGTCCATGGCTCTTTGTCCTTGCAGGTCAATCAGGTTCAGCTCCTTTGCGGGAACCGTCACAAGCTTGTTGTCGTTTGACCACTGGGGAGTGATAAAATGCTGCATGAGGCTGTTTCCCTGTGAGTCAGTGATTGAAAGACTGTTCGCGAAGGTTCCCGGATCCATCGGCATGGAGAAGCTGATTATGATGGCTCGGTTTTTTGAGACTCCCTGATCGGAAAAAGCGGGTTCCTCAACTGTGGCAACAGGACTTTCGTGATTTGCTATGTAAATTTCGTCCTCAATCTGCTGCTTTATTTCCGCTCCGTTGAGAAAGTTCTCGCAAGCGGTAAACAAGGGGAGTACTATACATAATAGTGGTAATATTTTGCACAAATTTCTGGGACTAAATGAAATCCGTCTCATAAATCGCCTCCTGTAAAGGAAATGGCAGAAAAGCAAGGTGCGAAAATATAAACTCATTTCAATTATAATGCAAGAATCTGCAATTATCAATCAAAAAAAGCAATTTTATCGGTTTTATCGGATTTCGGCCCAGAAAATCTGGAAAAATTGGTTTCCTTAGAATCCGGGGCCTGTCATCACGTAATTGTTGCGCGATGTGTCGAATCTGATTGAGAATCCCGCATAAGGCCTGATGGCGATGAGCTGCTTGATTTTGATGTCGTCGTTCGCGTTCAGGAATGAGACCGGGCACCACTGGAATCTTGTTCCCGTAATGAATGCGAAGGAGATTTTTTCATCCCTGAATGGCTCGTACTGATAGTGCACGTCAAGTCCGCCTCCGAATAAGAACGCTGACGGTGCTTTTCCCGGAAAGTCATCCGATGCGAGCCGGAAATATGTGAAAACAGGTGCGATTCCTCCGATGATGGAATGTTCCTCGTTGATCTGCCATTTTGCACCGAATCCGAGTCCGAAATTGAGGGAGAGCAGGGTGATTGGATCTGAGCCGAATCCAGAGTCTATGAATCCTAAGGAGACCGACATGGGTCTGTAGATTCCGTACCAGGAGTCATTTATGAAAATATATCCGCCCAGATTGACTGTTGCGAGCGTTTCGCTGATAAAATCCTTTTCGTCTGCTTCCTCAACCTGCAGAAATGAGATGTCGGAGCCGATTCCAAAATCAAACTGTGCGTAGGAAAAGCTTGCCGCGCAGAATGTAATTATCAGTGCAAGAAAAAGTTTTTTCATTTTAGTCTCCTATAATAATGCGTCAAAATAGTGCGTCCAATTCCGTCTATTTGAAAAAAAGCTCGCTTTCAAAGGATGTGCCGCTTTCGGTCTTTCCAACAATGCAGGCCTTTTTCAGATTATCGTCAAAATTTCCGAAAACCGTGAGTTTTTCATCCAGAAGAGCCTCCTTGGAATAGTTCAGGCGGAAATCCACAAGCTCCCTGTCCCTGTATTCCGCGGGGAGTGCGTCGGCGACAAAGGCTCCGTAGCGTGAGTTCGTGGTGTGTCCGTTCGCGTCTATGTCCGAAAACTTGACTTTGCGCTCGTCAATCATGCTCATCTCTTTTGGAACAGAAATCTTTCCGGGCTTCATGCAGTCTCTCTGTGTCTCGGTCTCCGGGGGGGTGTGCATGGTGAAATCCTTCGTGGGGATTATCCGCCTCGTCTCCGGGTTTACCACAAGCCATGTGCTCATTCCGCTCACAAGCCTCTCTCCGTCCATGCTCTTGATTTCGTAGGCGCGCCTCAGCTGTAAGAGCTCCGGTTTTTCCTCCCATGTGACCACTTCAATCCGCTCGTTTTCCCTCGGCTGTCTGTGAAAATGCAGTGCAAGCCTTGAGACCAGGATGGCATATCCGTTCTGTGCCAGAATCTCCCGGGAAAGTCCCTGCTGCCTGTAGTCCTCCACCGCCGCGTCCGAAGTTATCCTCAGGACCTCGCTCAGACTCAGAATCTTGTTGCGGTTTGCCTGACTGAAAAATATGCTCATCTGGCTGTGAAAGACATTTCCTTCCTCATGCCACATCTTTAAATCTACCATAAATTCCTCCTATTCTTCGTTGTCCAGGCGGCTTTGTCTTGAAATCCATGCCCACAGGCTTTCTCCGCTTTCAGAGCAGCACTGGTCGTTGAAAAGATACGTCCAGACCATGTGTCCATTATACTCATAAGGCTTCCCTTTGTCATCAGTGAAGCGTCCGCTCGTGTCCCTTACGTCGTTGAAAAAGTTCATGTGCAGGACATATCCGGTTCTTGCCTCCATGAGCCGTCGTGTCGTAGGTACCACGTGCTTTTCTGGATCCACCGTCGTGTCATTTTTGGCGTGGACGAACCATGTGGGAATCTTGTCAAGAGTGCGGATGTCGTTTTCGGAAAGCCATTTGTCGTTGTATGCCTCGCAGACCGGGAAAGATGCCGCGAAAAAGTCGGGGTAGGAGAGAAGCATGTTCATGGTCATGTATCCGCCGTTGGAGCAGCCTCCGATGTAAATCCGGTTTTTGTCCACAAGGGGAGTCTGATGCAGGAATGTGTCTATGACGTGCTTGCATGATTTTGTGTACCGTGATTTTTTGTCCGTGCAGTCGTCCGAGAGAATGTCGTATGGCTTGTCTCCGTGCTGCATCCAGAATGTCGGTGTCTGTATGCAAAGGACGTATGCTCCCTCGAAATAGGACTGTATGGGGTCTTTCGCAAGGGCAGTCACCTTGTTTCCGAGCAGGGCTATGTTTGTGTCGGTTCCGCCTTCCCACGCACCGTTGAGCCAGACAATCAGGGGATATGTTCTTCCCTCCTGGATTCTGGACTCATCGATTTCAGAAGTAAAATATGCCGCTGTAAGTTCCCCGGTGGATTTCATGTCCGTAAAAAGATCTGCGTCGGGAGAATACCAGTCGCTGCATTCAGTGATCGGTGCGCTGAGTTTTTCATGGCTGATTTCAAAATTGAATTTTTTCTTCCATATATTATGCTCGCTTTCAGGTGAGTAGATGAAGGGCGAAATCAGATAGTCGGTGGGATGTACCTCAAGTGCCAAAGTGATGTGAGTCGGCTTTTCTGTCTCTGGATTTTCGTCATCGCCTGATTTATCTTCGCATGGTGCTCCATCAATGTCGCTTTTCCATGCCGCAACGACCTTTGCATTTCCCTCAATCTCCGTTTTTTTGCCGCTCTTGAAATCAAGTCCCTCGCTTAGGATTTTTACGCTGAATTTCTCCGGTCTTAAATCCGCGTCGGTAAAATCAGATGCGATCTCTCCCACGTTCAGTATGATTTTGTCCACCATGGGGCCCCAGTCATATCCGCCGATGAGCAGAGTGTATGAGTTGTCCTTTTCCGCCATCTCGTCGTAAATCTTGGCCACGGATTTTTTTCTCCAGATGCGAAGAATCAGAATGACGGCCAGCATTACGGCACAAAAAATTGCTCCTAAAAAAGTCTGCATAATATCCCCCTTTTACTCAGCAGGCATCTTCCAAGCCCTGTTTTTTTTCAGCTCGGATTTGATTTTTTTTGATTTGAGTCGCTTTTCTTTGGACGCTTTCGTGGGCGAGGTCTTTTTTCTCTTTGGATTCAGTTTCGCCGCGTTCGAAATCCAGCTTTCAATCCGGCTAAGTGCTATGGAACGATTGACTTCCTGCGTCCTCTCGTCGTCCACATCAATGCAGATATTTCCCTCTGAGTTTATTTTGCTTGCCAGCTTTCTGATTACGGCCGCCATTTCCTCTTCGTTCAATCCCCGGATTTTTTTGATTTCTAGTGTACCGTGGACTTTGGTGTTCACTTTGTTTACGTTCTGTCCGCCTTTTCCACCGCTCCGGCAAAATATGAAAGAGATGTTTTCTTCTATTGAATTGTGCAGTTCTGATTTGTCCATACTGATAAAATAATGCTTATGCACGATTTAGGCAAGAGGTGGAGTGTAGAAGAAATTTTAGTTTCCCAGTGCAGTAAAAAATAGTATTTGTCATGGAGCTGTCCCAAAAGTATGATTTGTCATTGCCGGACTTGCTTGAGTCTACGCTACAAATAGGTTTGATAATCTCTAAATGCTTATAATGCAATACTATAGGTTGTCGAATCAAGTCCGATAATGACAGTTTTTTTAACTTATTGGACATCCCCATCTGGAACAAGGTTGTTGATTCAAGATTCTAGTCGGCATTACGGACAACACGGAAGCCAACGTCCATGTAACGGCCACGCTGGACTAAACCACGTCGACGTGCAACAGAGACTGTCTCACTAGAAGGATCAGCACCAAAGGAATTGCCACGACAACATCGGTAACCTGAGCTATACCAGTCCCAGCACCATTCCCATACGTTTCCGGTCATGTCGTATATGCCAAGTGTGTTCGCGGCCTTGCCTTTTACTACATGTGCTACATTTCCGCTGTTACCCTTATACCATGCCACATCTCCAATAGTGTTGCTTCCTGAGTAGGTGTACTGTGGACTTGGTATGCCGTTGTTTCCACCACGTGCAATGTATTCCCATTCTGCGTCGGTCGGCAGACGGTAGCCATTGGCCGTCGTGTCAAAACTTATTCCATTATCCCAGGTTGTATTGGTTGAATTGGGACCGCAGTATTTTGTTGATGCATTTCCAAAAATTTCGCTCCATTTTCTCGGATCTGTTTCAGTTCCCAATTTGTAAACAGGTGTAAGTCCCTCATCCATTGAGCGAAGGTTACAGTAAACCACAGCGTCGTACCAGCTTGCACCAGCAGGGAGATTGTCGCCGTGAACGTAGTAGTCTGGAAGGGTGCTACCTTCTTGACAGTAGGTCTTATACTCCTGCTGTGTCACCTCGTGGTCGCATACAATCATGTCACGTATAGTCACCGTTTTTCCTGATTTGAATACATTTGAGCCTGAGACTGCTCCGCTAACTGTTCCACCCTCAACTTCTACAAAATTATTATAAATTCCGCTCATCTTTTTTGTACGGGTCTTTTTTTGCAAGACGGAACTTCTATTTCCTTTGGCATCTTCTGCGTAAACTTTATAGATGTGGTAGTCTTTTGTTTTATCATAATTGAAAGTTGCGGAAGTATTCGGGAAATCACAATCGCTGAGTGTATTCCATGTTGAGCCGTTGGTTGTATAGCTGAACTTATAAACAATATCGCGTTCGTGGGAGGCTGGAACATTCCATGAAAGTTCAAGGGTGCTGTTGCTTTTATATTTGCAAAGCAGGTTGCTTATTCCTGCTGGTGCGGTTTTGTCCACAGCAAAGTACTTTCCACCGGATGTTTTCTCATTTCCACTCATGTCGCTGAAAACAAAACTCAACTCGTAAACTCCATCGGGAAGATTCAGATTATCAAGAGTAACTGTACCTTCAAAGCTCGCGCTGTCTGCGCTGATATTTTTATTGTAATCAACTTGTTTCTCTTTGAATAATGCCGGCGACGCAAGCTTGTTATATCTGCTGTCATAAACTTTATTCAGGTTTATCTTGAACCAGGTTCTCGGTCCTGATCCGATTGAGCCGTTACTTGCTGCCGGGTCATTTATCGTCAGGTTCAAATCCACGTCCAAACTGTTGCCGTCAAAAAATGAGAGGCTTCTTATTTCGGATGATAATAAATCACCGTTTGAATCCCCTGTAAGATTTTTGTCAACGGAAAGAGCAGCGGTCGTTCCTGTCTCTTTTACGATGCAAGTCGTATATGAATAATTAGGAGTCATGTTGTCAGTTCCATCGCCTACATGATACATCCATCTTTTGCTTCCGGCAAGTCCTACGGATTTTCCTTCTTTCATGTAAGACATTCCCTTTTCCACGCTTACAAGAATCTGAGTGTAGTCCTGAATTAGAGGCGTTCCGCTTGTGTTTCTTTTTACGCGAATTATAAGTGAGCGGCTGTTTTCAAAAACTGGAGGATCAAACCATTTGTTTAGATTTGTGCTGTCCCTGTTGTTTGAAATCAAAATATTTTTAAAGAAAGTCTCACCGTCTTTTTGGTAGCCCTTGTAAACGTTTTCCGACTCGCCGTCTTCATTCAAAATTGTTTCCGAGTACAATGCTTCGACTGCTATTTCTTCTTCTATAAGCTTGTCCATTTCGTCCTGCGTGTAATAAATGGAAGCCTTGTCCATGTCGTGGTCAAACAATACTTGAATGGAAGTATCTTTTAAAACTCCAGAAGATTGCGGAGTATTAGAAATGATTTGCGGGCGTTCTGCCATGACGGGTACAATCGAAAGTGCAATTTCATCTCCGGGACCTTTTAAAAATTTGCATTCAGTCTCAGGCTCTGTCAGATTGCTCAAACTAAGATATTCCCCATTTTCGAATTCCGTCTGTGTTTTTGAATCGACTATTTTCCAGCGGATAAATTCCCAGTCGCTTGCAGGCTCGAATCGTACCGTAAAAGAGTCGGTCACTTTTTTCTCTACTTCACCACCTGCTGGCAATCTTGTAGCTCCTGTTCCTTTTGGTGCTTCCACGGTGATTTTATATGAAGGTGCGTTCGCATAAGCAATCTGATTTTCAATCTCCTCTTTTATTTCTTTTCCATTAAGAAAGTTCTGGCATGAGGTGAGCAAAAATGCTGATACCCCCCCCCCATCCTGTCAAAAGTATAGTACTAACCAAAAATCCATAAAACTTTTTCATGCAAACCTCCAAAACAGTCGCACTTTCAGAGTTACCCATAAACTGAAGTTTTTATAGGTTCCCATAAATTAAAAATGATGCTTCAAAAGTTGGCAAATCTTATGGATAAATTCTAACACAAGTCTGTGCAAAAATCAAGGTAAGTTTCTTATGGCATCGAAAAATTAGGTGAACCAGGTCAAAATGGCATCGAAAAATCAGGTGAAATAGGTCAAAATGCCACCGAAAAAAAAGTTGACGATTTTTATTTTTTTTATTATCTTCCATAAATAAGAAATTTTCTAATGTTTGCTCAATCAGGAGAAAAAAAATGGCAAAATATCAGTTTCAGACGGAAGTAAATCAGCTTTTAAAGCTCATCATCCACTCAATGTACTCAAACAAGGACATTTTTTTAAGGGAGATTGTTTCCAACGCCTCCGATGCCCTTGACAAGCTCAAGTATCTGACTGTAAGTGATGATGCTTACAAGTCGCTCACTTTTACGCCACGCATTGACATTACTTTTGATGACTCAAAGCAGACGCTGACTGTTCAGGATTCTGGAATTGGAATGGACGAAAAGGATTTGGGGGACAATCTTGGAACCATCGCACGTAGCGGAACCAAGGCGTTCATCGACAAGCTTTCGGAGAGCGGAAGTGGCAGCTCTGATTTAATCGGACAGTTCGGCGTGGGATTCTACAGCGCGTTCATGGCTGCCTCAAAGATTGATGTTTACACAAGAAAAGCCGGTGGAGACGGAAAGGCATGGCACTGGTCATCTGACGGAACCAATGCTTACGAGATTGACGAGCTTTCCCTTTCGAGCGAAGAGGCGAAAAAATACGGATTCGACAAGACAGAGACCGTGGGTACCGCAATAGAGATGCATCTGAATGATGACAGCAAGGATTATGCCTCAAGATGGAAGATTGACGAGCTGATTAAAAAGTATTCCAATCACATCGCGTTCCCAATCTACCTGCACTATGTCCAGAACAAATATGACAAGGACGGAAAGCCGGATGGAACTGAGAACAAGATTGAGCAGGTGAACTCGGCAAGCGCACTGTGGAAAAAGAGCAAGAGCGAGCTTAAGCCCGAGGATTACAATGAGTTCTACAAGGTGATCAGCCACGACGGAACCGATCCTCTCATGTACTCACATGTCCACGCGGAGGGAACCCAGGAATATACAACGCTTTTCTATGTGCCTCAGGTCGCTCCTTTTGACATGTATCAGGCGGACTACAAGAGCGGAGTAAAACTTTATGTCAAGCGTGTTTTCATCACCGACGATGACCGTGAGCTGCTTCCCGCCTATCTGCGTTTTGTGCGCGGTGTAATCGATTCTGAGGACCTGCCTCTGAACGTGAGCCGTGAGATTCTTCAGCAGAACAGAATCCTTGAGACAATCAAATCCTCATCCGTGAAAAAGCTGCTCGGTGAATTCAAAAAGCTCGGTGAAGCCGCGGACAAGGCAAGAAAGGAGGAGAATCCCAGCGACGAGGATAAGGCTGCGATTGAAAAATGGAACAAGTTTGTAAAGAGCTACAACCGTCCGTTGAAGGAGGGCCTCTATTCTGATTATGCCAACCGCGATGAGATTGCGGAGATTCTGCGTTTCAAGAGCACCGATGAGTCTGGAACTGGCGACGACAAGTGGACAAGCTTTGCCGATTACGTGAGCAGAATGAAGGATGACCAGAAGGCAATCTATTACATCACCGGAACCGACGAAAAGAACCTGCGTGAGTCACCGCTTCTTGAGGCATATAAAAAGAAGGGATTCGAAGTCCTGATTATGGCCGACGAGATTGACGACATCGTGATTCCACAGTACGGAAAATACAAGGATTATGATTTGAAGGCCGTGAACCGTGCCGGAAGCGATGACGAGCTTGGTGTGGACAAGGAAGAGGCGAAGAAAAAGGAAGAGGCCTTTAAGCCGGTCCAGGAAAAAATCAAGAAGGCACTTGGTGAGCGCGTTAAGGACGTTGTTTTGAGCAAGCGTCTTTCCGACAGCCCCGCGTGCATTGTCATTGACGAGAACGATCCTTCATTGCAGATGGAGCGTATGATGAAGGCGATGGGACAGGGCAACGTGAGCATGGTAAAACCAATCCTTGAGATTAACGCCGACCACCCGCTCGTGAAAAAGCTTGAGGGCGATGTGTCCGATGAGTTCGTTTCACAGGTGAGCGAGGTTCTTTTGGATCAGTCCCTGCTTGTTGATGGTGCCGAGCTTAAGGATCCCGCCGCATTCGTAAAGGCGATGAACGCTCTGCTCGTGAAATAAAATCAGATAACGTCTAAAAACTTTTGAGAGCTTCAAGGGTAAATCCGGGCATTTTCTTATCCAAGGTGGGGTAGGAGGATGCCCGTTTTTTTTTCATTTTTCCGTTTTTAAAACGGCGTCCACAAGCTTCATTGTTTTTGTTTCCGTTTTTATTCCTTTGAAAATGGATTTATTATTCTTGATATCAAATACCGTATAGCAAACAGTCCAACTGTAACCGAAAAGTCCGTTGCGGAAAGAATCTCTGATTGGACTGACACAAAGCGGTACCAAAAAATAATCATCGGATAAAAGTATCAGCGGACCCGCCATGGGTTCGTATCTTTGTTTGAAAGTGCATGCGACTTCTTCGAAAGTGTCCAAATCAAATATGACACAGCTTTTTCCGTCGCGTTTCCAGGATGTGACATCTCCAGACTTAACAACTGTGGAGCTCTCTCGTATTATCTTGTTTTTGTATCGTGCGCCGGGGTAAGACCATCCCAGTTGAATTTCGTTTGTCCGGACATCCCCTGTTGAGCGGTCAAGTACATAATATCCTGAGTCTCCGACAAATCCTCCGTCCACATAAAAATAGATGAAATTGTCGTCAGCATGAACACCTGAAATATATCTGTGCTCCCAGCCATATTTCGGACTTTTGCGGAAATCCTCAAGCTCATATAATTTTTTTATCTGCTTTGTCCGTGAATCGTATTCGTATAGAATATGTGGCTCCGGGCTTTTTTCACATCGCTCGCACCAGAAAAAAGTATTTTCTGTGAAGGCACTGAAGCGATATATTTCCTGCTCAAATTCAAACAAAACAGTTTCCGCGTTTGTAATATAATTGAGCCTGATTACGCGATATAAATTTTCAATTTGTTCCGCAAACAAAACAGAATCCTCATTGTTTCTGTCAATTCTTATGTCCAGAATTTTGCGCTTGCTCAGAGTTTTCAAATCAGTAAGCAATTGTTCTCCACTATAAATTGAATATGCGGCATTTTCATTATAGCCTTTTTGGAATAAATATATCAATGAGAAATCCTTTTGCTCTTTTTTTGAGCCTGCATGAGCAAAAGTAATCAATGAACTTAATAATAGCAAAATACAAAATACTTTTTTCATTTTTTTTCTCCTAAAATTATTTTAGCGGAACATATCCGACTTTTTCAACGAGCTTCTGTCCTTCATCAGAAAGAATCCATTCAATCAGTTTTTTTGTGTTTTCTGATTCTTTGCCCTTTATGGTGATTGCGTAAAAATTGTCCGTAAGCGGATATGTTTTGTTTTTGATATTTTCTACGCTTGGCTCCACTCCATTAATCTTTAGCATTTTTACATCCACGCTTTTATTCATGCTTTCAAGAAAATATCTGAATGTATAGCCGATTGCGTTGTTATGATTTTCATAATCTGAAACTACATTCACCATTCCATCCATCAAAGTCATTATCTTATGAGTTTTCGGAGGAATAAGATCAAAATCTTTTCCCATAATTTTTACAAAGGCAGTTTGACTTCCGCTGTTCTTTGCCCTTTGGAACGGTTTTATCGTCTGCCATTTTCCTCCGACCTTTTTCCAGTTTTTTATTTTGCCGCTGTAAATGTCTTTAATCTGCTGGAGTGTAAGACTGTCAACCGGATTTTTCGCATTTACAATAAAAACAAAGGCCTCATAGCCGATCGGATACATATTAAATTCCACGCCTTTTTCTTTAGCCGTCTCCAGCTGCTCTTTTGAAGGTTCCGCCACAAAGATGATGTCATCCTCTCCTGATATAAGTCTCTTGTATGCTCCCGTTGTTTTTTCAAAGTGAACAAAATCATTTATTTTACAATCAGCTGGATATACAGCTTCAGCAAAAGAACAGTAAATCGGGAAGAGTGCTGTCGCACCGTCCATAACAGGAATATTGTCATCATTTGTAAATTTAAGTGTGGATTCCGAATCCAAGTGGGCAAGATTTTTCGAATGCTTAAAAGGTATGTAATGCCCACTATATATTTCTTTCTGCTCTACTGTTTGGACAGTTGAGATACATGACACAAGCATTAAAATAATTGCGGCTAGACAAATTTTCAAAATAATTTTTTTCATCTTCTTCCTCCTAAGTATCCCTAAATTTTTATTTCCTCTCAGGAAACTTATCATACTCCTTTTTACACATTTCGGATATTTCTTCACATTGTTTTGAAGTAAAGCAAAAACTGTACTTAACGACACTCGGTTTTCTAAAAAAGCTTCTGCAAAATTTGGGTATACATTCAAAGCTTAATTCTATATCAAAGTTTATTGAATCGTTCATCCTGTTAAATTCAATTAGTTGAAATGCAAGGTTTGGTTCGATAAATGCTAATCCTTCATGTTCTGGTTGCTCAAATTTTGCTATATCAAAGAACCATTGAGCGATCGTCAACCAATCAGATGATAGCAAAAACGGATCTGTGTTTTTCCATTTTTTTTCCCTATCAATGACTTCAATGTTTATTTGAAGCCAATTTTTATCAAACTTTTCATCATCATCAAAATATGGAAATTGATAATTCTCAGTTGCCAATGAAATACTTTGATTCTGATTATTACTAAATGAAACCATACCTAATCCTAAGTATTTTGGTGCGAATGTTTATATAACAATTCTATCATACAACAGAATCTCGCAACGTTTCAAGGTGTTTTATTTTTTTTTGACGGCAGCAATTTTGACAAAGTTCTTGAAAAATGGTATGATGTTTTATTGCACAAGAACGCGCGCCATGTAGCAAGATGCTTTGGAGGAAAAATGAGATTAGATGGCTTTGGATTGTTTGTTGAAGATATGCCGAAAATGATCCGCTTTTACAGGGATGTGCTTGGATTTGAGATAAAGGAATCCGAGGATGCGGGAAATGTCTATTTGATAAAAGATGACACTTTGTTTATGCTTTACGGACGGAATAATTTCGAGAAAATGACCAACCGAAAATATGAGTATGTAAAAGGATTGAATGGTCATGGCGAAATTGCTTTATATGTGGACACCTTTGATGAGGTTGATGAGAAATATAAGGAGCTGATTTCAAAAGGAGCTGTCAGCGTATTGGAGCCTGCAACCGAACCCTGGGGACAAAGGACATGTTATATAGCAGATCCCGAGGGAAATCTGATTGAAATAGGTTCCTGGAATAAACCATTCCGTTCCTGGTCCGATAAAGATATGTGACATCAGAAAAAGGTTTAGAAGCCATGGGGAAAAGAGTGAAAAAAAGCCTGGTAGGAATTTTAAGTGTATCTTTCTTTTTTTGTCTCACCGTATTTTTAATTTGGAATTCTGGAAATGGATATGTGAATCATGCTAAAAAAATTGGAAAGCAGATTATAGAAAAAATAGAAAACTACAAACTGGTTAACGGGAAAGTCCCAGATTCTTTTATTGATTTAGGTCTGGTTCCTAATCAGCAGTGGGGCGGTGTTGGGACGGAATACATGGGTGTAAATTTCTGGTATGATAAAGTTTCGGATAATGACTATGATCTTTATTTTGATCTGTCAGTTGGAGAAGCCTTGTATTATCACTCTTGTACAAAAGAATGGGATATTAATTAACGCAAAAGCAGATGTAAAGCATCTAAAGCGTTGGGAAAAGGAAATGTTTAATTAATAAATTCATTTTCTCCTCAAATTTTACAGAATGAATATTACTCTTTCAAATACCCTTCATGCCATCCAAACCAGCCCACATAATTAAGAGCATTTTTAAACATATAATCATCATAGCCTTGGATTTTTTTTAGTAATACTTTTAGTTCATTCTGTTTTTCTTCATTTAGGCTAATTGGATTTTCATGCGAAATTATCCATTTTCCAGAAACATGTATTATTTCTTTCATTAAACGCATGGTTTCATTTTGATCATTGTTTAATTTACTTTCATGCATTTCAAAATCTATCCAAGGATTTTTCCAATGACTTAAAAAAAAGTTTTTGTCAATCATTTTTTATTTCTCCGAATTTTTTGTTTTGAATTTCTAAAGTTTTGCAAAAGCTAGCTTTAATAATTCAACGTCACCAGGACAGAAATCAAAATCTGTTAATTCTTCTTCGCTAATCCATTTTATTTCTGATATTTCGTCCTGATTAAATATTGGTTTATCAAGCAATTCTCCGTAATATGCGATTGTTATATACATTAGACCGTTTAAATACATTGCTCTTGAATGTAAATGCTGCAAGTCTTTTATTCTGCAATTTATTTCTTCTTTTACTTCTCGAATTACACAATCCTTGAAGTCTTCTCCAAATTCGAGGTTTCCACCTATTGCTTCCCATAATCCGGGAAAATATTTTTTGCTCATGCTTCTTTTTGAAATTAATATTTGTTTTCTTTCCCTGTCAATTGGGAGAAAGGCACAACCGACCATCTGTATTTTATCTACCATTTTTTTCCCCCTTTGATTTTGAATAATTGATTTCCTGAATCTCTACGTATCCTGTCAAAAAAGGCAAATCATATTGAACAAAAGTGTTGTCTGATATATTGAGTATTTCAAATTTATAATTATACTCAGTCGGATTGCTGATTCTTATAATCATAGCTATTTCCGATTCATTGATAATAATCGGTGTGCTCATTATAGATGTTTCATTTTGTTTGAGATTTCTTTCGTTCCAAAAATCGAAATTTAATTCTTTTTCATAAACTAAGGTAAATGGCTCTGACGGAGCTTTAGAGCCTGTTTGTGACTTTGGTAAAGAAAATGCAGATAAGAAAATCAATAATATAAAAATGCAACAAATACTCTTTTTCATTTTTTTTTCTCCTATGTGCCCCAGTGCGGGCGTTCACATGACATCGGCTTTGAAGTTTTGTTATGTGATTTATATATATTTACCAACTTTAATTATATCTCCACTTTCTGTTTTGAAGATATATATCCAGTAACAATCATTGTCACCATAATTATTTGGATCAGATACAATCTCTCCAGGTGACAAATACTCATTCTTACAATTGTACCAATTTTTAAATTGAATATCAGAATATACAGTGTTTATAACATTGTCTAATATATATTTTTCATCGCGTTTTATATAACCGCCGAAAGCAATTGGAAATATTTTGATATTTAAATTATTTTTGATTTCTGTTATGAAATATCCACTCTGAGGATATTTACTCTTTTTCATATTTATTAAAACGTCATTTGAATTTAATGCCACTTCAGATTCGGAAAGTTCCTTGAAATCTAAAATATCATTATCCTCAACCCAATATGCTCCTTCTGGAATATTTAGTAAATTATGAGATATATTTAATATTTCCCCAGAAGGATATAAAACACAATACTTTTTGATGTTTGTTTTTTTTACTTTTCCTTTATCTGTAATAAAAAATCTGCCACTTTTGTCAACTATCTTTTTCCAATCAGAATTTCGCTTATCAGAAATATGCTCCGAAATAAAAATTGAATAGTTTCTATTTAGGCTAATAAAATATTCAATATTAGCTAAATTCTCTTTGCATAATTTTGTTTTACTTTGAAATATATGTTGTATCGCATAAAATAACAAAAAAATAGCTATTAAAACTATAATATACATTTTATTTTTTCTTCTCCAAATGCGCCCCAGTGCGGGCGTCCACATAACAATGAGTTAAACCGCACGCGGCTTGACCGCGTGTCGGCTTTGAACTTCTTGTTATGTGATTATTTCTTATTTTAAAGGAAATATAACTCATGAACCTTATTATTTTCTTCATCAAATCTCAGTGCTAATCTAGATTTTCTGATTTAATGTAGGTAGTTCTTGTATCAAGAAGTTTATCCTCATCGCTATCCCTATAATGCTCAAGAACATTATAAGTGATTGTTACGCCGCCATTTTCCTTTACAGCTGACTGCATATCAAGAATTTCTCCATCATCACAGAAGATACCTGGTTTGCAATCTTGTTCCTCTTCAGTTTTATTTATATAAAGTTCACCATTCTTATGGAAAATAAGATAAAACTGGTTATTATGATAATGATTAAATGATAAATGCACAACAAATGAAGATTCATCAATATCAAGAATTTTAATCCCCTGAAAGCCAATGTTATTATTTCTGAAAAGATCTCCATAAGTTTCTGGATCACCAAGGAAAAAGATTTTATAATATTCATCGTTCTCTTTGAGGTATACACGGGTATCAGACACAGCTATTTCATGATTACCGAAATGCATAATCTCAATAGTCTCTTTCGGATTATATAATTTCATTTTATATTTTGATTCTTCCTTTTCAACAAATTTATAACTCTTTTTATCAAATTCAAGGACAGCTCTTCTATTATATGGCAAGTAATCAATTATGATTTCATTATGCTTTTTGCCTGAATTAAATATTAAATTCTCAGCAATATCATCTGACTCTGGCCCGCCAGAAACCTGAACAGCAAGATTTAAGAAGGCAACATAGTCATTACCTTTTTTCTCGAATGCAATAAGAGAATCGCTATAATACCCATCTATTATAAAAAGATAATCGGTAATACCATTATTATTAATATCAGCTGTAACGAGAGGGTGCTCATTATCCAGAACATCATAACAGACAATAAAATTATCCCATTCACTGATTTTAAGAAGTTCACATTTTTCTAGAAGAGTCGTATTAGAATCTGAATCTGTGATATTTATATCACAGTTGTAAGTATCAGAATCCCTTCCTGGATGAATTTCTGTCGGACAAACTGAAATAGTAAAGTCATTTGTTTTTAAGAGTTCGGTTTCCTGTCCCAACTCAAGGCTTACTCTTTCCGGAAATGAGATAAGCTCTGGTATTTCAGCCGGAATAAATCCTTCTGCAACTTCTTCAGTATCCTCTTCTTCAGAACTTGTAGCCTCACTTATTTCTACTCCTGAACTTATAACCTCAAAAGTCTTTTTTACAGGAGCGTCTTCTGTAAGTAAAGTCTCCTCAGAAAGTTTTTCGTTTTCTGACTGATTTCTCGCTTTCTTACTGCAAGATGTAAAAAGAAGACAAGAACTCAATGCTAGTAATAATATCTTTTTCATATTTTCCTTCCTAAGCGCCCCAGTGCGGGCGTCCACATAACAACTGGTTGTACCGCAGCGGGCTTGACCCGCTGTCGGCTACGAACCTTTGTTATACGAAATTACTTCCGTACAACAATTTTCTCCATATCTATTTTTTGAAGCAACGCTTCTATTTTTCAAATCTACATTTTTAATCGATGAAAGCCGCGTAGAAGGGGAGTACCGCTACATTGCTTTCAATATCATTTTTTAATCGAGCTTGACTCGATTAAAAAATATTCCTTTTCTATTCTTACTTTTGAAAGAAGCACTCCACCTTTCCAAGAAAGTTTAAGTACAACCGCTTCTTCGTTCAAGCCCTAAAAATCAATGGCTCAATTTTTTCAGCAAGCTTGACTTGCTGAAAAAATGTTCTTTTAATTTTCTTCTAACAAGTTTATAACGTCTGAAGATTTTCTTTCTTTATAAAAATTAATTTTATTATAATTCCAAATACCGTTTTCCTTGTAAGCATCAATATAAACGATTGAAATACCGTT
>JAEEYO010000070.1 GCA_016288205.1 Treponema sp. | reverse complement strand
TTCTTGGTAATCATGAATACAGAAGAGAACTGGACAGCCAGTTTAAGAAGGTTGAATCAAACTTTAAGATTGCAATCGTAGTTGATATGTGGATTACAGGCTTTGATGTTCCCTCTCTTGATACAATCTATATCTACAAGCCATTGCAGAAACATACTTTGATTCAGACAATCAGCCGTGTAAACAGAACCTACAAAGGCAAAGACCGCGGTTTGATTGTTGACTACATCGGAATTAAGCGAGCCATGAATGAAGCTCTTAAAAAGTACACAGACGATGATAATGAAGAATTTGAAGATACAGAAAAAGCCGTTGCAATTGTAAAAGACCAGATTAGCGTTCTGGATGCAATGTTCAATGAGTTTGATTCTTCTGACTATTACAAGGGAAGTCCGCTTAAGCAGCTTGAATGTTTGAATAAGGCTGTTGAGTTTGTTCAGGCAAGCGAAGAATTAGAAAAGCGATTTATGGATTCAGTTCGCAGAATGAAGAAAGCGTTTAATCTTTGTTCTTCAAGTGAAAGTATTACAAAGAGTGATAAAGATAAAATCAATTTCTACATTGCAATCCGTTCTATTTTGTTCAAGCTTACAAAAGGCGATGCTCCTGATATTACAACAATGAATCATCATGTTGCTCAGCTGATAAACGAAGCAATTAAGGCTGATGGAGTAGAGGAGTTGTTCCAGGTAGGAAAGAATGTGAACTTTGATATCTTTACTCCAGAATATCTTGAAAAAATTAATGCTATTCAGCTGCCAAATACAAAAATAAAAATCTTACAGCAACTGCTCCAGCAGGTAATTGCAGACTACAAGAGAATAAACAAAATCAAGGCAGTGGAATTCAGCGAGCGTATGAAAAAGCTTGTTGAGGCCTACAATAACCGCCACCTTGATGATTTTACAGTTCAAGTTCTTGATGAAGTTACCAAACAGTTAAATGAATTGCTCAATGATATTCAAAAAGATAAAGAACACTTTAAAGTACTAGGAATCAGTTTTGAAGAAAAAGCCTTCTATGACATTCTTGTAAGTTGCGCACAGAAATTCCATTTTGAAAATCAGTACCCTGATGAAAAGATGAAAGACCTGGCAAAGAAAGTTAAGGCTCTTGTTGATGATAAGACAAAATACACTGACTGGGACCAGCGAATTGATATAACCGCAGAGATGGAATGTGATTTGATGATGCTTTTAGACGATAATGGATATCCTCCGGTTCCAAGGTATGAAGTATATCGAGAAGTGTTTGAGCAAGCTGAGAATTTTAAGAAATACGCGGAATAACCAAGTGGGGGACTATTGCAATACTTCCTCAAATTTGCTAGTATAAGCCCATGATAGTGATGAAATTCGGCGGCAGTTCCGTTGCAAATTCGGAAAGAATCCGCCATGTTGCCTCCATAATCCAGGCATATAAAGAAAGCCGTCCCGTCGTTGTTTTGAGCGCGATGGGAGACACGACCGACCATCTTCTTGAGTCCGCGGATCTTGCCGTGAAGGGAACCGTTGACATTGCCAAAGTTGAAAAGCTCCATTATGATACGGCCCGCGAGCTGGACATTCAGGTTCCTGCAATCAAGGAGCTGCTTGATGAGCTCAGGACCCTGCTTACCGGAATCTCCATGCTGAGGGAGCTTACCAAACGCACGAGGGACTACCTTGTCTCATTCGGTGAAAGGATGTCGGTGCGCATGATGGCAGCGTATCTCAACAAGCAGGGAACCGACGCACAGTTCTACGACGCTTGGGACATCGGAATGAAAAGCGACTCAAATTACATGGCCGCCGAATTGCTCGATGAAGTCTGGGAAAACATTCCCGCCCATCTGAACGGATATAAAAACGGAAGCGAAAATGCAATCCCGATTGTGACAGGATTCATCGCGAAGGACAGCAAGGGTGTGATCACCACATTGGGAAGGGGAGGCTCGGATCTCAGCGCGACGATGATTGGTGCCGCCATGAAAGCCGAGGAAATCCAGACATGGAAGGACGTTGACGGAATCCTTACTGCGGACCCCAGAATCGTAAAGGAAGCGAGACCTGTTCCCGAGGTGACTTATGAGGAAGCGCAGGAGCTTGCGATGTTCGGATCCCAGGTGCTTCATCCCCGCAGCATGATTCCCTGCCGAAAGACCGGTACGCCCGTCCGTGTGAAAAACAGCTATAACATAAAGAGCCCCGGATCAATCATTGTGGAAAAACACGCTGATGACGGTGACGGAAACAGACCAAGGGTCGTCGCAATCACGAGCGTAAAAAATGTGACTTTGATTGACGTGCAGTCCAGCCGCATGCTCGGTGCGTCGGGATTTTTGGCGCATATCTTCAATCAGTTCCTCAAGTGGGAAATCAGCATAGACGTAATCGCCACTTCCGAGGTTTCCGTGAGCCTTACCGTGAATGGAAAGACTGACCTGACCGGAGTGATGGAGGATCTTGCGCGTGTTGCCGAAGTCCGTGCCAAAAAGGGAAAGGCCATCGTTACGATTATCTGTGACGCGGGACACTCAAGCAAAATCCTTGCCGATGTCTTCGCAGCTCTTTCCGCCGAGGGAATCAACGTGCAGATGATAAGCCAGGGAGCGAGCAAGGTTAACATAAGTATGCTCGTGGAAAATACAGAGGCCGACAAGACCGTGCAGATTCTGCATAAAGCTCTGTTCAGCTGATTGGGGGGGCGCGCATTATGAAAATCAGACGCGCGGAGGAAAGGGACATACCCAGGATTCTTGAGCTGCTTGTTCAGGTAAATGACGTGCACAGCGACGGAAGACCGGATTTGTTTATCCGTGGAAAGACGAAGTACACTGGGGATGACTTGAAAAAAATTCTCGCCGATGATTCCACCCCCGTTTTTGTAGCCGTGGATGAGACCGATTCCGGAGATGATTTTGTCCTCGGCTATGGATTCGCAATCCTGCAGTCCCACGTTCAGGACAACAACTGGCCCGACATCACGACCTTTTATGTGGACGACATCTGCGTGGACGAGAAGTGCAGGGGCCGCCACGTGGGAAAAGAAATCTACAATTATCTTGTGGAATACGCTAGAAAAATCGGCTGCTACAATCTGACCCTGAATGTCTGGGAAAAAAACGAGAGCGCGAAAGCCTTTTACAAGAGCCTTGGCATGAGCGTCCAAAAAATCGGCATGGAAACCATCCTGTAGGGAATTTTTTAAAGAATTTTGGGTATTTATAGCAAAAAATTCTATTAACATTTAGAGATATATCATTTATAATGTAACTCATGGAAAAGATAAGCAAAGTTCTTATGACGGGAGCCGACTGTGCTCTGGATCTTGGAGACGGCAGCGAGCGCGCTCTCTATGTAAATCAGGATTATATTCTCAGGAAACTCGGTAAAATCCACCGGGGAATCTCGCTCATGTACACGTACTATCCCAAGGACAAGGGATGGCCTTTGCGTGCGAGCGTCGCATTTCCGCAGAAGGAGCCGAACGGTGCGTGGAACTATCCCTACGAGGATTATTTCCCTTACCGGGGTGGAGCGGAAGGACTCAGGGACGGCGAGCCTTTCAATTTTATGAAGGAAATCCGCGAGAGGGGACAGGACGTTGTTCTTACACTGACGATGGATCCTGCCTTGACCCGCGAGGACGTAATCCTTGTGGCGAAAGACTTGAGGCCTTATGGTCGTCTGCTTCTCCGTGTAAATCATGAGTGCACCGGAACTTGGTTCTGCTTCAACAAGAGAGCGTCATATCAGCAGCTTGCGGACTTTTTCGTGATGGTCAGTGACGTGATGCATGAGTATGCGCCCAACGTAAAGACAATCCTTTGCGCAGGATTCTGGCATGAGGAGCTTAACGGCGTGGACATGGAGGACATCTTCCTTGAGGCGTACAAGAGCGCGGATATCTGGTCTGGGGATCAGTATCTTTCCCTGCACTGGGGATGGCCGGTGGACGTGGCGACCAAGGGTGGAAACACATTCAAATGCTACGACGTGGACGAGGTCTACGACATGGCGAAAAAAACATGGAAGCACATCTGCAAGATTACGGGGCAGAAAAAGCCGATGGTTCTTTCCGAGCTGAACGGTGACGGAGATGTGACCGGACCATTTGAGCAGAGCGCCATGATGAAGCATTTTATGGAAAGATTGCAGAAGGACGACGAGAAGTGGCTCAGCGCGTTTACCCTCTATCAGTTCAGGGATGACGGAAGACTCGGACTTGAGATTACCGACCCGAACAACAGCGACGTTGGAATTGAGCAGCCCATGCTCGCCATGTATAAGGAGGAGTTGCACCGGCCATTTTTCAGCCAGAAAATCAAAGAGGCGGGAACGGTTGAGCTTCCGTGCAAACTTCGCTGGGGAAATTCTGAGGATGCTGAGGGACTTGAGCTTTCCGTGAGCCTCAAAAAGACGCCCCATTACGCCGAGGTCTATTTCGACACGCCCGAGCTTCGCGCCCTGAACCTGATGATTGAGATGAACGGCTACTGGTTCTACAAAAAGCCCGGAGTAAAGTGCATCGACCTGATGAGCGCATTCTTCGACAAGCCGCTTGACTCTCCCGCAGAGATAAAGTTACGCTTCTTCGCTCCTCCCGCAGGTGGAATGAACCTTCCTGAAAACGGAGACCCCTACAACTCACCCGACGGCGACTGGATGAACAACACATACACGACAATCCCTGCCATGCCCAGACTTCGTTTCGAGGAAGAGCCCGTGGAGCTTGTGAAAGAGTACAGGGACTAATCGGATAAGCGATGATCGGCATGAGAAAGACGGACTGCAATGATGCAACTTTGTTCAGAGTCTCAAATCTTCTTGTGCCGGTTTGTGTGGGAATGTATCTTATGTGGACACCCGCTACTTGAGGCACTTGATTGCGATATAGATTTTTCAGAAAAAAGGTATAATATAGGGATATGATGCAACCAACACTTTTTGATATAGATGAAAATTACACCGCAGAAAGTATTTCTAAACCGAAAACTTATAAGGGTATATATGCCTTTCATAAATATTGGGGCAAAAAACCTATTGAGAGTTTGGATTATTTTATAGAAAATTGCACTAATAAAAAAGATATTGTATTAGACCCGTTTTTAGGTTCTGGATTAATTTCTAAAGAAGCCCATAATTTAGGAAGACGTTTTTTAGGAATTGATATAAATCCTTTTTCTATTGAACATACATTGTTTTTATTATCCTTACCAAAAGCAGAAGATTATAAAAAAGCAATAAACTCCATAAAGAAAAATATTTTTCCAAAAATATCTGAAACATACGTTATGGAAAATTCTGATATTGCAACTCATTTTTTATGGAATAAAGATGAATTGCAAGAAGTTTGGACAAAAAGTAATAATTCAAGAAGAAAAGTACAATTAAAACCTTCTGATTTTGATTTAAACAAAATTAAATCGTTTAAAAATTATTCTGTCAGAAATATTCAAAAAGGAACATTTTTTGAGAATGCTCGAATAAATTCGATGGAAAATATGACCATATATGATTTGTTTACAAAACGGGCATTATACAATATTGATTTAATCTTGGATGAGATTAACAAATTTTCAGGAGATTTAAAAAGATCCCTCCAATTAACATTGACTTCTTCTTCTGGACAAATGTCAAATATGGTATTTGCTATAACGAGCAGAGGTAAAACAAAAAATCAACAGTCCGAAAAAGTTGAGGTTGGAAGCTGGGTTATTGGTTTGTGGAGACCTGATTTGCATTTTGAAATAAATGTTTGGAATTGTTTTGAAAATAAAGCTAATAAACTATATAAGGCTTTGTTAGAACAAGATTCTTCGCAAGTTTCCTGCAAAACTACTATTTCTGATTTTTATGAAGAACAAGCTGATGTGGGTATTGTAAAAGGCAATTCAAAAAATGAATTGAGAAAAATTCCGTCTGAATCTGTAAAACTTATTATTACAGACCCACCGCATAGCGATAGAATCCCATACTTAGAATTAAGTGAAATGTGGAATTGTTTATTAAATAAAAAATCTGAATTTTCTGAAGAAATTGTTGTATCAAATGCAAAATCACGTAAGAAAAATAAAGATGGATATTTAAAAGATATGCGCGAAATATTAAGCGAAGCCTCAAGAATATTAACAAAAGATGGTTATTTATTACTTTATTTTAATGCAAAGGATAAGGACAGTTGGAATTTCTTTGATAGTATTGAAAAACAAAATTCTTTAGTTTATCTTGGTTATTTTCCAATGGAATATTCTGCAAATTCTGTTTTACAGGATAATAGAAAAGGAGCTATGAAATCTGATTATGTTCTAGTCTTTAATCATTCCCGAACAGAACAAATTCTTGGAATATTCAATAAAATAAACGGATGGACAAGCAATAAACCTTTTAAGGAAGTGAAAAATGCCTAATACATTCAGCAAATGGAAATCTATTTATGATTCAGAAGATTTGATTTCCTTTTCAGAAAATAAAGAAGCTCTATTATGGTTAAAAGTTAAATCAATAGTCCGCAAAGAGATTATTACAGAGTTTTGTTCTGCCAATAAAATTGTTTTACAAGAAACATCTTTGTCAAAACAATTTGAAGAACTTTTTAATCTTCTCACTTCTAATGTAAAAGAATCTCATAAAAAAATCGATAAATATATTCTTTCAAAAAATACGCAAATCTTAAATGATTTGAATCAAGAAAAACTTGTTTCTGAACTTTATAAATTACAAAATTTTGAATGGGGCGGTGATTATCAGAACTCATTGGACAAATATTTAGTAAGCCACTATGTAAAAGCCATTCAATCATATGATGAATTAACTTCAAAGTTTGATACCGAAATAAAACACGCAGTTCAAGGATATGTTTTAAATAGTTGGTACAACCATTGGTCGAGTATTTTGATAGAACATATTTTTAAATCACATGAAATTGTTTTACCTACTGTCGGACAGATTAAGAGCGTAGATTTCTTTGTAAATCAGATACCTTTTGATTTGAAAGTAACTTATTTTCCAGCCGAATTTCTGAAAGCACAAAGAAAAGCAAAAGGGTATCCTGTTGAATTGACCTATTTGAAATCAAAAGCAAAGGAACTTGGTATCTCTTTTGATAAGGATGCTAAATCTAGCGATATTCATTATGAAATTTCTGAAAAGCTAAAAGATAAGAATTCAAAAGAGAGTTTGGACGTTCTTAATTCTATAAAGCGAGAAAATTTTGGAATTGTAAATGATTGTATAAAAAATCCAAAATTGCTTGCAAAATGGTTATACGAAAATCAAGGCGAAATGCGATTTGGTTCCGAAAATCGTCTCTTTTTAGTTTTGATTGATAAAGAAGATTTTTCTGCGTCTTGGAAACTAAAGCGGAATTTGGATTTATTAAAACCTGCAATTCATGGTTATCTGGATAATTTTGGAAATAAATCTTTGGATGATATGAAAATAGAGTTTACTTATCAAGGTAAATCAAAAGTTTATACGACCTATGCAGATGTGATATTTGTAATGAAATAAAGAGTAAATGATGAAAAACTTATTTTTGGATTCACAAATATGGTTAGACCTTTATTATTTCTCAAATGATGACCTTGCACAATTTAAGAAACTAAAAGATATGTTAGGAACAGATATTCGTCTTTTTGTTACAGAGCAAGTAAAAAATGAAGTAAAAAGAAATAGGGAAAATAAGATAAAAGCGGCATTGTCCCAATTTCAAGAACTAAAAATACAGTTCCCAAATCTGTGTAAGGGATATGAAACATTTAACACACTAAAAACGACGTTTGAAACTTTTAAGAAAATTCATAAAGAATTTATAAGTAATTTAAATGCTGATATCGAAAAAGAAAAATTGTATGCCGATGAAATTATAAATGATTGTTTTTATCAAGCAGAGGTAATTCCCTATTCAGAAGAAATAATTAATAAATCTGTAATTAGATATAAATTGGGAAATCCTCCTGGTAAGGAAAACTCTTACGGAGATGCAATTAACTGGGAACTTCTTTTAGAAAATGTTCCCGAAAATGAGGATTTATTTTTCGTATCATCTGATAAAGATTTTCGTTCTCCTATAAATGACAAAGTACTATGCAACTTTTTAATACACGAATGGAAGGAAAAGAAAAATTCAGAAATATATTTCTATACAAGTTTAACAATGTTTTTTAATGAGAATGTAAAAGACATTGAATTAAAGAGTGAAAATAAAAAGTCTGAAACTATTGAATCATTAAGAAAGAGTCCTCATTTCGAAACAACACATCGTATAATTGCTCAATTAAATGAATATAGTACATGGAATGAAGATCAAGTTATTGAGTTGTTCAAGGCCGCAGATGCAAATAATCAAGTTTACAGCATAATAAATGACGACGATATAGAAAGTTTTTATAGAAAAGTCTACAAGTTATATCCTGAAGCGGTAAATAATATCAGTGGTTTAGATTGGCTTCTAAAAAGAATTGGAATAGAAGTAAGTGAAAGTAATTTACCCGATATTCCTTTTTGAAATAATCACATAACACAGTTTTCAAAGCCGACAGACAGTCAAGCTGCCGATGTTATGTGGACACACGCTGCTTGGGGCACTTGGAGGAAAAATGAGTGATTCAAAGAACTTAACAAAGCCTGTTTTTGACTACGCGTCTTTTGAAGAGAGATTGGTTTTGGAAGTATGCGGCATAATGAAAAAATACGGAGACAGTCAGGACGTGTATGCCTTTTCCGTGGAGTACTATCCAGATTTTATGACATGTATTTTTGTGCGGGCAAATACTTATTCTCATGTGAAAGAAATGATGGCAAAAGATATTTCCGGCTTAGATTTGAATTATTTTAAAATGAATGAAGAGGAATGGGACATCATTGAAAACATGGAAGATTTGTCGAAGGACCTTCAAGAGCATTACAAAGCCATAGAAAATTGGGCTTCCGACGATTATGAGCTGGAAGATACTGCAAGGAAGGAACATGAAAAAAAGATAATTGAGACTTGTGAAAAAGCGATGCTCGGGGTGAAGAGTTCAAAAGAGTATTCTTTATTTTCCAAGATAAACCTTAATGTATATCTGACAACACGGATTACAGACGAGGACCGACTTGCAATCTACAAGAAACTCAATAATGATGAATCCGTGCAGGAATATAAAACCTTTCTTTTTGGGGAAAAACTATGAATTCTTTTACTCGCTCAATTAGCCGCCATGGGACTGTCCAAAAAGTATGATTTGTGGGCACTTCGAAAAACTCATTTGAAATGATTTTTTTTTGAAGTGCCCTAAAGTCTTATAATGCAACGGTATAGATTATCGGGGCAAGCCCGATAATGACATTTTTTTACGTTTGGGACATCCCCAAGACAACCTCTTACATATTCCTTCCGTGGCAGTTCTTGTATTTCTTTCCGCTTCCACATGGACAGGGATCGTTGCGTCCGACCTTTGGCACTGTTCTTACCACGGTCACGCTCTGACCCTGACGTCCGCTCTTCATGCCCGAGTTCTGTGCGCCCTGCTGAGCCTGCCTTGCGTTGAATGCCTGCTGGGCCTGCTGCTGCGGACTGATTGCCGACTTAGCCTCCTCATGCTGTGCGTTCATCTTTATGGTCTGCTGTGGGCGGTGTATTTCCTGACCCGGCTGCTGGAGCTGAATCTTCACCTTGAAAATCCTGCTTTCCACGGTCTTTCTGATTGAGTCCAGCATTACGTCGAACTGATCGAAACCGTCGTTCTTGTACTCGGTGAGCGGGTTCTTGCTTCCGTAAGAGCGAAGGTGCACGGCCTCACGAAGTCCGTCAAGGTACTCAAGCTGATCGAGCCACTTTTTGTCTATCATCTGGATGTACTGGTAGCGGATGAACATGTTGAAGTTGGGCTTTCCAACGAGCATCTCCTTCTGCGTGATGTCGTTCTGGAGGATTGCAATAAGAGCCTCGGGATTGAGCTGGTCGTAGGAGAGTGTAACGCCGAATGTGTCGCGGATCTGGTCAACGAGCGCGCTCTGGGATCCTCCTTTCTTGTGGTTGGCCTTGAAATCAGCGAAAATTTCCTCCACGCTGGACTTTGCGTTCTCCATTACGCGTGTGCTGAGATCCTCGTCCTCAAGAATCTCGTCCCTCTGCTGGTAGATGAAATTCCTCTGCTGGTTCAGAACGTCGTCGTAGTCGAGCAGGTTCTTACGAATCTCGAAGTTGCGCTCCTCAACCTTCTTCTGAGCCTTTTCAATGGAGCGGTTCAACATGGAGTGCTCAATCGGCTCACCGGGCTTCATACCGATGGAGGACATGATTCTTTTCATCCTCTCTCCACCGAAGAGCCTCATCAAATCATCGTCCATGGAAATGTAGAACTTACTGCGTCCCGGGTCTCCCTGTCGTCCAGAGCGTCCGCGAAGCTGATTGTCAATGCGTCGGCTCTCATGTCTTTCGGAACCGATTACATAAAGACCTCCAAGCTCCTTGACTTCCTCGTAGTCCTTTTTCCACTGTTCCTTTTCTATTTTAAGTGCTGCGTCGTACTGCTCCTGGGTTGCCTCCGTACCGGCTCTCTTTCTCGCGCGCATTTCGGGGCTTCCACCCAGCTTGATGTCCGTACCGCGTCCTGCCATGTTCGTGGCGACCGTAACGGCTCCCTTTGCACCGGCTTCGGCGATGATGATTGCTTCCCTCGCATGGTTCTTCGCGTTCAAAACCTCGTGGCGGATTCCGTGGCGTGTGAGAAGTGCTGAAAGATGCTCTGATTTTTCAACCGAAACCGTACCGATCAGAACCGGCTGACCCTTTTTGTGGCACTCGTCAACTTCTTTTACAATGGCCTGCCACTTGTCCTCCTCGTTCAGATACACCTCGTCGTTCTCGTCCTTTCGTGCGACGGGCTTGTTGGTCGGAATGGCGACAACGTCCAGCTTGTAGATTTTGCTGAACTCAACGGCCTCAGTAGCCGCGGTACCGGTCATTCCGGAAAGCTTGTCGTACATGCGGAAGAAGTTCTGGAAAGTGATTGTGGCAAGCGTCCTGTTTCTCTGTGCGATCCTCAGGTGCTCCTTTGCCTCAATGGCCTGATGCAGACCGTCACCGTAGCGTCTTCCCTCAAGGATGCGTCCCGTGAACTCATCGACAATCTGGACCTGGCCTTCCTTCACAACGTAGTCCACGTCATTATGGTAGAGAACGTGCGCGCGGATTGCCTGGGTGAAGTAGTGTACGAACTCAAAGTTCTGCTCGTCAAATACGGTGCTGTCGTCGGTGATGAGCTTGTGCTGATGGAGGATGTCGTTGATTTTGTTCATACCCTTGTTGGTGAAGGAAATCCTCTTGCTCTTTTCGTCCACCTTGTAGTCACCCTTGAGAGCTTCCCTTTCTTCCGGGGTCAAATCAACTTCCTCAGGATAGTCGTTGGTCTTGGGGTCCTTTTCCATCTCCGTGAACTGACCCACGTATTTGTCCACCTCGTGATACTTGTATGTGTCGTCCTCGCCCTGACCAGAGATGATAAGCGGAGTACGCGCCTCATCAATCAAGATGGAGTCAATCTCGTCAACGATACAGAAATTGAAGCCCCTCTGGACCTTTCTCTTTATGTCCACCTGCATGTTGTCGCGGAGGTAGTCGAATCCCAGCTCGTTGTTGGTTCCGTAAGTGATGTCGCACTCATAAGCCGCACGACGGGCATCATTGTCCATGTTCGCGAGAATGCATCCGACGGTCTGACCCAGAAATTTATAAACGCGTCCCATCCACTGGCTGTCACGTTCGGCAAGGTAGTCGTTTACCGTAACAATATGCACGCCCTTTCCGCTGAGTGAGTTCAGGTAAGCCGCGGCGACGCACATAAGGGTCTTTCCTTCACCGGTTTTCATTTCCGTAATGCGTCCTGTGTGAAGAACAAGCGATCCCATGAGCTGTACTGGATAAGCCCTCTCACCAAGCACCCTGTTTGCGGCCTCACGTGCAAGAGCGAATGCCTCGGGCAGGATGTCGTCAAGAGTCTCTCCCTTTGCCAGACGATCCTTCAAAATCTGTGTCTGGGCTGGAAATTCCTCATCCTTAAATGACTGCGCCCAACTTTCCTTTGCTTCCACCTGGGCAATGATCGGCTTCAGGGCCTTTACGTCACGGTCGTTCTGTGAACCGAAAAAAAAGGTTAAAACTTTATCAAACATAGCAAATCGAGAAATCCGCCGCAATTTTAGGGAAAAACGACAGATTCTCCTCCTTCAAATAATAGTACCGAAATCGGTTTCTATCTAATATATACAATTTTTAAGACATTGACAATATAATCTTTATTCTTTATTCTATTAATATGGTCAATATTATGAAAAAAATCGGTGAATTCGTGGCTTTTGTGCCCCTGGCCTTATGTGCCATGCTTTTTTCATCCTGCGGCAGGCAGAGAAACAATCTGTCCCTTGAGGAAGTTGAGGTCTTTTCCCTTGAGTATGGAAATTTCGAGGATGAGCTGAACATCTTCGACTACAATCAGATTGGCAACATAGACACAAGGATTGCCATGCGCAACGGATTCTTTTATATATCCAACGGTGAGTCCCAGAAAATCATGGAGATGAACTCCTACGGCGACCTTCTGACGCTCTTTTACAACGAGGACACGAATCCCCGGCCATCTTTTGCGACCGAGGAGGGGGAGACGATGAATGCGACGAGAAAGGCAGTGTCATATCCCTTCAACCGCGTGACGGAGCTTACCGTGGACGGACGGAAATACATCTATGCGGTGGACCAGCTTCCACTTGAGCGGCAGGAATACGACGACGAGCTGCAGGAGCATCTTGAGCATATTGTCGTGCGCTTTGACGGCGAGGGAAAATTCGTTGACTATCTTGGTCAGCAGGGGCCGGGCGGAACACCATTTCCCTTCGTAAAGAATATTTATGTCACGAACAACAACGAGCTTGTGGTGGTGTGCGTAAGCTCGGAGGGACCCATAGTTTACTGGTTCTCGGAGGCCGGACACATGCTTTTCACAATCCCCATAGAAAAGAAGAACGTGCCGTCGCCCTATGAGGAGGATCAGGAGTTCTACGTGGAGATTGAGAACGTCGTGCCGGATTACAACGACAGGATTCTTTACGTGAAGCTTGATTACTCAATTCCTTATGTGGATGAGGCGAGCAGGATGCAGTCCGGGGTGGATTATGACCGCACCACGCTTTACGGACTCAACGTGGAGACCGGAACTTATGGCGCGCCGATGAACATCATTCCGTATACCGAGGTCTCCGTGGATGATTTTTCCAATCTGGAGTACAAGATTCCTTATGATTTTTTGGGCGTGAGCGAGAACGGATGGTTCTTTTTCATCATCAGCAATGACGCTGGATTCGGTCTGCAGATTATTCAGGCCAACGGACAGAGGATTTTGAACCGCCAGCTTGAGATGGACAGGCAGAAGACCCTTTTCTACACGTTCAACCTGAGCAATTCGGGCATACTCTCGGTTCTTTCAATCCGCTCGGACAAGGCCTACGTGAACTGGTGGCGAACCGACAGCCTGATTCAGTCAATCACAAACAACTAACAGGAAAGTGGAGAGTGGAAAACGGAAAGTTGAGAGCCCGGGGCTGATTTTCTTTACATATTTTTCTATTTATGTTACGATAATGTAGACATGGAGGTGAGGCTGTGAGCAATTTGAACGTCAATAGGAAAAATCTGATGGGGTGGATTTTTACCTCCCTTTTGCTTGCCCTGACGCTTTTTACCTCCTGCGAGAACGAGCTTACGTGGAATGAGCCCGTGAGGGATTATCTGGACAAGTACTCGAACACGGCCGCCATTGAAAAGCACGAGATTAGCTGCGAATATCTGAAAGACAGTTCGGATGAAATCTGCATACCGAGCGACGGCGCCAAGACCGTTACTTTCTACCTCAGGAACCCGCGTCAATACACCCTTGATCCTATCACATTTTCCACATCTGGCTCAGGGATTACAGTAGACAGGACTCGTCGGACAGGACAGTCATAAGGGTCACATATCCGCAGGACTACCTTGAGACCCATGACGGTGGCGGAAGCATTGGCGGCACGATCTCCATAAATGAAGAGGAAACAAGTCGTCCGTTTGAGGATTATACGTTCAATCTGAAATGCAACACTCCTCCGCCAAGTGTGATAGGGCAGAGCGTGCAGTCTTGTTCTGGTACATATTATGTTTGTTTTTATCTTCCCACAACGGAACTGGGGTCTACCCGTCACCAGAACGACACGCACACGCTTTTTATAAACGGCTCAGACATTGCCACAGGAACCGCGACGGAACTTGCAGCTGCCTCATCTCCAGCACCGTCTGGTACTCTTGCCCCTGTAGGAAACAACGCGAGTTTCAATGCTACGGCTCCGGGCGATTACACGGCTTTTTACTATAATACCGGACGAGTTGCTGAAACTGGGGACGACATTAATTGGAGCATACGTCTGGAGGATGATGACGGACTCAGCTCAAGAACAGTTACCGCCTCCACCATTGTGCCTCCTGTGGAGCTTACCGTCAGCGGAAACGACGTGCTTACATTGAGTACAGGTGAAAACACCACAACCCTGACCGCAAGCGTGGATGAGGGAACCATAAGCTCCTGCGTGTGGACAGCTGCTTCAAATGGCGTTGTGACGGTTACTTCTGGACCGCAAAATACCAGCACTGCGACTGTTACGGCATCTTCTGGAGGTGTGTCTACTGTTACGGTGAATGCAGCCCTCGCGGACGGAAGGGTAGTCACACAGCAAAAGACAGTGCGGGTGCTTAGTTTGGAATATGGCTCATCTTCGCCACAAGATTTCCTTAAAGGGCAGAACGGAATATGCCCTGAGGTGGTGGCACTGGGCTTCCCCTCAACCCCCACATATACCTGGGGAATTGGAAACAACAGCGTCGCAACTATAAACAGTACCACTGGAGCCATAAACGCATTGACAAAGGGGAGTACTACAGTTACCGTAAGTGCCTCGCATGGTGGAAAGATCGTAAGTGCTGAAACAACTATTTATGTGCACGAGGTTACTGTCAGCGGAGGCAATCAAATAGACCTCTTTGTTGGTGGTTCAAATACTACGCTTGGTGTAACCATTACTCCTCCATCCGGACGTTCCGCGCCTACCTTTAATTCCCCTGAATGGAACTCAACCGGAACAGCTGCTGTAATACAATCTGGAGGATTTGGATTAAGTCGCACGATAGTACCTACCGAAAGTGGTTCCTCAACCGTTACCTGTGTAGTAAATTTAAACGGAATGAATATTACTCTTGCATCAGTGACCGTAAATGTATACAAGATTGAAATAGACGTGACTCCACCGACCAGCAGAAACACAAATACTGCGAACGGCGGCACAAACCCCTACGCGCTCACCAATCTTTCCGATCCTTTTACCTTTGCGGTAAAAACAGCAAGCCAATTCCCGACAGGAACAAAGTTCCACTGGACAGTTAACGATATTTCGCTCACGGGTGCGACTCAGAAAGGAAGCTCTGTCAGCATTACACCGGTTGCAATGGGGCTTACAAGCGATGTCATAGCAAAGGTTAAAACCTCGCCAACAAGCTTCGATGTTCTTTGTAGGGTAGAGCTCCCGTCCGGCACTCAGTCTCAGGATGTACCAAAGACAATAAAGGTTTACAAGCTCACGATTCCTGCCATGAAGATAACCTTAGTGACGCCTCCGTCGCTTCCCACTGATTTAAGCGGGGCATATTATGTTGGAACGAGCGATACAACAAAAACCTTCAAGTTTAAGGCTGAACCTGTAACGAGTGGAAGTTCTATTCCAGACGGAGTTTCATACACATGGAAGGTTGGCACAACAACAACAAGAAATGTTGGCACAGGAAGAGAAATTACACCTAGCATAAGTACGTTGCGGAACTCTACAGGTGTTCCAACCGGCAGCGAGACTCTGTCGCTCACATGTGAAGTAAGTCTTACTGGTTGTAACACAGTAACTACTACACCAACAACGATTAATTTTGCGGCCCCGAAGACATTTGATACTTCTATTACGTCGGGAATAACGGATGTTACTACTACCTTGCCTCCCGGGCAATACTCCGCTGGACCAACAGAGTTTGCAGTATTGAGCGCTGAGGACTGGCCAAAGTCATTTACAATAGGCTTGGCTAACGACGTTATCATTCCATCCGGCTGTACTATAAGCTGGAGCATTTCATGCGGAAGCGGAACACTAACAGGAACAGGAAGAAGGTTCACCCTGACCCCAGCACAATTCACAGGACAGAGCTCATATCCAGAGCCAATGGGTACTACAAATCATTCCCTTAGCTATACAATTTCGGCGCCAGGTTATCAGACAGTTACAGGCTCAATCAATATAGTTCTTCGAGGGTCATGAAACTTGTTCCTGATGGCAACTCCCGTCGTAGCTTTATGGATGAAGCTCTTACCTAATTCAAGGCTGTTCCCCCCTCCATGCTACCCCCTGAGGCACGCCAGCGGAATCACAAAGACTCCGTCCTCTCGACGGACACATAAAAATTGTTGCCTTTGAAAATATTTTTTTGTATCTTTATAAAAGGAAAGTTATGGAAGATACAGTTACCCCTCAAGTTCAGCACATCGGTGAATTTGTTCTCACAAAAAATGGAAGCCTTGATTTTGGGGAAATCCCTTCTGAGATTGCAGGAGTTATAAAGAGACAGGAAGGTAAAATCAGGTTGAGAATTGGAGTAGAAATTGACAATGCAATTGGTAAAAAACCGCTCCTCTGGGAATGCCAAAGTGAGCGGCCTTAACAGATAGAAACGGGCGCCGTCCGTTTTTCGCACAAGTGCGAAGTCCATTTAAGCGCATTTTGTTGGACTATCTAATTAAAATATAATACAGTGTCGTAAAAAAATCAAGTACCAGAAAAAGATTCTGCTCCTACCCCCTGAGGCACGCCTCCATGCGAGGGATTTTTCTCTGAAATTCAAGTGATTTGTGGTATTTTGTTACAGTGATTTGTGGTATTTTGTTACAGTGATTTGCGGTGGATTTTTACCTCACAGGCCGGCCAGCATAAAAAGCGGCATGAATGTTATTCCGTCCTCTACCTTGAACTCACCTTCGTGAAAAACAAACGGCTCGCAAAGTTGGTTGGGGAATTTTCTGATGAATTTCCTCAGAGAGCTCATCGTATAGTTCTTGCCGGTTTTTATTTCCAGCGGGAAAATATTGTGCTTGTTTGTCACCGTTGTTTTTGAGACAAGGAAATCTATTTCCATTCTGGAGCTTGCATCCTCTCGGCTTGAATTTGTGTAAAAATACAGCGCATGTCCGTTTGCCGTAAGCATCTGGGCGACAATGTTTTCCATGATGTTTCCAAAATTGACGGCAAGCTTGTCGAGCATTATTTTTTTGTAGATTTCCTCTCTCATAATTCCATTCTCATCAAATGTGTGGCTTATCAGCAGACCCGTGTCGGCCATAAAGCATTTCATCGTTGTGCGCTCTTTGTTCATCTTTAAGCCGACGGAAGGCTCGGTTGTATTGTAGCACGGAACCATCACCCCGGAATCCTTGAGCCAGAAAAAGGCATCCTCATATCCGCGGAACCTTGCTTCTTCTTCCAAATCGGTAAATCTGAAAACTTTGTCGTGATTCTGCAACCGGGAAGGAATCTCATCGAAAATTGCGGTCACTTTTTCCACGTCTTTTCCAGCGTATTTCTGAATGTCATTTCTGTAAAGCGTGAGTATATCCCTTTTTATGCGGTCAGTTTTCTCAAAATCATGGGTCTGTGAAAATGTAAGGACAGCCTTGGGCAGTCATAGCGGTTGTCCTTGACAAGATATTTTATGGCCGCCCTTGCCTTTGGGAAAAGCTGCACCTTTTCAAGATTTTTTACCTCACAGGCCGCCGGTGCGTGGGGCACTTAGCTAAATCCACAGTAACAAGGTGGAAAATGCGGATTCCCCCCTTTAAAAATTGGAAAAAGTGTGATATAATGGAGCCGTGAATGAAAAAGAACGGAATGATGATGACAAGAAAGTTACCCTCAGTGAGGCAGCCCTTTGGTTTAGGATTGAGGATCTGAAGAACGAGTCCAGGGAACTGAACCGTGCCATAGCGGACATTTCCCAGCTGGTCTCTTATACGCGGGTCGATTCAATGGTTGATTTTTTAATCAGCAAGCTGAATGACTATTTTATCCCGGAGACCCTTGTTTTTATGGTAAAACCACCGCGCAAAAACGGTCTGCGTCAGTTTTACTATTCAAACCTGCAGAAAGTGAACAAAACGCTGGATCCCAAGTATTTCTATGTCCTGGAAGAATATTTTGACAATCTCGCGAACACGACGGTGAACGGATATGCGGTTCCCTTCGACAATCTGGTTCATGCGCTGCCCGAGAACACTTTTTCGGATGATTTTTTAAAGCTGAAGCCCAAGCTTGTGATTCCTCTTCTTGGAATCGGCGGTGTCTATGCAATCATCTACATAAGCGAGAAAAACGGAGGCGGCTCCTTTTCTGCGAATGAAATGTTCTATATACACAGGATGTTTTCCGTGCTCGCGGTCACTATGCAAAACGGCCTGCATTACGAAATCAGCATTACCGAGCCAAAGACCGGGCTTTTTACCTACGATTTTTTCATCACGAGGATGGAGGAGGCAATCAGCAACCTGCGGCGTTACAACCGTCTTTCCGGGATGCTCATAATCGACATAGATTTTTTCAAGCATTTCAACGACACTTACGGACATTTGTGCGGGGACAAGGTGCTTCTGGCTCTTGCGGATACCCTGAAAAACATCGTGCGGGAAAATGACTGTGTGGCAAGGTTCGGCGGCGAGGAATTTTCCATCCTGCTTACCGAATGTGACGAGGACAGCCTTTGGACCATAGCGGAGCGCATCCGTCTTGCAGTGAGCGAGATTGTTCTTTACGAAAAGGACCAGAAGCTGAGCATCACCATAAGCGTGGGAGGCTGCCTTATCCATGACATCCGCGGCGTTACCCCGAGCTACATTTTCAAGAAGGCGGACAAGGCCCTTTATTATTCCAAGCAGCACGGACGCAACAGGACCACAATCTACAAACTGGGCTTTTTGGACGCGATGAAAATCAGCAACGGAGAGGATACTTCGGAGGAGTAATCCTTAAAAATGCTTCTTTAGAACCCTTGGCCATCTACCGATTGTAAAATTAGGGAAAAAAATTTGCCCTGCACGAGAAAAAATGCTTGCTTTTTTTTAAATCGTGTGGTATAAAAAAAGTATGGACATCAAGGCAACCGATTGCCTAAAATGTTCGCGTCATAAAGGAAAGTTTATGAAAAAAAAGTTATCGATTATGAGAGAGGAGTACCGCCCCTATCGCGAGGCTGTGCTGAACTGCATGGAATTCTATTTCATGCTTAAAATCAAGGGAGTGAATCCGCCGGCGTTCCAGATGACCAAGGATCTGACGACGAATTACTTCTATTATACTGGGCTTTCTGATGAGGACCGTGTGTTTCTGAGGAAAAATCCCGGTACAAGGGCATTCCTTGATTTCTCAAAGTATTTTTCAGAATGTTTCTATGAGTCCCTGAACGAGAATCATAGAAAATCACTCTAGCCTTTTCCGCAATTGCCTGCAGCTGTTGTTTCGCCTCCAAATTTGCAATGGCTGCAGGTTGATTGTTCCTTGCCAACCAAGCAAAAATCTTCTATAATATAATCATGGAAATCAAAATCAATGAAAATCCCTTCGGGTCGTATCTTCCGAGCGGCATAGAGCGTTTTGACTCACAGATGCGCTTTGTCGCGGAGATTGACAAAATGACTCACATTTTGCGGCAGACAGTCCTCTTGGACCAATCCCGGCGTGAAAATGACGCGGAACATTCCTGGCACATCGCCGTTATGGCTCAGGTCCTGCAGGAGCATTTCGTGGAGAACGCTGATTTGGGGCGTGCCGTCCGTATGCTGACCGTGCATGATTTGATTGAAATCTACGCGGGTGACACTTTCGCCTACGACAGCGTGGGAAATCTCTCGAAGGAGGAGAGGGAACGGAAATCCGCCGACAAGCTTTTTGCCATGCTTCCTTCCGACCAGGGAAACGAAATCCGCGGTCTGTGGGAAGAATTTGACTCCCGCTCCACCCCCGACAGCCGTTTCGCAGCCTGCATGGACGTGCTCCAGCCTTTTTTCCACAACACGCTGACTCAGGGGCACACATGGGTTGAACATTCGGTGAAAAAATCCTCGGTGCTTCGGAGGATGGACATCATCAAAAAGTGGATGCCCGCAATCTGGCCGTGGGTCGAGGCGAACATCCGTCGCGGAATTGAGATGGGATGGCTCAAGGAAGATGAAAGTTGAAAGTGGAGAGATGAAAACTAAAACTTTCTGTTTTCCGCTTTCCACTAGATTTTTATATTCAATTGTAGTATTATTTTAGTATGAAAAGAGACAGAAATTCAAAGCGGCGTAATGCCGGTGGAAATAACAGGCGTCGTGAGGATAACAACGGCGGCAGGTCAAAAAAGGGTCAGTTCAGGGGTCGCTCGTCGGTTTCGGTGGAGCAGATGGCCGCTGAGGATGAGGCAATCCGTGCGTTCAAGTCACAGAATCAGCCCGTATGCCCAAGGTGCGGCAAGGTCATCATGGATTTGGCGACGGCTCTTCCCGATCACGGGGACGGTGTGCCCATTCATTTTGAGTGCGCCATGGACATCGTTTCGGACAACGAGACTCTGGGTGAGGGCGACAAGATTGCCTACATCGGGCAGGGACGCTTCGGTGTGCTGAACTATCCGAACATCCGCGACGTAAGGCACTTTACCATCAGGAAAATCATCGAGTGGGAAAGCCGCGAGGGAAGGGCCCCTTGGAGAGACGAGATGTCCGAGCTTTTTTCTCAGGTCAGGTAGCGTGCGGTCCGATATAGTCGCATTTCCAAAAAATCGTTGAAAAAAAAACACAGTAGTGATATAATTGATTAAAATAGGCTGTCTGTAAGTCTGTTTTTTCTAATGGAGGAATATTGTGAAGATTAAACTTTTAGCGGCATTGACCGGAGGATTCTTGCTTGCTGGAGCGGCTTTTGCCCAGGATTCCGATATTGTTGCTTCTATTGAGGCTGATATGGTTGCTGTGGAAGGTTCCACGTTCAGCATGGGTAGCTTTGGTAACGAGACAAACGAGACCCCGGTGCATGAGGTTTCTCTTGATGATTTTTATATGCTGAGCACGGAAGTGACACAGAGCCAGTACAAGGCTGTCATGGAAGTGAACTTCTCACGCTTCAGGGGCGCTGACAGACCTGTGGAGGAAGTGAGCTGGTATGACGCGGTTGTTTTCTGCAACAAGCTCAGTATGCTCGCCGGATATGTGCCGGTTTACAGCCTTGACGGAAGCACGAATCCTGATGAGTGGGGCGACATTCCCCGCATTGACGCAAAGGATGAGGACAAGGCGCGCTGGAATTCAATCACATGGAATGAAGACGCCGACGGATACCGTTTGCCCACGGAAGCGGAGTGGGAATTTGCGGCTAAGGGCGGAATCAAGGAAGAGGAAGATCCCATTTACAGCGGAAGCGACGTGATTACCGACGTTGCATGGAACGCTGACACACCCGACGGAGAGACCCACGATGTGGCCGGCAAGCTTCCGAATGCCCTCGGACTTTACGACATGAGCGGAAACGTCTGGGAATGGGTATGGGACTGGTACGGAAACTATCACACGGTAGACAACTCAAATCCGAAGGGAGCCGATGCTGATGTCACCGGACGCAAGATGAGACGCGGTGGATCAATCAAGAGTGATGCCGTTTTCTGCCGCAATGCCAACCGTGCAAGCTCAGTGCCGGAGCTCCGTGGCGTGGATCTCGGATTCCGCATTGTCCGCAATGCCGATGATGATTTCCTGGCCGGAAATGCCGATGAGACTGAAAGCGAGGATGCCGATGACGAGCTTCCCGCCGTTGAGTCTGAGGACGAGGATTCCGAGAGCGATGCAGAAGTCGCTGAAGTAAGCTCAGTCGTAATTGTACCTGAGACTGAGGACGAGGACACACCTCTTATCTCAATTGACCTTGACGATGAGGGCAATCTTGTGATGGATGTGGATGAGGATCAGGCACTCGATTCTTTTGAAATTGAAAGATAAAAATGCGGCTCCCTGCTTTTTTCCCGAATATGGAGGCGGGGAGTGTTTTTTGTTGGTCTGATTTTATAAAGTGTCTGCATTCACTATTATAGTTCCCGGTACGGATGCCTTGCAGCGTATTTGCGGAACCAACGACATAAATTTGAAACTCATTGAGTCATTTCTGGGCGTGAGTGTTTTTGCGCGCGGAAATGAGCTTTCCGTGGATTCCGAGGACGAGGAGACATGCCAGCGTTTTAATTTCATAATCGGGCGTTTCCTTGACGAGATACAGGACGGAAGTTCCAATCTTACCGACGGAGATTTGTTGCGCTCCATTTTGCAGTCGGGAGGCATGAGAAAATGCACTTCGGCTGAGGACCGGGCTCTTTTTGACAGCTGCTCCATCACGGTTCCGGGCGGAATCAGGAAGGTCTATCCAAGGAGCAGGGGACAGGCCGAGCTTGTTAAAATGATGAGGGCGAGCGACCTCGTTTTTGCGGAGGGACCTGCGGGGTGCGGGAAAACCTTCCTTGCCGTATCTGAGGCACTGAGGCTTGTTCTGAGCCATGAGAAAAACACCCTGATTTTGACACGTCCGGTGGTTGAGGCTGGAGAAAGCCTTGGTTATCTGCCGGGTGCACTTGAAGAGAAAATTAATCCATACATAAGACCCCTTTTTGACGCTATGAACGCCGTGCTTCCCAGGGATGCGGTCAGAAGATTGACTGAGTCATCCGTGGTTGAGGTGGCTCCTCTTGCGTACATGAGGGGAAGAACCCTTAGCGACAGCGTGATTATTCTGGATGAGGCCCAGAACACCACGAGGGAGCAGATGAAGATGTTCCTTACTCGCATGGGTGAAGGTTCAAAGGTCTTTGTGACCGGCGATTTAACACAGATTGATCTCCCGAAAAAAACACCTTCGGGACTCTCTCATGCGCTGGGACTTCTCAAGAACGTGGAGGGGATTGCGATAAAGCAGCTTTCTTCCGGTGACGTTGTGAGAAACGGTCTGGTCAGGAGAATTATACAGGCATACGAAAATGAGTCAGAATGATAACGAGAAAGAAAAAAACAGGGCTCGGAAAAGAATCCGCAGGGAAGCCGTAAGAAGGTATTTTTCCAAAAATTCCATTCGCCTATGGTCCTGCGTGCTTACTTTCCTTGTTTGCGCCGGATTTGCGTTCGTGCGTATTGCGTCCAGCGGTACCGTCGCGTCCCATTCCGTCATTGATTATGAGGTGGGACAGATTGCCGATGCGACAATCATAGCGAAAGTGTCTCTCCCCGCGACAATCGGAGGGCCCGTGGAGTCCGCTGAGGTGCAGAAAAACGAGGAGATAATCAGGAAGGGATTTCCCGTGACCACCGAGGCATATTACAAGCTGCAAAAGATGGCCGCTTCCCCGCTGTACATTGACTACCGCACATTCTTGAGCTCGCTGCTTTATCTTTTCCTTGTCACCATGCTTTTTTACTTCCTCTTTTCGCTCATCACGAGGGAGGAAAGGGGACGGATGCTTTTGAACGCGCTCGGTCCGGACAAGGAGCCCTATCTTCAGATGCTGCTTTTGGATTGCATAAGCCTGGTGCTGATTTACGGATTCTGCTCGGTGCTTCCCGCATTCCTTAACATAAATCAGGTTCAGTTCCTGCTGATTCTCCCGGTCACTCTCTGCATAATGCTCACCACAATCATCTTCGGGTTCGAGAATTCGCTCTACCTGTCCTTCATTATATCGCTTGCCGCCATGGATGCCTGTGGTTACAAATTTTTCATCCCGATCTACATGCTCGCGTCCTCCGTGCTTGCGACAAGGCTCGTGATCGGTGTCTCGGACAGAAACCGGATGGTGCTCGTCTCCATAGAAGTGTCGGTTGCGGACCTGCTTTCCTGCCTGATCATCGCAATCATCTACAACACGCCGATTAATGAAATCTGGAAGCTCTCTCTGTTCGCTGCTTTCAACGGATTTATCTCCGGCCTTCTCTGCATGGGTGTGATTACTCCCCTTGAGCTTCTGATGAACACAAGCTCCGTTTTCCGTCTTACGGATTTGGACAACACGAACGCGAAGATTTTTGAGCGCATGAGAAGGGACGCACCCGGTACTTTCGCACATTCGGAGGCGGTCGCTGAACTTGCCGAGGGAGCATGCCGCAGTCTGGGACTAAACTCAAGGCTTGCGAAGGTCGCTGGACTTTACCACGACATCGGTAAGATTGAGAATCCGGAGTATTTTACCGAAAATCAGAACGGCGAGAACCGGCATGACAATCTTAAGGCGAGCCTCTCATTCACCATCATCAAGGGACACGTAAGACGCGGCGTGGAGATGGCGAAAAAGGAGTATCTTCCCAAGTCCGTAATCACGTTGATAAGTGAGCATCATGGAAATCAGGTCATCGAGTGGTTCTACAAAAAGGCTCAGGACGAGCAGAGGGCAAAGATTGTGGAGGACTGTCTGGCAGCCGGAAAATCCAAGGAGGAAGCCGAGAACGAGGCAAAGAATCTGGTTCTTTCGGACGTGGATTTCCGCTATGACGATTGCCGCCCCTCATCAAAGGAAAGTGCCATCCTCATGCTTGCGGATACGGTTCAGGCCGCCTCAAAAAGCTGGGAGTCCTGCTCATACTCCGCCATTGAAGTGAAGATTTCCGAGCTGATCAAGCACAAGATAGATGACAATCAGATGGCGAAATGTAATCTTTCGTTCAAGGACCTCAACGTGATTCAGCAGTCCTTCCTTGACACAATCTGGGCGAGCTTCCACCGAAGGACAAAGTATCCGAGCCAGATTGCCGCCGAACAAAAGCAGGCCAGCGAAGAAAAACAGGGCGCGGAAGAAAAGCCTCAGACCACGGAGGAAAAACAGCCGGCAGAGTCAAAGGGCGATGCGAAATCCGCGAAAAAATCCGAGACCACCGCCGCAAAAAAGAAACCGGCGAGAGAAAAGAAAAAAGAGGTGAAACGGGATGGCAAATAGAATACTCGTTAGCCTTGGAGACGGGGCCGGGGACGTGGCTTGGTCCGACAAGGTGGAGCCATTCATGCAGAAAGTCATGGATGCTATGGACTGGAACGGCGAGGAGATTTCCGTCCTTTTGTGCGGAGACGCTTTTATTCAGGAATTGAACAGAAATTATCGTAACATTGACGCTCCCACAGATGTTTTAAGTTTTGAAAGCGATGGTGTTTACGAGGACGATGACGGAACTGAATGGCAGACAATGGGCGACATCGCTTTGAGTGTTGAAACCTTGCCGAAAAATGCAGAGTATTTCAATGTTCCGGAAAACGAGGAGCTGAAACGCCTTTTGATTCACGGTCTGCTCCATCTTCACGGCATGGATCACGGAGAGGAGCATGTTGAGGCCGGTGTTGAGCCGACTTGTGAGATGCTTAAGATTCAGGCTGATTTAATGAAAAGATTTTCAGATGACGTTCTGGTTTAGAATTTAAGTTTAATTAATAAAATAGATAGGTTTGAGAATATGGGTTTATTTGGATTTGGAAAGAAAAAGGAGAAAAAATCGGATGCCTCGTCTTCCGGGGCAGGGGACGGGCCTTCGCAACAGGAGCTTCTGGCGGAGGAAAAAAATGACATGATTCAGGGCGTTGAGGACCTTGCCGTTACCACCGTAAAGGAAGTCATGGTTCCCCGAATCGACGTGGATTTTATTTCCATGGACACCCCGAGGGAGGAGCTGCTTCTGAGGATTACCGAGAGCGGACATTCGCGTTTCCCGGTGTACTCCGGCTCCATCGACAATGTGGTCGGCGTGCTTTACGTCAAGGACCTGATTGCCGCGTTTGCACAGGGACAGGTGATTGACCTTGCGAAAATCATCAGGAAGGCATATTTTGTGCCGGAGAGCAAGCACATCGACAGTCTGCTCAGGGAGTTCAAGAGAAAACACGTGCACATTGCCATTGCGATCGATGAGTATGGCGGAGTGAGCGGAATCGTGTGCATGGAGGATATAATAGAACAGATTGTGGGTGACATTCAGGATGAGTTCGACAACGAGCGTGAGGATATCCTTCCAATGGGCGACAACATCTGGATTTGCGACGCTCGCGTGTCATTGGACGACCTGAACGAGACCATATCGGCTTCTTTCCCCACTGAGGATTTTGACACCCTCGGCGGATTTGTGTTCGACCTTTTCGGCAAAATACCCGTGAAGTTCGAAAAAGTCTCTTGGAAGGACTACGATTTTATTGTTCAGGACATGGAAGGACATAAAGTTAATGTTATCAAGATAATCTTACGAAACTCTAATAAGGGGGAATAACCCGATTTTCTTAGAGACAGTTTTGAGATGGGAATATTTCTTTGGGAGGAAAATATGAAAAACGTACTTAGACGGCTTATGGCTGTTACCTTTGTTTTGTGCATGGCTCTTGGGGCCGGTGCGGAGTCAAAGACGGCTCTTTCGCTTTATAACAGGGCCTATCAGTTCCAGCAGAGGGAAGATTACTATTCAGCCATAGAATCATACAGGGAAGCCCTGCAGATCAATCCCCAGTATGGAGATGCCTGGTACAATCTCGCGCTGTGTACTTTCCACCTCGGAGAATACGACCTTGCCGTAAAATATGCCGACACAGCCGCAACTTATTCGCGCAATCTCAGTGAAATCCAGAATCTCAAGGGCATGTCGCTGATTTCCCTTGGCCGCATTGAGGAAGCCCGGGTGGTTTTCAACGGTGTCCTCGCAAAATATCCCAATGATGTGAACGCACGCTTCGGACTTGCGGAGATTGACCTTTATGGCGGAAAGACCTCATCGGCTGAAAAACGCTATCTGGATGCCTTGAAGAGGGACACGACCAACCGCAAGGCACTTTTGAGTCTCGCACTGGTTGCCGCGGATCAGGGAAATAACACGGCCGCCGAAAGATATGTGAATCAGGCACTTGAGTATCACAGCGGAGAGGCCGAGGTGCATTATCTTGCCTCATATCTTGCCGCAAAACGTGGTGACATCAAGGTCGCTGAAAAGAGGGCGAGGAGCGCGGTTCAGATTAAGGGTGATTACGACAAGGCCTATGAGCTTCTTGCAGACATCCTTTTCTCTCAGGGACGCTATGCCGACGTAATTGACATCTGTGATTTCCGCATCGGACGCAACAGAAATCTTCCGGTGGCATGGTACTTGAAGGGACTCTCTGAGCAGAGGCTCGGTCAGTATGAGGATGCCATTGAGACTTTCAACACGGGTCTTTCAATCGATCCGCTTGATGAGATAATGAGGCTCGCACTTGAGCAGCTTGTGAACGACACCCTTGACATTGAGGACACACGCAGACCCGGATGGGCAAAATTCCATGTTTCCAAGGCGACGGATTTCAAGCGTGCCTATGACGGACCCAGCGAGCGTTACGAATATCAGAAGGCACTTGCGATCGATCCTCTTAACTCAAGCGCAAGACAGTCTTTTGCGAACATGCTTCAGAGAGACGGATTCAACGAGCTTTATCTTCATCAGCTCAAATTCATAAAGGACAATTCCTCGTATTCAAATTCACGCTCAGGAAGAAAAGCCTCGGAAAAACAGAGCGCGCAGCTCAGAAAAAATGACGACACGATCGAGGGACTTGAGAGCATGCTCAGGAACAACCTCGCGCACAAATACAATCTGGACCCATTCTATCTGGACAAATCAAGATGGAAGCTCGGCGTTTATTTCCAGCGTGCACCGGTTCAGCTCATTCATTCCGACGCTGAGGAGATTGTGGCAAATGCAGTTCGTGATCTTTTCAACGGTGTGGCGGTGACGACGGTTGACGTAAAATCAGACGGCGTTGAGGGATTCGCTGAGGCATACCGCTTGGCTCGCACAACAGGACGCGACTACTTCCTGATTATTTCCGTGGATGAGACCGACCGCTCCTTCTCGCTCAATGCTTCAATGTATTCTGCAAGGACCGGAACAAAGACGACCGACATCAAAGTGTACCGCACAGGAAATGACCGTGTGGCCCGCTCCACAAGAAGATTGCGCCAGGCTGTGCTTGACATCCTCCCGATTCGCGGCAAAGTTCTCTACAATTCCGCAAGCCTCGTAATGGCGGACCTCGGAAAGAGCGACGGAGTTGTGAAGGGCGCTGTTTTTGATGTTGTGAAAAAGGACCGCGTGATTACGGCAGACACAGGTGCTGGAGTTTACTATAACGAAAGCGACATTCTCGGTACTTACACGGTAACGAAGGTTGATGAGGAAATCTGCGAGGGAACCTACAAGAAAAAGGGATTCTACGACAACCTGAACGTGGGCGACAACCTGATTCTGATCCAGCTTTCCGACTCAGCATCCGCAGCGGGAAATGCCGTGACTGATACAAGACCCGCCGCCGATGCCAAGGGAACTCCGGCCACAGCATCCGCAGCAAAAGCCGAGAAGGATTCAATCAAGGAGGACATGAAGGCTCCGCACCGAGACTCTTCTCTCATCACAATGATCCATTCTATTAACTAGGCAAAACAAACCTGAAGAATAAAAGCGATGTTCTGGTTCCATTGAATTAGGGTGTCGCTTTTTTTTGCGGCATAATCAAAATCAAAAGCAGGGAGACCAGATAAGGAAGCGCGAGCAGAATGGATGAAGGAATCTCCGAGAAGACTGCGATGTTCTGGATGTTCGAGCTGCAATATTCCGAGACTGCGAAAACTGCTGATGCTACCACCGCGAGCGAGGGATGCTTTCTTCCCAAAAAAACTGCCGCCAGTGCTGTCCATCCTCTTCCTCCCGACATGCCCGGAACAAAGGACGAGAGCCTTATGCAATAGGTACATCCGCAAAAGGATGCCGCCAGTGCCGCGATGATCCACGAGAGACTTTTGTATTTTTCCGGGTTTCTTCCCTGTGAACTGAGCACTTCCGAATCCGAACCACAAATCCTGAGGCAAAGACCGAGCGAAGTTTTTTTCAGCATGAAGATTATCAGAAGTGAAAATGCAATGCAGAAAGTGCTTGTGATGATTTTTGCACTCGTCACTGAAAATGAAAAATCGCTTGAGTAGAGCACGCCCCTTGTTTTGAAAATCAGGACTGAAAGAAATGTGGATGAAGCCTGGAACAAAAGGTTCATGGAAAGAGATACCAAAAACATATTCGCCTTGAGCCGTGAGGAAATCCGCTCCAGCAAAAATACCGAGAGAGTGGAAATCAGCATGGAAAGAAAAACTCCGAGCACGACCGAACCTGTAAGAAGCGAAAAAGTGTAGCAGAGAAATGCCGAGAAATTTATGATGTGCTCCATGAACATAGCAAGCCGTCCGCCGTATTCGCTTACGAGTGCGCCGAGGGTCAGAAGCAAAAGTGGAGCCATAATTGAAAGGATGGAAAAAGCCGCGTTCATTTTTTGCCTCCTGATTTTTTTACGGAACTGATTACGACAGGAACCGAAATGGCGAAAAGAATGAATCCCTGGAGGATTGCGCTTATGTCAAATGCGAATCCCTGTGTGAGACCGATTCTGTCCGCAGATGTGTAGAGCCATGCGAGCGCGAGAGATACCGGAATGACCAGTAGCGGATTTGACTGTGCGATGAGTGCCGTGCTGAGTGCGTTCCATCCCATGCCGGCATAGAATCCCTTGTGGCAGGTGAAGTAAGTTCCGCATACCGCAAAAAATCCTGTGAGCGCGTGGAGTCCTCCTGAGACCGCGAGACTGAAAAAAGAATTCGCCTTTGATGAGTAACCTGAGTATTGTGCGAAAAGAGGTGCCTTCCCCCAGATTGCGATTTTTCTTCCCGAGGATGTTTTTTCAAGAATCAGTGCGAGAATGATGCAGATAAAAACAGCGATGAAAAAACTCATGTTCAGAGATGACGGCGGCAAAATTGCTTTCATGCAGAATCCCTCGTTGATGTAGGGAAGTGCGAGAAGGTTCTGTCCTGATTTTCCATTGATTGCCGTAATCAGCGAGTCGATTATTGGGATGAGTGCCGCGCTCAGTAAAAAACTTGTGAGAAGAACCTCCGCATTACGCATTTCTTTGAGCAGTGCCGAAACCGATGCCGCTACAATTCCCGATGCGACGCAGAGTAAAAGTGCCGTGCAGAACTGGATGAATGGTGGGACTGTCCATGAGGATGAGAGAACAAGACCTGCGATGAATCCTCCGAGGTAAACTTGTCCTTCACCGCCCAAGTTCATGTTTCCTCCGCGTATGGAAAATGCCGCGCCCGCTCCCGCAATCATCAAAAAGGATGCCGTGTTCAGCATGGAGCCGAAATAATATGTGCTCGTGAAATTTCCGGTAAAAAGAATCCTTAGGGATTCAGACGGACGTGACGCGAAAAGAATTACAATCAGTATGCAGATGGCGGTTCCGAAAATGAACGGCAAAAGCGAGAGAAAAAACTTTTTCAATTTCCGTCCTCCCTTGAATATGAAAGAGAAATGATTCCACCCTCAAGCGAGTAAACCTTGTGGCAGAAAGAGAGAGGAAAATCCTCGGCACCGATTATGAGAACCGCTTTTCCTTCTTCCGAAAGAGACCGTATCTTCGAGGCAAGTCTTCCCTGCGACTCAAGATCAAGAGCCTGCATCGGATTGCAAAAAATTATCAGGTCGGGATTTCTTGAAAGCTCACGGGAAAGAACGAGACGCTGCAACATGCCTCCGCTTAAACTTGAGCAAGGGTCGCTTAGTTCCGCATTGATTCCGGCATCATTGATTATTTTTTTCAGTGCGGTTTGTCTTTCTTCTTTTTTCAGTCGCGACGTTTCGTTTACGGAAAGCATTTGCTCCACGCTCAGATTTGGGTTCGATGCCCTGAATGTTTTGTCCGACGGAATGATTGCCGCATTGTGTTTTCTTAAAAATGAAATTCCGTATCTGCCTTTTTTCAAATCCATTTCAAATCTGTCCGAGTCCTTTGTCCTGAAAACCACGCTTCCTTTTGCTCCCGACCCTGCCATGCCCGTAACAAGATTTTCAAGTGTGTCCATCGCCGCTTCCTTGATTCCTGTCACCGCGCTGATTTTTCCATAATGCACTTCAAAGCTTGCGTCGAAAAGTGCCGCGCTGTCGTGTGGCTTGAAACTTGCGTGCGTAAAAGAAAGGCAAAGTGTGTCCGATGTCCCGACACTGATTGCGGACTCTTTTTTTTCGGATGATGAAGAGTTTTTGTTTGATGTGCTTTTGAATCCTCCGAATGAAAAATCCTTGAACTCATCCGGCGAGTTGAGTCTTGCGTAAACTTTTCCGTCATCAAGCAGAGTGATTGTGTCGGCGTAGTGCAGTGTCTCGGCTCTGTTATGCGTAATCACCAGGATGGATTTTTTTTCACCAACAAATTCGCGGAGTTTTTCATAAAGTGATTTCCGCTCGTCGGGATCCAAAAATGCGGAAGGCTCATCCAAAATCAAAAAACGCGGGGATTTCAAAAGGGATGCAATCAGCGAAAGATAAAAGCGGCCGTTGCCACCCATGTTTTTTACCTGCGCGTTCAGGTTCAAATCCGGAGCCCATTTTTTTTGCAGCGAAAGAATCTTGCCCGGGATTTTGGCTGGTACAAATGAAAATATTTTTTTGAGTCCTGATTTTTTTGTGTCTTTTGAAAAATTAAATCCTGATAGAAAAAGATTTTCCTTTCCGCTGAGAGACGGGGAAAGCAAGGGACGCTGCTGAACTTCCGCAATTCCGTTTTGCAATGCGATTGTCGGAGATGTGACGGCGATTTTCTTTCCGTCCAAAATTACGGAGCCTGAATCCGGAGTCTCACGTCCTGAGATGATTTTTGCAAGCGTGGATTTTCCCGCACCGTTTTCACCAAGCAGGGCATGGATTTTTCCCTCCTCGAAACTGAGCGAAATATTTTCCAGCACGGACTTTTTTCCGTAACTTTTGCAAAGACCCGAAAGCTCCAGATTCATTTTTACGTTCCGTTAGAGTGCCGGCACAGAGATGGAACCGTCGCTAAGTCCTTTGACGAGAGACTTCATCTTGTCCCTGATTTCAGATGGAACCGTTGACTCATAAAGCGGATCGTCCTCGATGAACTCAATGTAGCCTTCTTTGAGTCCTACAAGTTTTGTGGTTCCCCAGCTTGTCTTTCCATTCAAGAAATCCAATGTGCTTTCCTTTGCGGCTCTCTGCTGTTTTGTCGCGCAGGATGAGATTACTGTTCCGGGTGCTTTTTGGAAGGAGTTTTCGTCAATGTATGAAAGATAGATTCCATGCTCCACGGCGGAAGAAATTACACCCTGCGAAGCTCCACCGCAAATCGGCATGATTACGTCCACACCGGCTGAGTAAAGGGAATCTGCAAGCTCTGCACCCTTGGATGCGTCGTACCAGTTTCCCACGACCCTGTACTCGCATGTGGTTCCTGCGACCGCATCGGCTGCACCGCGTGCATAATATGGATGGAGAATGTTGTTCATTACCGGATAGTCCTGGGCGGAAATGACCGCGACATGGTGAGTCTTTGACATGAGGCCTGAGATATAGCCCGAAAGATAAGTCTGCTCCTTCTGATCATAGCTCACGCAAGCGATGTTTTTGTTTCCTTCCAAGGCTCCGTCAAGGATGACGAATCTCTGCTGCGTGAATTTTTTTGAAAGCTCGTTTGCAAGTTCAGGTATGGATGGATTGGATGAGATGATAACGTCGTAGGAGCCGTCTGCCGCGAGGGATGTCATCTTTGTGGCCCATTCTGCCTGATTTGTTCCTGCTTCCATTATGTAAAGCTCAACCTTTTTCTTTTCGTCGCTAATGCCTGCATTGAATTCGTCAACTCCTGCCTGAACCCCTTTTGCAAGATTTGCGTAAGTGGGGGAGTCCGCCATAATGCCCGGTACAAAAACCGCGATTGATGTTCCCTTCTGTTTTGATGATGATTTTGTGCATCCAGAAAAAATAAGTGCCTGTGCGAGAATGAGACCCGCAATTAATTTGAAATGTCTTTTCATTGTTATTCCTCTTGAGATAAATATAGTTTTATTTCAAACTAAAGTCAAGAGGGGGGAGCGAGTGGAAAGTGGAAAGTTGAAAGTGGAAAGTGGAAAGTTGAAAGTGGAGAGTTGAAAGTGGAGAGTGGAGAGTACTCATTTCTAATACCTAATACCTAAGTTCGTCTCGACGTTTTTATTCATTTTTTGGAGAAGCTTCAGGAGAGTCTTTTTTTCTGCGTCGGAAAATCCCTCGTAGCAGACGCTCAGCAAGTCGCTTGAGATAGAGGAGGTGAGGGATTTGTATTTTTTCCCCTTTGCGGTGAGTGAAATCAGTTTGGAGCGGGAATCCTCGGCGTTTACTTCCTCTTTTACAAGTCCTTCGTCAATCAGTTTTCGGATAAGGACAGTGACCGTGGATTTGTCCCTGTTGATTTTTTCCGCGATTTCTTTTTTCGTGAGTTTTTCACCGGTGGAAAGAAGATAAAGAATGAAGCCGTGTGAGGAAACCATGCCTGTCTTTCCTGCGAGACGTGCGTTGGTAAAATCCGCCGTGATTGTGTGAAGGTGCGAGATGAGCGAAACCACCGATGATTCTGTGTATTCCATGTTAAGATCTCCTTACGAAAATCAAAAAATCCCGGAAACCGATTGTTGCTGGCCTCCGGGAGTAAAATTGAGTCGGAATTATTTTATGCGTAGATTGGACGCACGTTGATTACGCCCTCGATTTTTGAAAGCGCGTCAAGAGTTGCTTCGTCCACCTTTCCGTCCACGTCAATCAGGTTGTATGCAAGGTCGTTGCGGCTCTGGTTCACGATGCTCGCGATGTTCAAAGATGCGTCGCCGAGTACGGATGTGAATTTTGAGACAACGCCGCTCACATTTTTGTTGCTGATGCACAGGCGTGTTCCACCGGTCGGAATAGGAGTGTCAAGTTTGGTGGCAGGGAAGTTTACGCTGTTTTTGATGGCTCCCTTTTCAAGGAAGTTTCTGAGCTCCTTTACTGCCATGATCGCACAGTTCTCTTCTGCTTCTGGTGTTGAGGCTCCGAGGTGCGGCATACAAATCACCTTGTCATTTCCAAGAAGCTCGTCAGCGGCAAAGTCTGTTACCATGCAGGCAACCTTTCCGGTCTTGAGCGCTGCAAGAACATCCTCGTTGTTTATGAGTCCGCCGCGGGCGATGTTGATGATTCGAACTCCGTCCTTCATGCTCTTGATTGTATTTGCGTTGATGAATCCCTTGGTGTCTGGAGTTTCAGGAACGTGCACGGTGATGTAATCCGATTTGCTGAACAGGCTGTCCAAAGTCTCCGCGTGCTTTACCTCTGACTTGAGACTCCATGCCGCATCAACTGAAAGGAAGGGATCGTAACCGATTACGCTCATGCCGAGTGAGACTGCTGTGTTTGCGACCTGTGCTCCGATTGCTCCAAGTCCGATTACACCGAGGGTCTTTCCTTTGAGCTCGCAACCGATGAAATCTTTCTTTCCTTTTTCTGCGAGACCTGCAATCTCAGCTCCCTTTCCTTTGAGTGTCTCCACCCATTTGTTTGCACCGATTACCGGACGGCTTGCAAGGAGGAGTGACATAATCACAAGTTCCTTTACGGCATTTGCGTTTGCTCCGGGTGTGTTGAATACGACGATTCCTTTCTGCGCGAGATCCTTTACCGGAATGTTGTTGACTCCGGCTCCAGCGCGTGCGATGGCTTTTACTGACGGGTCAAGCTCCATGCTCAGCATATCGTGGCTGCGTACAAGGATTGCGTCCGGTTTTACAATTTCACTTGCAATCTCATAGTCGTCGCGGGGAAAGTTGTCCAGTCCCTTTGAGCTGATTCTATCTAAAGTCTGAATTTTGTACATTTCGATTCTCCTATGCGTTCTCTTTCGCAAATTTTTCCATAAAGGCGACGAGGGCTTTTACTCCGTCCAAAGTCATGGCGTTGTAGATTGAAGCTCTCATTCCTCCGACCAGGCGGTGTCCCTTGAGGTTCACGAGTCCTGCTGCTGCGGCTTCCTTTACGAACTTGTCGTTGATTTCCTTTTCCTTTGCGAGACTTGCCTCATCGGTTGCACCGGTTGAGTACTTTGTGAGGAAGGGAACGTTCATCAGTGAGCGGCTTCCCTTTTGTGCGGTCGCATGGTAGAAATCAGACTTGTCCAGATAGTCGTAGAGGTAGTTTGCCTTTTCTACATTGAGCTTGTTGATTCCTGCGGCTCCTCCGTTCTTTTCAATCCAGTGAAGGACTTTGCCAAGCACGTAGATTGTGTAGCAGGGCGGTGTGTTGTACATGGATCCGTTGTCTGCGTGGGTCTTGTACATCATCATGGTCGGAGTCTCTGCGCGGGGTGTCTCTGTAATCAAATCTTCGCGGATGATTACGAGGGTGACTCCTGCGGGTGCGAGGTTCTTCTGTGCTCCTGCGAAAAGGAGACCGAATTTTGAAACGTCAAGCTCTTCGCTCAAAACGCATGATGAGATATCGGCTACGAGCGGAATCTTTCCTGTGTCGGGAATGTACTCGTAGTGTGTTCCCATGATTGTGTTGTTGAAGCAGATGTATGCGTAGTCGTAATCACCCTCAATCTTTTCAACCTTGGGGATGTATGAGTATCCCTTGTCCTTTGAGGATGCGAGCACGTCAACGTCGAGTCCAAGGTGCTTTGCTTCTGCGGCTGCCTTTTTCGCCCACACACCTGTTTCGATGTAAGCTGCCTTTCCCGTGTGGATTCCGAGGTTCTGTGCTACCATTGCGAACTGTGTGGAGCCTCCTCCCTGAACGAAGAGAACCTTGTAGTTTTCAGGAACCTTCATCAGCTTGCGTACCATCGCCTCTGCGTCCTCAATGATTGCCTCATAGACCTTTGAACGGTGGCTCATCTCCATTACGGACTGTCCGCTTCCATTGTAATCCAACATCTCTGCGGCACATTCCTTCAAGACTTCCTCTGGCAGGCAGCTTGGACCTGCGGAAAAATTGTAGACTCTGCTCATCTTACACCTCGTTTGCTGTATTTTTCTTCCATAATAAATGGAATTTGTTTCAATTTGATTTTTCTGCTAAACCTGTTCAGAAACCGCCGAAAGAGTTTCCAATGCGGTCAGCAGACTCACGTTTTCTACTGCGGTACTCGGGGGGACCGAAAGCACGCAGGGGGTATAATTCACTATCCCGATGATTCCTGCATCCGAAAGTTTTGCGGCACATTGCTGGGCTTCCGACGCACTCACCGTAAGTATGGCAAATTTGATTTCCTCTTCCCTCACGACTTTTTCAAGAAGCGTTGTGGGGTGGAGTGGAAAATCGGCATGGAGGATTTCCGTCCTGTTCACGTTGGAGTCAAATCCTGCCACAAGCTCGAAATCTGTTCCATCAAGTTCCGTGCTGCCTAAAAGCGACTGGCCGATTCTGCCAAGTCCCACGATGCAGCATTTTCTCTTGCCTTTTTCAAGACCAGCGGATTTTCTGATTGCCTGCAAAAGTTCCGCGACCTTGTATCCGTTGCTGGCTCCACAGTGCACTCCAAGGAGCGAAATGTCCTTTCTGATTACTGCCGCCGACCAGCTTGAAAGTTCCTCGATTTTCTTGGATGTAATCAGATTCCCCTTGTATTCGGAGAGAAGCCGTTCAAGAAGCACGAGCCTTTTTTTGCTTGGGGAGGGAATCTTGTCCAACGGAACCTCCTTGCTGTGAATCGAGGGTACCACAAGGGATTTTTTTTGTGACAAAAATCACAGTGATTTACCCCTCAACTGGTTTTAGTGTACTGATTCGGCTGATGTTTGTCAAAGGGCTTTGTGATGGTTTCGGAGGATTTTGGGAAAAAAATTGAGGAAATTCGGGGAATTTTACGGAATTTGTGGATTTGAGTGAAAAATTTCACAGTAGGCGAGGCGGGGGATTAGGTAGTAGACTTGTTTTCTGTTCACGCGTAAATTTATCCTGCTAGACAAAAAATCATGTAGGGGGGAAGTTTTATTATTTCTCCATCTACTGAAAAGGCTTTTGGATGAATTATGTATGACTTTTCAATTTTGCTACTGAACTTTGTCCTAAATGCCGTAAGCGATACTGTTGTATAATTCTTAGAGGATTTTACTTCCATGGGATGAATTTTAAAATTTGTTTTACTTTCATTTGACAGTAGAAAATCAATTTCAATATCATTGCGATGTTTTGTAGTATTGTATTGTGTGTAAAAATATAATTTTCGTCCAAGAGAGGTAAGCATCTGTGCAATTATATTTTCGTACAGCATACCTTCGTTTAAAGAAAGCTTGCCATTCATAATTGAGCGGTAAAGCTGTTGGTTGGCAATTTCGTTTTCACCAAAAGCCAGGCTTATTAAAAGTCCTGTGTCCCCCAAATAGCATTTTACGGCGGATTCATTTTTATTAAGTGCAAAACCTACACATGGGTCATTGCATCGATAACATAAATTACAAATCATGGAATCATCAAGCCAAAAAAGAGGTTCATCATAGCGGCTAAAAACACCATTGCGGTCTATCTCGCTTAACACGATTTTTTTCTCGTGAGTCGAAAGGAATGCAGGTATATTTTCAAAAATTGCAGAAACTTTTGAATTGTATCTTTTGGCGGCTTTTTTTATGTCATCACGATAAAGCTCCAAAATGTCTCTCTTTTCTATGTCACTTTTTTCAAAATCACCATGAGATTCAATATAGGCAACAACACTTTGCGGCATACCACCAACAAGCATATACTCCCTGAATAAATGCATGGCTTCTGCATGATATTTCTGTTCCAGAGGCTGTTTTTTTGAAAAACAATCCTTTATATACTCAAGCAGAATTTCTTTTCCTAATGCAGTTGCAAATTCTTCAAAATCAAGAGGATACATTTTAATTTTTCGCTCTTCTGATGGAATCGTTATTTCTTCGACATTTTCTTTTATGGAAATGAGTGAGCCGGTTTCTATAAAATCATAGCGTCCATCTTGTACAAGATATTTTATTGCTTCCCTTGCCCGGGGAAATTTCTGTATTTCATCAAAAATAATAATAGATTCGCGTGTGAATAATTTTGTATTGTATTCAAGAGAGAGGGTCTGAAAAAAAAGATCAAGCTTGTTTATATTGTCAAAATTGTCCCTTATCTTTTTTGACGTTTTGTTAAAGTCAATGAGAATATAAGATTTGTATTCATTCCGGGCAAATGTTTCTGCGATGGTTGATTTTCCTATTCGTCGCGCACCCTCTATAAGGAGTGATTTTTGTCCGTGAACTTCATTTTTCCATTTAAGAAGTTTGTTGTATATCTTTCGTTTCAGTTCCATATACTTGATTATATAACTGTATTGATTGAAAATCAACAGTGCGCAGAGTATTTTTTTTGAAAATTTACAATAATACGCAGAGTAAGTATATAAAAAATTGCTGCCAATGCGCAGAGTATTTCGTTTTTAGCTTGCACACTAGCTTGAATTCCGAATTGAATTGTGTTAAAATTCATCTATAATACTGGTAATATTTGTTGGCGTTTAGAGTTTCATTTTAAGTTTGGGAGTTTTGTATGAAAAGATTAAACGGATTTTTGCTTATTACTATACTTTTGACTGGGGGGGCTCGCCGCGTTTTTCACATCATGCCAGAACTTTCTTGATGGAAAAGAAATAAAGGATGAGATTGAAAATCAGATTGCCTATGCAAATGCTCCGTCCTATACAATCCGTGTGGAGGCTCCGGCAAGCAGCGGTGTCGTAAAATCTCCTGCCGGCGGTTCTTTTTCCAAAAAAGTTACCGACACATTTACGGTGAGCTTCGATTCTTCAACTGGTTGGTCGTTTATCCGCTGGAAGATAATGGACGCGACATCCGAAACTGAGATTCCAAACGGCACGTACATCAACATTTCTTCACTGACCGATTCCGAGACACAATGCACTTTTGAAAATCCTCCCGAGGATGGAATGGAGCTGGTTTTGGTTCCGGTTCTTGCCGAGCGTCCTCATGTCATTTCATATTCGCCCCTCACTTCCGGTATGCTCAAAGATTCTGTGGTTCAGGTTCTTTTTGATTTCGACATGGATCCTTTTTCCATATATTACACCGAGGATGAACTCAGGCAGATGAAAAACTCCGGGGTGACTGATGGGGATTTTCTCCCGGAGATTGACGCGACGAATCCCATTGACTCCAACAATCACTACGGATATATAAATTCTTCCGGTGAGACTGTTTTCAAAAACATCACGATGGCAAATAAAAAGACGAAGCAGAATCTGACAGAATGTTTTGGCGCGCCGGTATTTGAGAATGCAAGCACGCTTTCAATCCCCGTAAAAAATAAGAATGCTCTTCCGGACTACACTCAGGTTCTTGTCACCATAGGCCAGGGATTTTTTTACCGCAAGGATGGAAAGAGTGTGGAGATGGCGGATAGCAAAAAGTGGATGTACCAGGTGAACGACAAGACCGACACGAAGCCTCTGATATTCTCAAAGACAGGCTCGGCGGATAATTTCACCGCGAAAATTTCTGAGTCCGATGCGAATGCTCTTTCTCTGGAAACATCACCCACGGTCAGCACAAGCGGCGGCGGAAGCGGAATCAATACGCTAAACTTTATCAAGGAAAACAAGCTTTATCTTGATCTGCATGTTCAGGAGCCTGAGACGGGTTCGGGACCGAAGTCATATTTTACGATTATGTTGAAAAGAATCTACGGTAAGAATTATGTGCATGTGCCTTCCTCGGAAAAAGAGAAAACCGTGCTGGTTGATTTTCAGAATGTGACCGCAGATGACGCTGTGTTTAAAGGTTACGTTGATTTGAATGATTTGTATGATGCGGATAGTGGTGAGAAACTGACGCTTGAGGACGGAGTTTATGCCATGAGCTTTATGTTCGAGGATAACAGCGGAAATCAGTTTACTTATCCTGCCAGCGGAAAAAAATACTACATTACGAAAGACACGACCCCGCCGGATATAGCCATGCCGACAGTGAGCAGCTCTAACAGCACGAATTATAAAATTTCCTGGCCTGAATTCTATGATGTGAAACTGGCACAGGTTACTTACGGCGAGACTGATTCTGTACTTAATGTCTCAGATCAAATAGAAAAAAACACACGGTCTTTCGTTGTTACTGGTATTCAGCCTGGCAAGGCTTATGACGTGAGGGTAAAGTTTACGGACTACGCAGGAAATGTGACGGAAAAGACGATTCCAAAATTCCTTACGGGTTACTATATAGAAGGAACTCTGGATTTTACCAGAACAAATGCAAGCCATGCGTCAAACGTATTCTTTGCTGGTGATAAGATGAGTGACTATGGTGTAAATTCAATAAAAATCGCCTGGTCAGATGGAAGCGTTGAGGATGCAATTTCTTCCGGCTACACAATTCCGAATGGACCAAATAATAACGGCGTATATAATTCAGATTGGAAAATCTTTTATAAAACGATTGGAGATGTATCCAAATATGCAACATCCGGCACATATTACATCGCCAAAAAAGACTCACTCACACAGACACCTTCTTCCTGGCAGGCGCAGGAGACTGATGGCAATAGGTACTGGTTCTACAAATTCGGAGACTATCCGCAAAGTGTTTCAACAATCTCAAGTTATACATCATCCACTGTTTATAACGGTTGGTATTTGGGAAGTGACGGTTATTTCTATGAAAAGTGCCATACAAACATTTCTGGAAAAAGTTCGACAACTGCAGGTGGAAGTCTTCAAAATAATACAGACTACTACTTTAAGGTTCAGCCGCTTGAATGGCGACTTGCTTCAAGTAATTTTAGCGGAAGAAAACTTTTAATAGCAAGAAAGAATCTTGACTGTGTACAGTACTATACTTCGACGTCGAACAGGACTATAAACGGCAGTTCTGTAAAGGCAAATAATTATAAGTATTCTACTCTAAGAGCTTTCTTAAACGGTAAATACGAAAGCGGTGACACGCAGACAAAAAGCTACCTTAACAAGGGCTTTTTACAGAAGGCCTTTACACCAAGTGCACGGTCTCTGATTTATGAGGGTTCTGTTGAAAACGATGCGGAAAGTACTAATCCGAATAGAAACTCTAGTGAATGGGGCAATGGAGTCAATGTCAATACCTGCGATACGACTTGTGACAAAGTTTTTGTTTTGAGCGTTCAGGAAGCAACTAATACAGCCCTTGGTTTTGACGATAGACCTGATTGGGTGCTTTATGGACTGCGTCTGATACATACAACAGACTATGCAAAGGCAAGGCACGTATGCGAAAGTAATGATTCAGACAATTCAGGAACATATAAAACTTTTGCAAGCGAGTACTGGCTTAGAAGTCCGAGCCGGACAGAAGAGGAAAGGGGAAAAGCACGTTGTATTGAGACAGCTGGTAAGGTTCAAGATCGCGAGGTAACGAACTCAGAAACAGGCGTGGTACCTTGCATTGTGCTGAACTAAAAGATTGGTGGACTTTGAAACTGGTTCTAATCCCTCAGGCATCCGGCCGGTATGATTTTTACGCCTGTCTTGATTTCAATGAGTGCATATCTTAATCTTTATTATGCAAGATTTTAAATCATAAATCAAGTGCGTTTTGTCTTTTTCGGGTATTTTGTTTTGCCTTTTTCGGGTATTTTGTTTTGTCTTTTTCGGGTATTTTGTTTTGCCTTTTTCGGGTGTTTTGTTTTGCCTTTTTCGGGTGTTTTGTTTTGCCTTTTTCGACCTTGCGGTGAAGGAAAAATCTTTTCTTGCTAAACTGGGCTTCGTGGTGTATAATTGAAATATGGAAAGATTCAGAAAGACATTCGTATTGATTTTATTCTCGGTTCTCATGGCGGCTTCCCTTTTTGCGGAGGACGAAGTCGTTATTATAGAAGAAATTACATGCCTGGGCAACCTGGATTCCTCAACCCCCATGCTCTTTGACTCTTCGACGGTGGAGGAAATGAAGGACTCAACCCTCAATGCGGTGACTTCGGTGCATGATTTCTACGGTGCCGAATATCCCCTGAACCTGAGCTTTATGAGGGTGCCGGGAAGCGAGAATTCCTGGCTCCTTATTGCAAGCGTGGGAAGTGACTTAAAATGGACTGAAACCGCGAACGTAAGGGTAGGAGTGGGTACTTCCGACGGCGTGATGGGAAGCGTTGTGCTGTATTTTTACAGGGAGGGCAATCTTTTTTCCATAGTTGATTCTGACGGAACCATTGCCGCTGATGACGGAAGTTTTGCCCTCACTTGCTCCTTTGAGTTCGTAGATGAGAAATACGGCCCCGTCACGCCTCAGTTTTTCCGCTTGAATCTTGCATCCGGAGACGAATCACTGACCCTGACTTCCGCCGAAACAGAGTTCAATTTCACAAAAGAGATTAAGGCTCAAGCCCAAGCACAGGCTCCCGTCCCTAGCGAAGAGATTGAGGAACCTCTTGTTGAGAAACAAGTTCCCGAATCTGAGCCCCAGATTGTCGAGTCAGCTCCTGAGCCGGATGTAGCTGCCAGCATTCCCGAGACGAAACCGAAAAAGGTGCGGCGGAAAAATCATCCCTACGGATTCCAAAAGAGCCCCCTGCACAAATCCAAGGACAAGGGCATCTGGTGGCCGTGAGATTGAGGATTTTTTCATACATTCGATATTCATTTCTCAATTTTTGAAGGTAAGTGCTTAACATAGAGATGAAAAAATAGAAAAGGATTGAGAAATCACTGTAATGGAGGCAGGGTTCGTGGCATCGAAGCATTTGCACGGAAGGGAGCGTAAGCGACCTTTAATACCTATTACCGTGCTCCATGATTCGGTGACGCGGTTCCTGCCGTGAATGGAAGTGATTTCTCATTTATAAGGTGGTTTTTCAAGTTTTTTGTATTGATTTGCACTTATCTTCTTAAAAATTCCTAAATCTACTTGCTAAACATGGATAAATATGCTATAATTATGCAGAATACTTTTTAAGGAGTGCATAAAAATGCAGTTTATTGATGGCGGAGTTACGGCTCCTCAGGGATTTACCGCAAGCGGAATGTTGTGCGGAATCAAAAAAGGCCGGACAAAAAATGATACGGCACTTATTTTCAGCGAGAAACCCTGCGATGCTGCCGGGGTTTTCACCCAGAACCGTGTAAAAGCGGAAAGCGTCAAACTCACCAAGCAGAACATCTCTAACGGCGTGATGCAGGCTGTGATTGCGAACAGCGGAAATGCCAACGCATGTACCGGGGAACAGGGCCGTCAAAATGCACTCCGTATGGCAAAGGCGGCTGCAGGAGTCCTCGGAATCAAGGCGGAGGATGTCGTGGTCTGCTCAACAGGCGTAATCGGACAGCAGCTCCCGGTCGAGGTGATTGAGTCTCACATACAAGAGCTCAAGGACTCCCTGAGCAAGGAAGGACACAAGGAAGCGAGAGTCGCAATCATGACGACGGACACACATTATAAGGAGTGTGCGGTTGAGACGACAATCGGCGGAAAGACTGTGCGCATCGGTGCCATGTGCAAGGGAAGCGGAATGATTCACATCAACCTTGGAACCATGCTCGCCTTTATGACGACCGACTGCTCAATCAGCCCCGCTATGTTGGAAAAAGCCCTGCGCTCATCAATCGCGGGAACATATAACTGTGTGTCAATTGACGGAGACACTTCCACCAACGACACTCTTACCATACTCGCGAACGGAATGGCTGGAAACGCGAAGATTGAAAGCGAGGGAAAGGACTATGAGGATTTCCTTGCCGCATTGAATGAAATCAACACGCAGATGGCCATGAAGATTGCCGGAGACGGTGAGGGAGCCACAAGATTGATTGAGTGCAACGTTACCGGTGCGAAGGATGTTGAGACCGCGCGTACTCTTGCGAAGAGCCTTATTTCTTCAAGTCTCGTGAAGGCCGCAATTTTTGGAAAGGACGCGAACTTCGGACGTTTCCTCTGTGCCATGGGATATTCGGGCGCGGATTTTGATCCCGACAAAGTGACCATATCCTACAAGAGCCACAAGGGAGCCATGCGTCATGGAGCCACGGATTTCCTTGGACGAAACGACGGCGAGGAAAAGAGCGTCATGGTTTATGAGAAGGGTGTTCCGCTGAACTTCGACGAGGAAAAGGCGCTTGAGGTTCTGAGCGAGGACGAGGTGATTGTGGATGTTGTTTGCGGAGACGGCAACGCATCTGGAACCGCATGGGGCTGCGACCTGACTTACGATTATGTGAAAATCAACGGAGACTACCGCACATAATTGGTCAAAACCCGCGGAATGGAGAAAGAGATGAGCGAGAATGAGAACAATATAAATGACGTGGATCCCCGGCTTGAGAACACGAAATGGTCTGACGTGCTTGTACAGGCGCTTCCGTATTTCAGGCACTGGGTCGGAAAAGTCGTGGTCGTGAAGTACGGCGGAAATGCAATGCTGAACGAAGAGCTTAAGGCCGACGTGATGGAGGATATAGTCCTTCTGAGCACAATCGGAATCAACGTGGTTCTGGTGCACGGTGGCGGACCTGAAATCAACCACATGCTTGAGCGCGTCGGAAAGGAAAGCAAATTCGTAAACGGACTTCGCTACACGGATTCCGAGACGATGGAGATTGTGCAGATGGTTTTGACCGGAAAGCTCAACAAGGACATCGTTGGTCTTCTTTTGCAGAAGGGTGGAAAAGCCGTGGGACTCAGCGGTGTGGACTCAGGACTTTTGCGTGCGAAGAAAATCGACAAGGACGGAGCTGATTTGGGATTCGTCGGTGAGGTGACGGAGGTGCATCCCGAAATCATTCAGTCGCTTTTGAAGCAGGGATTCATTCCGGTAGTCAGTACAGTCGCCCTTGGTGAGTCCGGCGACTACAATCGCTACAACATCAATGCCGATACAGCAGCCGCGAAGATTGCAGTGGCCCTTGGTGCGGAAAAATTCGTGCAGCTTACAAACGTGCCCGGTGTGCTCAGGGACATCAACGATCCGAAGTCCCTCCTGCAGAGAATCCGCATTTCCGATGTGGACAAGCTGATTCAGGACGGAACCATCGCCGGTGGAATGATACCGAAGATTGAGTGCTGTATGCTTGCCCGTAACGGTGGAGTACCGCGTACGCACATCATCGACGGGCGTGTGCCACATTCGCTGCTCATAGAAATGTTCAGTGACCGTGGAATCGGCACGATGATTTATTGATCTTGTTTGATGGTTGATTTGGTATTCGCTATTTATATAGAAGGAAAATGAAATGGGAAGCAGTATTGTCGTAAATAATTACGGTTCATTCGACGTTACGTTCAAAAGCGGTAAGGGCTCTACTCTGACTGACGTGAACGGAAAAAAATACATTGATTTTTTGGCGGGAATTGCGGTGAACGCGCTCGGTCACAATTACAAGCCGCTGGTCAAGGCAATCAGCAAGCAGGCGGCCAAGCAGATTCACGTGTGCAATTATTTTTTGAGCGACACCGGAGACTCTTATGCGAAGGAGCTTCTGAACGCGACCGGATTTGACGGTGTGTATTTCGGAAACAGCGGTGCGGAGGCAAACGAGGCCGCAATCAAGCTCGCAAGGAAGTACGGTCAGCTCAACGGAGGAGCGGGACGGAAGACCATCGTTACTCTGGAGAATTCCTTCCACGGGCGGACTCTAGCAACAATCAAGGCGACCGGACAGGAGAAATTCCACCCGGAGTGTTTTGCCCCGTATCCCCAGGGATTCAAGACGATTGCAGCGAATGACTGGTCCGCAATCAACTCCGCGTTTGACAGTACAACGGCGGCTTTTATGGTGGAGTGCGTGCAGGGCGAGGGCGGAGTGAATCTGCTCGATCCTAAATGGGTGCAGGCAGCTTCGGATGCGGCAAGAAGGGCAGGTGCCATTGTGATTGCCGATGAGGTTCAGACCGGAATGGGACGGACGGGAAGTTTGCTCGCGAGTGAGCAGCTCCAGTTCAATCCTGAGGTGGTGACTCTGGCCAAGGGAATTGCCGGTGGAGTTCCGATGGGCGCGATGCTTTTCCGGGGCAAGGCAAACGGTGTGTTCCAGGCGGGAGACCATCAGTCCACATTCGGAGGAAATCCTCTTGCGTGTGCGGCGGCAAAGGTCGTGCTTAAGACTTTGAGGAGTCCCGACTTTTTGGCGAAGGTGACGCAGAAGGGAGATTTCATGAGGAGCACAATCAAGGGCTGGAGCATTCCTTTCGTGCAGGATGTGAGGGGCTTGGGCTTGATGACCGGAGTTCAGGTTGACAAAGATCCCGTCGCCATAGAGAAAGCCTGCCTTAACGCCGGTCTCTTGTTCAGTACCGCAGGCTCAAACGTCCTGAGGCTTGTCCCTCCGCTGAACATCAGCAAAAAGGAAATGGTGAAGGGGCTTGAGATTCTGAAAAAAGTCCTGGAAACTTGTTAAGGTGGGAAGTGAGAGTTGAAAAGTGAGAGTTGAGTTCTGAATGATTCTCATACTTTTGCTTTTCAGCTCTTGTTTTCTCGTCCCTTTACTTTATGAGCCTGATGTTGTCCACGTAAAAATGCGACTCCTTCATAAGGATTTGGCTGTTGTCGCTTGTAACGGATATCCGCCTTACGTCGCCGAGCATCTCAGTGTAATCCGAAAGGCTGAAGACCATCGTGTGTACTCCCGGCGGAAGTTGATATGAGCCGAGGCTGCACCATTTCCATGAGTCCGTCGCCTGTATTACCACCGCAATTTGATACGTGTAGTTCTCCGGATTGTAAAAATCCATCGCAAGATAACGCGACCCCGACAAGTCATTCGTTCCGTCATAAAACCAGATTGCGGATTTTGTGGATTTTGCGTCCATCACGTCCATCGTCATCTCAAGCGAATGTGAGCCTTCCGAAGCCCAGTCCTTCGAGATGTTCGCGCCGGTTGAAATCTTCACGGTTCCGTACTGGTCCCAGTCGAATCCTGCCCAAATCCAGTAGTTGCCTTTTTCAAATCCGTCGAAAACCTCAACGTTGCCTTTTGGAAGTCCTCCGTCAAGCTGGGCGAAAAGTGCGGGGGATGAAAAAATCATCAGTGCAATAAAAACAAAAAATCTCTTCATCGGTATGTGCCTCATCTTAATCATCTCCTATTCAACCTTGAATTTGTTCATCGCGTCCCGGAGCCTTGTTATGCTCTCAAGGTTTTTGTCCACGCAGGACTTCGCGTTCTGTGAGAAAGCGCCGATTGAGTCAGTCTTTTCGGTCATGTTCTTCACGTTGTTGTTTACTGAGCTCGTCATGTTCGCAATCTGGTCCATCTCAAGGGAAACCTGCTTGCTTCCTTCCATCATCTCGTCCGAATCACGCTTGACCTGCTCCGTTATCCTGTTGATTGATTTCATCAGCTCAAGCACCTGCTCTCCGCCCTCGTTCTGGCTCCTCATCTCCTCGTCAATGATAAGCTCCTGCTCGCTGACCATTTTTGTGAGGGTGAAAATGGAGCTGAACTGATTCTGTACTTTGCTCGTGGATTCCGAGACGTTTTGAATCAGGTCCTGAACCTCCTTGATTTCCTTCTGGATTTTTGTTCCCTGTGAGCTTGACTCCTCCGCAAGTTTCCTGATTTCATCCGCGACCACCGAGAATCCCTGTCCGCTGTCACCCGCATGTGCCGCCTCGATCGCAGCGTTCATGGCAAGAAGGTTTGTCTGGCTCGCGATGTTCTTTATGACAGCCGACGCTTCCTTGAGGTTCTTCGACCTGTCCTGAATCTTCGCTGAAAGATCCGCCATGCTGTTGATGAGTGACTGTCCCTGTTCGGATGCCTTCTCCAGCATGTTCATGGATTCCCTGTTGTTCTCAAGGATTGCGGAGACGTTCCTTATGTTCATCGTCATCTGCTCGACCGAAGAGGCTGATTCCGTAACGCTCGATGCCTGCTCGTCAATGTTCTCGTTGAGTTTTCCGATGCTGCGTACAATCTGCTGCACGACCGAAAGTGCCTCCTCAACTCCCGTCGCATGGTCCTGCATCTGAGACTGTATGGAAGCTATGCTCGACGTGATGTCCTCCACTGCCAATGATGTTTTGTTCATGGAGTCGTTCAGGTCTTTTCCAATCTCCTCCATTTCCTCGCTTGATTTTTTCGCGTCCTTGATTGAGACGGAAAGTTTGTCCATGGTCTTGTTGAAGCTCTCGCACATGGCCCCGATTTCATTGTTCTGCTTGGCATGGAGCCTTACCGTCATGTCTCCGTCGCCCTCGCTTATGTTCTGCAATGCGTCAACGGTTGTCTTTAGCGGCTTCGTGATTTCTTTGACGACGACGTACACAATCAGCATGACGATGATAATCTGAATGACGAACGCGATTATGATAATCCAGATTGTGTTCCATGCGCTTTTGTCAATGCTCGACTCTGGGGTGACTGAAACCAGAAACCATGTGGAGTCCGTCCTGTCAACCTTTGTCTTGATGATTGTTACAAAGCTCTTCACTCCGTCCACTGTGTCCGTAAAAGTCACAGGTGAGTAGTCAGTCTGTGTGCCGATTTCTTCCCCTGTTTTCGGATCCAGCACAGGAACCGTCGCAATCTCAAAATATTTACCGAGCGATCTGTCCGCCATCAATTTGCTTGTGCGTCCCACCTCTCCTGAGTCGCTTGAGGCAAGTACCGCACCTGATGATGTGAAGAACTGGCACTTGGTTCCGTCAAAGACCGAGCTTCCGTCCATCAGTCCGTCAAGTCCCGAAAGCACGATGTCGATCCCGGCCACTCCCGATTTCTGCCCCAGCGAGTTGATGATTGGAGAAAAAACTTTCGCACTCAGAACCTTCTCTCCGTCCAATGTCGTAATTACAGGCTCGCTGATGAATGTAGCCGGTGCGTTTGAGCTTTCCTCAATCTGCTCCACCGTGAATTCCGAAACAATGTCGTTTTTGATTCTTCCGTTTTTGTCGCGGATGTAGTGGATTTTCATCTGTCCCGTGGGATTGTCAATCTTGTCGGCCCTCAGCACGTCCTTGTGGTCGAACATGTTGGGAAGCCAGTATGCCCATGCCGAATCTATCGTGGAGGATTTTACCATCGCACGCACCGACTGCTCCGCCGCAGACTGTCTCTGTTTCTCCGGGATTGCCCATGTTCCTCCGAGCACACCCGAAAGAGCCTCCGCCGAGTAGATGTTTTCCGACATCCTTTTTTCAAGAGCGTCCCCCTTTTCCTGCGACATTGTTATGATGCTTTTTGTAATCTGATTTTTGTTCGCTTTAAGAACTGTCCGTCCGATGATGAATGTCATCACGATTGAGACGACGACCATTCCCAAACCAAGATCCAGAATAAGGCGTGTTCTGATTGATGATTTTGAAGAGTTGTTTCTTTCCATAGATGTGACTCCAGATGTGAGAATCCCCGGCTCCCCGATTGTCCAAGGCTTACTCGATTTTATTTTACCACCAATCCGCATAAAATTCAAACTTTTTTTTGCTGATTTTATCTCGAATTTTGTTTTGCTCCTTTTTACTAAGATTTTTTCCCCATTGCCTAAAAAATCATTTTGTTCTATAATATCGCCATTATGAGTACACAAAGAGACGAAAAGGAATTGTGCCACTGGGCAGACCAGCAGGCGAAGAGAATCATAGAGCAGAGGGGAGACTTGCCCCTTTACACATGCGCTTCGGGAATCACACCATCAGGAACCGTGCACATCGGTAACTTCCGCGAGATAATCACCGTGGATCTGATTGTCCGTGCTTTGAAAGCAAGAGGAAAGAACGTCCGCTTCATCTATTCATGGGACGACTACGACGTTTTCAGAAAGGTGCCCGGAAATATGCCCGAGCCAGAGACACTGGAAAAATACCTGCGCTATCCCATCACGATGGTTCCCGACACATTCGGACGCGACGAGAACTATGCCCGCCACCATGAGGTTGACATTGAAAAGGAGCTTCCCCGCGTTGGAATCCATCCGGAGTTCCTTTATCAGGCGAGCAGATACCGCGCCCACAGATATGCCGAGGGAATGAAAAAGGCATTGCAGAACCGCGACCTCATAAAGTGGTGCCTGAACAATTTCCGTGACGACGCTCACAAGATGAAGGACAGCGACGTTTACTGGCCCATCTCTGCTTTCTGCTGCAAGTGCAACAAGGACACAACCGAAATCATAGATTACGACGGAGAGTACGGCGTGACTTACCGCTGTACCGAATGTGGCCACGAGGAAAAGGGAGACCTCCGCACCAGCAGCGAATTCAAGCTCGGTTGGCGTGTTGACTGGCCCATGAGATGGAACGAGGAAAAGGTTGTCTTTGAGCCGGGCGGAAAGGATCACATCAGTCCTGGTGGAAGCTACGACACCGCAAAGCTCATCAGCAAAAAAATCTACGGATGGGATGCTCCCGTCACAATGAAATATGATTTCGTGAGCCTCAAGGGAATCCCCGGAAAGATGTCCTCATCAAAGGGAAAGGTAATTTCCTTGATTGACGCTCTTACCGTCTATCAGCCTGAGGTCCTCCGTTACATTTTCGCGGTGAACAAAGTTGACCATGAGTTCTCAATCAGCTTCGACCTTGACGTAATCACAATGTACGAGGCTTATGACCGCACCGAAAGAATCGCGTGGGGAGTGGACAAGGCAAAGAACGAAAATCTTGAGCGCATGGAAAAACGTGTGTATGAGCTGAGCCAGATTGGTGACATGCCGAGCGAGATGCCGTATCAGGTTCCGTTCAGACAGCTCACGACATTGCTCCAGACATATTCGGGAAACATTGACAAAGTGATTGCGACATTCAAGGACATTAAGCCCTCCCAGATTGAGTGCCTCCGCCGCAGATGTGAGTGCGCGTGGTACTGGGTAAATGAGTGCGCTCCCGATGATTTCAAATTTGCCCTCCGCACCGACGGTTCCAAGGAAGAGGGACTTTCCGACGTTGAGGTTTCCATGCTCAAGGCAATCTACAGCGACGTTCTTCCCCACATTGATGATTTGGACGAGAAGGGTGTGCAGCAGGCAATCTACGACGTGGCGACTAAGGCCGGACAGGAAAGCAAGGCTCTCTTCAAGGCAGTCTACCGCGCGCTGATTGGAAAGGAGCAGGGACCAAGAATCGGAAGTTTCTTCAAGATTATCGGTCGCGAGCAGCTTGAGCAGATTCTCGGCGTTTACTAAGAGTCGGCTTAATCCAGCTGATAAAATGCCCAGGGTGTCCGTGGATTCAATCTTGATTCATTCTCGATTCAATCAACGGATGCCTTAACCGGGAGTAATGATTTGAAAAAAAGATCTCCAATAAAAATGTTTTTTATTTTTATCCTCAGTCTGTTCCTCGCCGCAGGACTTTTTTGTGTTGTGGTAAATGTCTCAATGATTTTAAGTAGCCGTCCGTATGTTTTTTCTTCCATAAAAGATGTTCCTGAAAAATACACCGTGATTGTGCCGGGAGCAAAAGTCTACAAGACCACCGTTTCCCATGTTGTGCGTGACAGAATTGAGGGAGCGATAAATCTTGTGCATGACGGAAAGTGCGAGCGTTATCTTGTGAGCGGCGACCATGGACAGAAAGATTACGACGAGGTCAACGGAATCAAGGATTTCATGTGCAAGAATTACATTGTGGAGGAGTCCGACATTTTTCTTGACCACGCGGGATTTTCCACCTACGAGACCATGTACCGCGCGAGGGATATTTTCTGCGTAAAGGATGCCGTAATCGTCACACAAAAATGTTTCGCGCCAAGAGCCGTCTATATCGCAAGAAAACTTGGCATTGATGCAGTTGCCTACGAAGCCCCTGAGCTGGCCCGGTACAGTGACCGCATAAAAATCTCATGGCAAGTCCGTGAAGCCCTTGCAAGGGTAAAGGCCTTTTTCGACGTGACCTTCCACGCAAAGCCCAAATATCTCGGCGACCAGATTCCCATCACCGAAGACGCCTCCGCCTCCTGGGACAAATAGCGCAGAAGTTTTTAGAGCTTACTTATTTTTTTCCGCCGAAAATTTTGAAGAGTCCGCCGCTTTTTTTGTCTTCTTTTTCATCGGCCGCATCTTCTTCCGCATCTGAAGACTCATCACCGCCTTTTACTTCCAGCACATTGGACTCGCTTTTTGCAGAGACGACTTCCGGCATGGATTTTTTCACGCTTGCCTTAACGCTGTCGAGTGCGCTGTCCAAAAGACTCAGTGCCATGTTGATTTCCTTGTTTGTCTTTGAAGGAATCACATCCAGTATGTTCTGCCAGTTGTCAAAAATCGCGTTGTATCCCTGATTCATCCCCACATAAGAATCCCACTGAGATTTTTCTTCCATAGAATAATAATCCTCCCAAATACTTTAAAATATCTTACCATGTATTCCCTTAGCTTTTCAAGACCCAAAAGTCCACTCTCCGTTTTCCACTTTCCACTTTCAACTCGTCACTCCCCACTTTCTCCCCCCTCTTGTCAAAAATCAAACGTTTCATTAAAATAGATATATTATGGAAAAAAACACAAAGAGAAATAGAGTCATAATCGGCATGGTGATTTTTTGCCTGCTTTACATACTGCTTGCTTTCAGACCCTTGAGCACGGAGCTGCATCTTGTTCCCGACTGGACTGTGAACATAAATGATTTGCAGCGTTCCGATTCAAGCGATGTTTCAAAGCTGATTCCATTCCGTCTCGGACAGAGCATCGGTTATTTTACCGAGGACGGAAAGATTGCCTCACACATTCCCTATGCGTTCAAAGCCGCCATTTCAAACAAGTATTATGCGACTTTCGGTGCGGACTGCGAGGAGGCTGATTTTTTCACGTCTGACGGATCAAAAGCCGGTACAATCAGGGTGGCAGGATTTCCGTTTTTTGATGAGGACAGAATCTACACATTCCTTCCCGGTGGAGCGTCTTTTGCCTCATGTGCTGGGGACGGAAGCGTGGTTTGGAGCTATGAATCTTATGCACCCATAATTGCGTTTGACTCAAGCGAGGGTGGAACCGTGGTCGGATTTGCTGACGGAAACGTTGTTTCTTTCAATAAGGAGGGAAAGCTGGATCAGAAATTTGCGCCGGGTGGAAGTGATTTTCCTGTAGTCCTTGGCGTGGGAATTTCTGAGGACGGCGAGACCGTGGCATGTATTTCAGGACAGAACAAGCAGCGTTTCGTAATTGCGCAGAAGACGGACAGCATCCACAGTAAAATCATTTTCCATGAATATCTTCCCGAGGACACAAACAATCAGGTGCTTGTGAAATTCAACAAGACCGGAAATTCTGTTTATTACAATTACAATGGCGGCCTCGGAATTGTGGATTTGAAAAAGCTCAAGAGTTCTCATGTGGAATTGGACGGCAAAATCATTCAGATTGAGGAATCGGAAAGCGACGGTATGCTCTGTATCCTCAGCAAGAAGAACGGCACATATACAGTGACCATTGTAGAGCCTTCCGATCATCCTGCCGCACAGTTTTCATTCGAGGCAGATTGCGCGTTCATTCAGGTCAGGGGAGACGCTCTTTATGTTGGAAGAAACACGACAATCTCCCGCATGACAATAGAAAGAAAATAGACCGTATTCGGAGTTTTCCTGATAGGAAAAAGGATGGTTAATATGAAAAAAATGATTAAGATTTCACTCGCATCTTTTGGTCTGCTCGCCGCTTTTGGATTTGCTTATGCCTTTGACTGGCCTCAGGAAAAAACTTCGTCGGACTCTTTCTTTTCATACTTCGGTCAGCTTCGTGGAGGAACGCTTGAGTCTTCCGTAATTTTCAGGGACTCCTCCGAGGTAAAGGCCGCTGAGGACGGACACATCATGGCGTTAATCAGCGAGCACAACAATGATTTCGGATGGTTTGAGTCCACGCTCGGAAATGCAGTGCTGGTTGCGCACGATGACGGTTTTGCGACGGTATATGGAAATCTGGATGATGAGTCCTTGACGGAGAACCTTGCTGAATGGGATGTCGTGAGTGTTGGTGATGTGCTTGGTGACAGCGGAAACTCCGGATGGCAGGAAGGGCAGAGCTGCCTTGAATTCCAAGTGATAGACGTGAAAAAAGGAAACGTAATCAATCCGAGAAACTTTATGCCGAGGATCGGTAGCGAGCTTCCTCTTGAGATTGGAAATGTGACACTTGACGATGACAGCGGAAACACGCATTATCTTGCGCTGGAAAAATACATGAAGGCGGGAAAGTATAAGATTTATCACCCGAGGCAGGATGTCGCTGTTCCTTACAGGACGGTCACTCTTTTGAACGGAGCAACCGTGGAGAGCATTTCCTTCGACACCATGCATGAGACGGGCGGCCGGCTTTGCATCGCGGGAAACAGCTATTATCCTGTGGACGTAATCTACCCCGACGAAAAGAGACAGCTCTTGGGAACTGTCCAGCTGCTGAAGGGACACAACAAGCTGACCATAACCGTAATTGACATCCTTGGTTCGGCTCAGACTGTCAATTACGAGCTTGAGGTCAACTAAGCGCCGGTCCTGTGCTGGTTCAGAAATTGCCTCCGTTCCATCCCCAGTTCTCAATTCCCTGGTAGGTGACATAGACCGCTTCTCCGGGAATGTCCAGTTCATTTTTCAGTATGTCGCAGATTGCCCCCGTCATTTTTTCGGTCTGAGGCGCGGCAAGTCTTCCGAAAACCTGCACGGAAACGTAGGCTCCCTTGTCCAGTTTTTTCCCTCCAAGATAGAGGTCGCATCCGTCCTCAATGTTTATCATCAGATAAGATTCCGGTTTTCCCAGATTGCTTATTGCTTTTCCGAATTCTGACTTGAGCGAGTTTCTTTTCGCATCGTCAACTTTGACCGTGAGTTTTGAGTTGATAAAAGGCATTGTATTTTCTCCTGAATTTCATTATTATAGGGAGTTGTTGCTCCCGTATTTTCATTTTAACATACAATTTTGCTTTTGGAAAGTATGGTTGGAACCTTTAAGGGAAATCATTTTATGGAAGAGATACGCAATCAGAAACTGACTGGGGAAAGGGCGCTTTTTATGTCGAAGGGTCTTTCAATCCGGGACTCAATTTTTCTGGACGGGGAATCACCTTTGAAAGAATGCCATGACATTTCTGTGGAAGGCTCGTCGTTCCAGTGGAAATATCCCCTGTGGTATTGTTCGGATGTGCGTGTTAGGGACTGCACTTTTTTTGAGATGGCTAGGGCGGGAATCTGGTACACGGAAAATATTTCCATGAAGGACTGTCTCTATCAGGCTCCCAAGGGATTGCGGCGTGTGCGGAATCTGGAGCTGGAGGATGTGGATTTTCCTCATGCGGACGAGACTCTGTGGTATTGCTCGGGCGTGAGTGCGAAAAGGGTTCTCGCGAGGGGCGACTATTTTGCGATGAGCAGCTCCAACATGAAGTTCGAGGGACTGAATCTTGCGGGGAACTACAGCTTCGACGGATGTACGGACATTGAAATTGTCGGATCCAAACTGATTTCCAAGGATGCTTTTTGGAACTGCCACGGAGTGACGGTGAGGAACACTTTTGTTTCGGGGGAGTACATCGGATGGAATTCCAGCGACCTGACTTTTGTTGACTGTACGCTCGAAAGCCTTCAGGGATTTTGCTACATCAAGAATCTGAAGCTTGTGAACTGCCGCGTGCTGAACACGAATCTTGCGTTTGAGTATTCCACCGTGGACGTTGAGTCTCTTACGCCGATTGACAGCGTGAAAAATCCTCTCGGGGGAAAAATCCGTTGTCCCTCAATCGGTGAGCTGATTTTCGATGATCCCGACGTGAAAAAAGAAGAGACTGAAATTTTACTTACGAATGGAGCCGCGAAAGATGGAATTCGATTTTGACACAGTTGTTTCAAGAAGTGACACTCTCTCAACAAAATGGAACGTTGGCAAGAACGTGCTTCCCATGTGGATTGCGGACATGGATTTTAAAACCGCGCCCTCAATCAGGAACACGCTCGCAAGGCTTACGGAGCATGGAATCTTCGGCTACAGCGACATACCCGCGTACTGGGCTGAGTCCTACGTTAAATGGTGGAAGGAAAGACACGGACTTGAAATTGAGAAAAAGAACCTGATTTTTTGTACGGGTGTAATCCCAGCGCTCTCCACGGCGGTAAGGCGGCTCACGCTTCCTGCTGAGAATGTGCTTGTGCTCACTCCGGTGTACAATATCTTTTTCAATTCCATTGTGAACAACGGACGCAATGTGGATGAGTGTCCGCTTGCATATTCGTCTCATTCATATTCGGTGGATTTTGATCTGCTTGAGGAAAAACTCAGGAACCCACAGACCACGATGATGATTTTATGCAACCCGCACAATCCGGCCGGAATAATCTGGAGCAGGGAGACTCTGATGAGGATTGCGACTCTTTGCCATGAGAACGGTGTCACTGTTTTTTCCGATGAGATTCATTGCGACATAACGGCTCCGTCAAAATCCTATGTGCCTTTTGCGTCGGTAAGCGATGTTGCCTCGGATATTTCCGTCACTGCGCTTGCTCCCACGAAAGCCTTTGGTATCCCCGGATTACAGAGCGCGGCGGTGTTTTCATCCAACAAGATCTTGCGCCATAAAATGTGGAGGGGCCTTAACACAGATGAAGTCGCTGAGCCGGGGTCCTTTGCCATAGACGCGGCTGTCGCAGCTTTTAACGATGGCGGTGAGTGGCTTGATGCGATGAGGGAATATGTCTTTGAGAACCGGTGGATTACGGAGAAATATATAGAAAAAAACATTCCGGGTCTTTACGCATTGCATTCCGACGCTACGTATCTTGTGTGGCTGGACTGCTCGGCGTTTACTTCCGATTCCGTTGGGCTGTGTAAAAAAATCCGTGAGAAGACCGGGCTTTATTTGAACTGCGGCGCGGATTACAGGGGCAACGGAGGCACATTTTTGAGGATGAACATCGCATGTCCCAGAAGCACACTGATGGACGGCCTTGAAAGATTGAAAAGAGGCATTTTGTAGTTTCTACTTTCCAAGCAATATCTCAAGCTCGGTGCTCTTTGCGATGATGTCCGGGTCATTCGGCGTGATTGCAAGAACCTGCTTGAGGTAGTACTGCGCGAGCTTCCAGTTCCTCTGGCCGTAATAGATTTTGTACATGGAGTAGAGCGAGTCTATGTTGCGCGCGTTGTATGTGAGGCTTGTCCTCAGGTCGCTGAGGATTGTGTCGGTGTCTGTGTCAATCAGGCTCTTTTCGTAGTAAAGGAAACTCTTCATTGCCGAGGATGAGGTCGGCTCAAGCTCCTTGAACAATGCGAGTGCCTGTGATTTTTTGTCGGTCGCAATCAGGACTTTCATGTGGACTTTTATGTTGTCCTCGTTTTTGGGGTCTTTCTCATACATTGACTCCGCGAGGTTCCAGGCTTCTTCCTTCAACCCAAGCGCGATGCAGATGTCCACATGGTTTACGTTGACCTTGGTGCTGTTCTTTTTTTCCGCAATCAGTTTGCTGCTCATATTGTATGCGTCACTGTATTTTTTCTGCTTGATCATTTCCACGATGCAGACTTCAAGCGCCTCGGTTTTTCCCGGGGAGAGAGTGAGAACTTTTTCGGCAAGCTCAAGCGATGTCAGTCCCCCGATTTTGTTTCCTGAGTCGGACGCAATCTGGGCGGCTATCAGGAGGACTTCCTCGTCGTTGGGACTTAACTCCATGGCTTTTCCGATGAGGTCGGCAGCGTTGTTGTAGTTTTTGTTCCAGTTCTTTTGCACAATGGATTTGAGCAGCAGGTATTCCGCGTTGGCAGGACGTTTTTTGGAATAGGAGTCGAGAATGGACGATGCTTTCATGTACTCGCCTTTTTCCACCAGAATCCTTGAGCGGAGCAGAATATAATCCGAGTTTTCGGGCTGAATTTGCAGGAGTTTCAGTGTATAGGACTCAGCCTTCTCGTAGTTCTTGATTTTCAGCGCGGATCTTGCCGCCAGATAGAGATAGTCGGTGCTCATCGGTGTGCCTGCAAGAAGTTTCTCCGCCTGTAAAAGGGATGTCTCGTACTGTTTCGTGTAAAAATATGCGGTTCCGAGCACATAGTGGATTTCCTGTCCTGAGGGATAGTTCGTGTGTGCCTTGCTAAGATAGGAAATGGACTCCGATGTTTTTCCCATGCGGATTTTGAGCACGCCCATCATGTAATTTGCGAGAACTGACTCAGGATTTAGCGCGATGGCTCGTTCTATGAACGTCTCTGCGTTTTGATAATAATCCGTGCGGCTGCTTCCGGAAAAGAGCACGAGGGCGGGAAGAAGGTTCGTGAAGAAATCGCTGTTGCCGGTGCTTGTGTCGAAAATTCCTTTTTTTGCCGAGTCGATTGCCGCCGTATATGGATTGGAAAAATCAACTTCGGGGTAGTTCATGGAAAGCGTCTCTGATTTCCAGATTGAGCTCATTATGGCCGAGCTGATTTCAAGGAGGACTCTTTCCTGCTTGGTGTAATCCGTTTTTACCGTGCGGTAGACGGATGAATAAAACTTGCGTATGGATTCAGGTGTTCCGTTTTCCACGAGGGCCACGATGTCATTGCTGAGCGGGTAGAAATATGACTGCGATTTTTTTACCGTGGGAATTCCGATTGATGTGGACTGTTTGGTTTCGTCCTGGCTTTCCGTCGTTTCCTTTGGCGGCTCAGGTGTGCTTGGCGTAGTTGGTGTGGTTGGGACTGAGTTCAGCCTCACGTCATCATCTTCCGAATCGTCGTCGAAAATCAGTTCGTCATCGTTTTGAAAGGAATCGTCTTCCGCGGGTTTTTTGTCCGTAGTTTTTCCGCTGCTTCCAGTATCAGCCGGGAGAGGATCGTGCTCCGTGCTCTTGCATGAAAAGAATATGGATGAGATCATTAAAATGCAGGTGAGTACTTGAACGCATTTTTTCATATCTTCTTCTCCGTTTCGTTTTCGTCACCATCTTCCAGGGAGTCGTCCTCCATGTATGGAAAATCCTTCTTTAAAATCTGCTGCACGAAAAAAATTCCTACGAGCAGGACACCAGCAATCAAGAGGAGGAGCGGCCACCAGTTTATGAAAAACTCTGCGAATGACATCTTCACTATGTCGAGCGAAAAGAGCATGAAAAAGACTCCCAGCAGAATCATCGTGATTGCGGGAAAAAGGTAGATGCTCCTGAGTCTCTTGAAATTGTAGATCCCCGCCGGCATGAGCGAGATTCCGAATATGATTATGGCGATCGGCCAGATTTGTGATGACTTATATGGAAGAATTTGTGCCTCAAGGAGCAGCCTCAATACTCCGAGCATGGTGGAAGAAAGTCCTATAAAGATGTATATGCCTTTTTTGAGGAAGGTCATCCCCAGGTAAATCATTGTTGCGCCGAAGACAATCAGCAAAAAGGGGGTGAATGCGAAGACTTTTATGGCCTTGTTGGAGTGCGCCACGAGGAAAAATATGCTCACGACGATGAGTATGAGCCCGATGCCCGGAACTATATTCTTGATGAGCTTGAATTTATCTTCGGAATTTCCTTTTCCCTTCATTTTTTTCTCCATTTCACATTTATTAATGCAATGTCCGGCTCCCCATGAATAAAAAAAACGAGCGGGGAAAAAGTAACGAAAATAGACATTTGAATAGATTATAATACTTTTGGGAGTCATTTTCAACTGGATTTTGTTTTTTATCGAAAATCTCCAAAAATTCTTGTTAAATTAAAGAAATTCATATATAATGTAGTTAGGCGAATTTCGGAGGAAACCTATGGACGACGGAGAACGGAAGCGAAATTTTTTCATATCTATATTAGGCTCCAATTTGATTCAGAACGTGATAATCGGGTCCGTCCTGTTGTTCTGTGCGTCCATGTCCCTGTCTGCAATCTTTTCCGCGTCCGGCAGAGTTAATATCTCCCTTGCGAAGACTTATGACTTTCCTCTTGATGACGGATGGTATTCGGTTTCTCCCACGGGGGAGAACGTGCCTGTTGAGCTTCCCGCAGAGATTGAGTGCGAGGGACCTTCGGCAAGAATTTACAGGCACGTGGAGGTTGAGGACTCCAAGAGGGACAGCTTCCTGATTTATTCCCATCACCAGAATCTGCGCGTGTTCCTTGATGACGTGGAGATTTACTCATACGAGGCTCCTGAGGGACTTCCCTGGCTGAAATCGTATCGCTCGCTCTACCACATTGTCAACCTTCCGTCCGGAACTGACGGTACGCTTTCCATTGAGCTTACGGCCCTGATTCCAAAATACGCGGGTCACTTTCCGGTTGTTTACGAGGGAGACAGGCTTTCGCTCGTGTTCCATGTGATGCGGGAGCGTCCGTTCAAGCTGTTTCTGGGCTTTGCGTTCATCATGCTTGGCATAGTCCTTCTCGTCAATGTGTTTTTCGTGCGCGGATTGTCAAATCAAAACGGGTCCATCATGCACCTTGCCATGCTTTCTCTTTTTATGGGAATCTGGCAGATTGAGGAGTCCCGCGTGCTCCAGCTTTTCATCTCGAATGTGGGCGTTCACTGGTTCATGGAGTATCCGATTCAGTTCATAGTGCTTACGGGGGCGTTCTGTTTTGTGCGCTCCATCGCTCCGACCAACATGCGGACCGGCGTAATCATTCTTTTCGTAACTGTTTTCTCCGCCATATCAGTCCAGCTTCTCCTCCAGATTTCGGGAAAGGTTCCTCTCTCGTCATCCATTGAGGTTACTCACGTCATGCTGATCGGCACAATCATAATCGCTTCACTCTGCATAAATTACAAGAGCAAAAACGACGGTGACAAGGCCATGCTGGTCGTGTTCAATGCCGCTATGGTCGTTTCGGTTTTCATGCTGCTTTTCGGAACCACCAACCTCATTCCTTGGACGGATTCAGAGACGGTTATGAGTTTGAGTCTCTTTTTCCTTTTCACGTCGATTGCTATTATCCTCGTGCGTCACTCAATCAAGATGGGGGAGTCTGTGAAGAAAGCCGGGTTCTACCGTAATCTTGCCATGGTGGATTTTGGAACGGGAGTCGGAAGCCACACCGCATGGTATACTTTCACCGAGGAATTCTGCGATTCGGGAAGGGACGAGGCATTCGCGCTCATGCTTTTTGACATCAACAACCTGAAAAAGATGAACGACACTTACGGACACCAGCAGGGCGACATGATGATTGCAAGCTTCTGCACTTGCCTTAAGGAAGCCGTTGGAGAGAGGGGAAAAATTTACCGCATTGGAGGCGACGAGTTTATCTGCATCTCGGAGGGATGTACGGAGCTTGAGGCTAGGGAAATGCTGGACTCTTTTGACGACAAGATACGGCAGCAGGGCAGCAACGGTATTCCTTTTTCGGCGGCCTACGGATACACGATTTTTACTCCCCACAACAAGTCTGATTTTTATGCGGCCCAGAAGATTGCGGACACACGCATGTATGAGATGAAGCGTCGCATGAAATCTTTCTCTAATTGGTCTTAATTTTTTATGCCGGATCGATGAAAATTTTTTAAATTTTACATTTCATTTGGCGCTTTTTTACTTTACGGAATCTTTTTTTTATGCTAGGATTAAAAAAGTGGGAGCCTCGGAAGCGTCCTTAAAGAGCGCGGATGGGGCAAGGGGAAAAAAGATGTCAGAAAAAAATGTGTGGCCCGAAATTGAGCGGGTCCATTTCCTTGCGGGCACAATCTCAGCCTTCGCCAAGGGATTGAGTGGGGAGCGTCGTTTCGGTGCTGAAAACAAGCAGACTTTGCAAAAACTTGCGGACGAGCTGCTTGCTTCCGTGATTGCTGTGGAAACTGAGGCAACCAGGAAAAAGAACACCGAAAGTGCAGCTGAAATCTCCATGCGGATTGAAAATCTGGAAAACATGAAGCTCTCGAACATCCTTCAGACCGGGATGAAAATTACGGACAGGGAATGTCGTGAGCGCAATGCCGGAATTGATGCGAAAATCCTTGCTTTGAGTTCCATGCTGCGTGAATGTGCGCCTGAGAAATCCAGGAAATCCGTTTTTCTCTGATTAGAAACCCCTCGTGTTCGGGTGCCGGGGCTTTTTCAGGAACCTTTTTTTGGCTCTTGAGGGCTCCGGCTTAATTTTTTTTATGCTTTTTGTAATGTCCAGCCCGGTGCAGTCACTGACAGTGATTTTCTGACGGTCTTTGTCCAGCGGGTTGTCTCCAATCACCTCGTAGATTACCGAATCCAATCCGTACATAGGCTCATGCGGTTTGTATATTCCCGTGCACTCGGCCCTGTACCTCTTGTTTGATTCGTCATCCGCAAATGTGAATTCCACCGCAGTGTCGTCCGTCGGCAAAAAGAGAACCGCCTGTATGCACACACCGTTTATCATGCCGATTTTTCGCACGAAATTTGTATGCGGGTGCTCCGGTTTCTTTCCATGTATGTTCTGACAGATTGTGAGTCCTTCGTTTATGAATTCTGAGATTACCTTGGACCGCTTTTTTTTCAGCACGTCCTTTTTTGCGTTTGCCCGCTTGAAGATTTCGGACCTGCTCTCGGAAATCTCTTTTCCCAGGATGATTTTGTTCCACCCGGATATTATGTTCGGACATTTTCCGTTTTCATTTTTGAAAAGTTCTGGAAACCATTGGCACAACAACTTAAGCTGCTTGCATGAAAGCTGGTAGCCACCACAGTCTGGATCGGAGAAAATATGCTCATCAAGCCATGTTTCAGTAATCTTCATGTATACAATTATAAACCTGATTTAATAAAAAACAAGTAAAATCTTAAAATATTTTAAGAAAAAGCCGGTATAAAAAAAGACCTTCCGTTTGGAAAGCCTTTTAGTTTATCGGGTAACCCGGATTCGAACCGGGGACCTCTACGTCCCGAACGTAGCGCGCTACCAGCTGCGCTATTACCCGGTGGTTCCGAAGAACCTTTTAATAAAAAAGCCATTCTTGCGAATGGCTTTAAGGGACGGGAGCTACGGGGCTCGAACCCGTGATCTCCGGCGTGACAGGCCAGCGCGATAACCAGCTTCGCTAAGCCCCCTGATGTTTAGTACTATATCACAGAGGAAATTTTATGTCAATAACTTTTTAGAAAAAAAATATTTTTTTTTGAAAAATCTTGCAGCCTTGTTGACAGTCAATTTATACAATGATAAACTATTTCCTACTATAAAATATATTTTTAAAGGATGTTAACTCCTATGGCAGAAGAAGAAGAGAAAAAGACAAAGGTAAAGAAAGCGGACGGTGCAAAAATCGGTGCCGTCATCATTCTGATTATTTCAGCAGTTGTGTTTATTCCGGTTGGTGGTTCGGCGGTAATCTCATCGTTCCTCCAGAAGAACAATACCCCGGTATTTGGAACTTTCAAGGGACAGAAAATCGAGTACAAGGCCGGTTCTGATTTTGCGTCCAACGTCTCGTACATAGCACAGCGCTATCAGAGCTACGGTTATGACACCAATCAGATTTACGGTTATATTTTCGAGCAGGCTTTCGAGAATACGGTGCAGAACATGTATTATGAGTCTGCCGTTAAGGAGAGCGGATATTCTGTTCCTGAGGCAGCCGTGAACCGTGCGATCCTTCCGTATTTCTATGACGAGAACGGCGTTTACTCATCAAAGCTTTTCAATCAGGCGGATGAGTCACAGAAGTCTGAGTTGAGGGCATCAGCAGAAAAGAGCCTTATCTACTCACGCTATGTCAATGACATTCTCGGCAACGACTACGGCAGCTCGTCCAAGCTCTACGGAATGAAGTATCCCTCCAAGGAAGCGAATTTCGTTTCCAGCATCGGAAGTGAAAAACATTCCTTCGTTCTTGCGTCATTCCCGACCGACACTCTTCCCCGCGAAGAGACCGTGAAGTTCGCGAATGCACACGGAGATTTGTTCCGCAATTTCTCTCTCTCAGCAATCACTCTTACTGAAAAGCTGGATGCCGACAACACATTGAAGAGCATCAACGACGGTGAGACAACTTTTGACGCTGCTATTACAGACGTTTCAGAAAAGCTCTACACCGACTCTGAGGGAAAGGTGACAAGCTCCTATTACTATCAGCTCAAGAATGTGATTACGAACGAGGATGACTTGAACAAAGTGCTCGGCCTTAAGAACGGCGAGATTTCTGATGTCGTGGAGACCTCACGCGGATTCACAATCTTCCGCTGCAACGGTGACTATACCACGGCGGACACCAGCAATGACGAGACCATTGACGCGGTGCTTTCCTACATCAAGGCATACGAGATGAGTTATATTGAAAACTATTACACTGACATCGCCAAGAATTTCAAGGCGGACGCTGCGACTCTTCCTTCCGCATATTTTGATATGAGCGAGGGCGAGAATGGTGTTCAGCTTGATCCCAGTGTACGTGCCGATGCAAAAAAGATTGCGGACGGCGGTGAGTCAATCGTGAACCTTGACAGCTTTGCGATGGCATGTAGGAAGTATGATGTGACCAAGGTTGATGTTCCTGCGTTCCCGGTGAACTATGGTAACTCACAGCTCCTTACCACTATTCCGAGCGACGTTTCTGAACTCAGCTCTCTTTCCTCAAACGCTTCGGCTTTCGAGACACTTTTCTCCCTCAAGAAGGATGAGATCAGCGCACCGTTTGTGCTTGGTTCAAATGTCGTTGTTGTAAAGTGCGTGGGAATTCAGAAAGACGATCCAGAGGAAAAAGATGATTATGTCGTGAATGCTGCAAGCCATGACAGCGATGATCTGAACAGGGAGATTATGTCTTCTCCTGATTTGGAAAACAAGTTCATGGAGACATTCTACGGCAAGTTTATGAACTAAAAATGGAAACATCCCAAATGCCCCGTCTGATTCAAGCAGCTTCGGGGCTTTCTTCATTTACAGTGGAATATGGCGGGCGTTTGCTTTACTCAAAGTATGCGCCTGACCGATCCGTCCTTTCTCTTGTGGAGCGTGCCAAGATTCTTCCGGGTACGCTCGTTCTTGTAAACTCACCGGTACTTTTTTACGGACTTCCCGAGCTTTTGAAAATACTCCCGGAGGATTGTCGTGTCCTTGCTCTTGAGGCCGATCCTGTGCTTTTTGATTTTTCTTATGACGCTTATCTGAAATGTCGTGAAAGCCATCCTGAGATTGATTTTTCCCGCGTTGATTTTTTATGCCCGACTTCGGACCTCCAGAAAATAGATTCCCTGATTCGCGCAATGAGTGAAAGCGGCAGGGTGCGTCGTTGTATGTCCCTTGATTTTTCAGCCGGTGCAAAACTTCAGGAACAGGTGTACCGCCTTGTAGAGAATGCCACGACGGAGATTATCGGTACGTTCTGGAAAAACCGGATTACACTCGTGAAGATGGGGCGGCTTTTTTCCAAAAATATTTTCCGCAATCTGAGGAACATGGGAAGCGGACTTCTGCTTGATGAGCTTAGAAAATCCGTGAGCAGACCCATCCTTGTGTGCGGTGCCGGTGAAAGTTTGGACGCAACTTTTTCTGATGCGAACAAAGATTTCCTTGATGCCGTTATGTCGCGGAAGTTCTTTGTGCTCGCCGTGGATGCCGCAATTACGACCCTGCTTGACCGTGGAATTCCTGTTGACGCTGCCGTGGGTGTGGAGCCTCAGTTTGCCATACAGAAAGCGTACATCGGTGCTGCGGGCTGCGGTATTCCCTTCTTTGCAGATTTGTGCTCGCGGCCTGAGATTCCTGAGATTATGGGCGGAAGGACGATCTGGTATGCTTCGGAATTCTGTACGGCTGGGTTCCTGGAGCGGCTCCGTGAGTCCAAGATTGTCCCTTCGTTTTTACCTCCCATGGGTTCCGTGGGACTTGTCGCCGTATACATTGCTCTTTTGCTAAGGACAGATTTCTCCGTCCCTGTTTTTGTTACCGGCCTTGATTTTAGCTACAGCGCGGGTCTTACACATGCGTCGGGATGTCCTGCAAGCAAGGCTCAGCATTTTTTGTCGGGAAGAAAAAATCCTGCGGGAAATTATGGTGCGGCTTTTTCGGACTCTTCCATTAAGTTCATCGGGAAAGGTGAAAAGGAAATGTTCACGTCTCCGTCCATGAAAAACTACGCGCTCGTCTTCGGAAATTTTTTCTCATCGGTGGAAAATCTTTTTGATGCAGGAGCTTCGGGACTCAATCTTTCCATTCCGCAGACACGGGTTTCGGACATGGTGAACGCAGCCGCAAAAAAATCCGGTCAGGAAAAATTCTGTTCCATGGTGGAAAATTTTTCTTCCGATGCAACAAAATCTGCGGAGAGTTTTTGTGACTCTGAAATTGATGCGCTTGAAAAAGTCCGTGATCTTTTGAGCTTCGGTGAAAAATCGGAATACAGGGAAAAGGACAAAACTCTTTCGGAGCAGATCCGCAGTATCCTTGAAAAACGGGAGTATCTGTTCCTGCATTTTCCCGACGGATATAAACTGAGCATGGAGGAAAATTTCCTCAAGCGTGTGAGGGCGGAGATTGATTTTTTTCTTAAAGAAATGAAGATAGGGGAGAAGTGAAATGAAGTTTTTTATGAAGAATGCTTTTAAAAATTTTTTTAGCCTGATGATTCTCGCACTCGTGCTTTTCGCTGCGTCATGTAAAAAAGGCGGTTCGTCTGAAAATATTTCTGGCGCTGAAAAAAATGGAGGCAATAAGCTTAAAATTGGGGTCAGCTTTTATCCGCTTTACATTCCTTTGATGAATATTTGCGACGGAATTGATGATGTGGAGATGGTGCTTCTTTTTCCTTCTGCCGTTACTGATTTTTCCAGCTGTGTTCTGGACGCGGAGAAAACCACTTTGCTGGAGAGCTGTGATATTCTGATTTTGAACGGCGGTGGACTTGAGCCATTTTTTGATCAGGCTGTGGAAATGAAATGGAACTCTTCGATTGTCGCTTCCGAAGGGTATGACATGCCGAAAAAAAATCCTGCAATTTGGACGAGCATAGACGGAGCGATTCATGAGGTGGCGGAAATTTCTGCCGGGCTTTCCGAACTGGATCCGGTTCACAGAAAAAAGTACTTGGAAAATGCCTCTAATTATGTGGCCGATCTGATTTCTCTTTCAAAAGAAATGTACGGGATGATTGATCCTTATGCAGGAAGCAGAATCATTACGCTCCATAATTATTTTGAGCCGTTTGCCGAGGAGTTTCTTCTTGATTCGGTCGGTGTGATGGAAGGTGACGGACGCAATATCACTTTGATTTCCGATCTTGTTTCCATCACTCTGGATGCCCTTGAGGACAAAACGAAAATTGCGATTTTTACTGAACCGGGAATCCCCATTCCGCAGTCTCTTTCGATCGCTGTTGCATCCGGCATTTCTATTTTTGAGCTTGATCCGGTGATTTCTGGAGAGCTGAAAAAAGATGCCTATATTGAGGCGATGAGAAAAAATGCGAGGGAGATTGTCAGAGCTTTTGAAACTGAGGACATGGAGTGATGGAGAAAAAGATGAATGACATTCGTGCCGTTGTGTTTGACCTTGACGGTACTCTTCTTGATACGCTCGCGGATTTAGCGGACTCATGCAACGCGACGCTCAGGGAATTTAATTTTCCGGAGAGATCGCTCGACGAGGTTAGGAACTTTGTCGGAAACGGAATTAGGCGGCTTATGGAAAGAGCTGTTCCTGGCGGTGAGTCAAATGCTGATTTTGAGAGAACCATAATCAGGATGAAGGAAATCTACTCGGAGAATTCTCTGAACAAAACAAAGCCCTACCCTGGTATAATGGAAATGCTTGACGGTCTGAAAAAAAGGGACGTGAAAATCGGTATTGTCTCAAACAAGCCGGATCCAGAAGTAAAACATCTCGCGTCTGTTTTTTTCGCTTATTATATCCTGCCGTGTGCTGCGGTGGGTGAAAAGGAGTCTGAGGGCGTGAGAAGAAAGCCTGCTCCGGACTCAGTCTTTGCCGTGCTGAAAAATCTTTCGGTGGAAAAGGAAAATGCCTTTTATGCCGGGGATTCAGATGTGGACATTGCGACTGCGAAAAATGCAGGAATGCCCTGTGTCTCTGTCTGCTGGGGATTCCGTTCCCGCGATTTTTTAATTGAGCATGGAGCGAAAATGCTTGTTTCCACTCCGAATGAAATTTTGGATTTGATTTAAATGGAATTTGAATTTATGGAAGATAAAACAGAAGAAATATTTGAAGAAGAAAAACTGGAGGATGAGTCGCGCGATTTTTTTCTGCGTGGTGACGTTGCGAAGGAACTTGATTTTTACAGAATCAGGGATGATGTCGCAGGAAAGTGCGTGAGCGAGGAAGGACGCAATCTTCTTTTAAAAAGGGAAAGCTCTTCGGATGAGTCAAAGGTGGAGCGGCTGAAAAAACTCGGCCGTGAGTGGAGCGTCTACAGACATTCAGGAAGACCGCAGTGTATGCACGGATGGCCGGAGATAAAGAGTCTCTTTCCGCTTTTGGGCAAGGACGGTGCTTCTCTTTCTCAGGACCAGATTTTTGCTCTGGGAATTTTCTGCAGGTCGTCGGATGATGCCTCATCGTCGCTTGTTTCTGCTTCAGGTGAGATGGAAATTCCGACCCTTTGTGAGATTGCGTCAAACATGCCGTCGTTAAAATCTGCGGGTGAAAAAATCTTTTCGGTAATCTCGGAGGACGGTGAAATCCGCGATCTGCCATCACTCAGGAGCATAAGGTCAAGGATTGCGTCTTTGAAAAAAGATGTGGACTCTGCTGTTCGCCGCTATGTTTCGGATCCGTCCCTTGCTTCGGCATTGCAGTCAACTGTTCCGGTGTACAGGCAGGACAGGGAACTCATTGCGGTAAGGAGCGACCGTCGCGGTGAGATCCGCGGAATCGTGCATGAGGTGAGCGGAAGCGGACAGACTGTTTATGTGGAGCCCGAGGAGATTGTGCGCGCGAACAATGAGATAATTCAGGCTGAGTATGAGCTTCAGGCGGAGGTGGGAAGAATCTTCCGTGAGCTTACTTTTGCGCTCGGTGAATGGCGCGAGGATTTTATGTCCTGCCATGGTGCCATGCTTGAGCTTGACGTTACATTTGCCGCCTCATGCTATCAGAATATAGTCGGGGGTGTCTTTGCCGAGACAGCAGATCTTTCGCTGGAACCTCCCGTAATCTTGCAGGCCCGTCATCCGCTTTTGGGAAGCAACGCTGTTCCGGTGGACATAAGGTTTATGGACGGAAAACGCGTGATGATTGTGACGGGACCGAACACCGGTGGAAAGACTGTCACTCTGAAAACAATCGCGCTTTTTTCTCTTATGAATCAGGCAGGATTTCCTGTACCTGCAGCGGAGGGAACGAGGCTTCCGTATTTTTCATCTGTCTTTGCGGACATTGGAGACGAGCAGTCCATTGATGAGTCGCTGAGTACATTCTCAAGCCACATGAAAAAAATCGCCGCAATGATTGAGCATGCCGATGACAGGTCCCTTTTGCTTTTGGATGAGCTTGGAAGCGGAACCGATCCCCTTGAGGGAGGCGCAATAGCCATGTCCGTTTTGGATACATTGATTGAGCGGAAGTCCTTCGTGGTTGTTACGACGCATCACGGAATCCTGAAGAACTACGGATACACGAATCCCGCGTGCACGAACGCTTCCATGGAATATTCCGCTGAAACCATGGCTCCGACCTACAGGCTCCTCATGGGTGTGCCGGGTGAGTCTCACGCAATCGACATTGCCCTGCGCTCAGGACTTCGAAGTGATGTGGTGGAAAATGCGAGACGGTACATTGCGAGCGAGCAGGCAGACGTAAGCGCGTTGATTCAGGGACTTACCGCGAAACACGCCGAGCTGGATTCTCTTTTGCAAAAACAAAAGTCCGAGGAGAGACGGCTTGAGGATTTGCGTCTTCGTCTTGAGAAAAAGGGAATTGCGAACAAAGAAAAAGAAGTTGAAATCAAGAACTGGGAACATTCAAAGAGCTCGGAATTTTTGAGCGATGCAAGAAGCCGTTTGGAAAATCTTGTGCGTGAGCTGAGGGAAGGGGAAATCACCCGGGAAAAAACTCTTTCGGTAAAGTCATTCATTTCGGATCTGGAAGAGGAGATTGAAAGCCAGGTGGATGAAATCAGCAGGCAGGAGGAAAAAATCAGCGAGGAAAAAAATCAGCTTGAAAAAGATGAAATCCGCTTTGCCGAGAACGGAATGCTGATAAAACAGGCGAAGGAAAAATCCGGCGCGTCAAATAAGAAAACGAAGCGTCGCACGTCAAATGCCGAGGCCTTGAAATCTGCGAGCGTTCAGGACATAAAGCCCCTTGCGAAAAACGACAAAAAATCTGAGGGAAGAATTTCTCTCTCGGCTCCCTTGCTTTCTCCCGGTACCGAAGTTTACGCTGGCAAAAACCGTATGCGAGGAATCCTTGAAAAAGAGAATAAGGACGGAAGCTGGACTGTGGTTTTCGGCTCGATGAAAATGAACATGAAGAGGAAAGAAATCATTCCGGTAAAAGTGCCTGAGCGAATTCTCAAGCCAGATGTTCTGGTGGAAACTTCAACGGAATTCGAGAAGGATGAGAGACCTGTGTTTGAGCTCCGTCTTTTGGGCATGAGGCAGGAAGAGGCGATGAGGGCTTTGGAGAGGCAGCTTGACCTTTGCATGATTTATAATTTCAAGGCGTTCAGCATAATCCACGGAAAGGGAATGGGAATCTTGCAGCAGTCGGTTCAGGATTATCTTGGTCATTATCCGGGTGTGAAGGACTTCCGTTTTGCTCCACCTGAGGACGGCGGAAGCGGAAAGACTTACGTTACACTTATGTAGCTTGAAAAATCTGACGGAGATTTGGGGGTAAGAATGTACAGCGACACGCATTTTCATTTTGTCAAGATGTGCGAAGGAGACGAATCAAGGGGCGCGGATTTTTTTAAGGATGCCGCAGCTTACAATCTTTTTTTTATGATGGACATTGGAACAAAATGCGATGACCTTGCGGCAAGAATTTCGTTTGTGGAAAAAAGTCTCTCGCTTTTGGGGGATGCAAATCTTGAGCCGGACGTGAGACGAAGCTTGTTTTTTACGGCGGGAATCTGGCCTAGCGCGGAGGAAATCAGGGACAGGGAAAAATGCGTGCGGGAGCTTGAGAGTCAAATTGTGACATTTCAAGACAACAGCCGTGGATTTCATAAACTTGCGGCAATCGGGGAGTGCGGACTGGACCATCACTGGAACAAGGCCGGGGTTGACTCAAGGGATGAGGCTGATTTTGACAAGGATACTTTGGAAGGCGAGAGGGAGCTTTTTATCATGCAGATGGCCCTTGCTAGGAAGCTCAATCTTCCGGTCGTGGTACATTCAAGGGACGCTTTCGAGGACACAATCTCCTGCATGGACGAGGCTGATTTCGGACACGGTATAGTGCACTGCTACTCCTACGGCAAGGATGAGGCAAAGGCATTTTTGGACCGTGGATGGCATATCGCCTTGGGTGGAGCGGTGACGTACACGAAAAAAAGAAATATGGATGCAATGGCGGATTTAATCAGGTTCATCCCGGAGGACAGGCTTCTTCTTGAGACCGATGCGCCGTATCTTGCTCCGGTTCCCATGCGGGGTAAGCCGAACACACCTCTTTACATAAGGCACACTTATGAGTTCATTGCCGGAATCAGGGGTGTGACGGTGGAGGATTTATGCCGCACGGTGGATGATAACTGCGGGAGCTTGTTTAAGGTCGCGATGGCACATTGATTTGTGGCTGACTAAATGCGTTAAAAAATCACAAACATTTTCCTTGATTTGTCGCGGTTTCGTGTTATAATTAATGGTGAGCATTTAAAAGGAGGACCCTATGGGACTGTTCGACAAAAAGTATTGTGATTTCTGCGGTGAGAAAATCGGGCTTCTGGGAAACCGAAAACTGGAAGACGGAAACATGTGCAAAAAATGTGCGGCGAAACTTTCTCCCTGGTTCAGCGAGAGACGGCACAGCACGAAAAGCGACATTCAGGCACAGCTGGAGTACCGTGAGAGGAACCTGGAGCAGGTGGCCGCGTTTAATGCGACGAAGACCTTCGGCAAACGAACCAAGTTTATGATTGACGAGAACGCGAAGAAATTCCTTGTGACGAGTGCGACCAATCTTCAGAGCGCGAATCCTGATGTGCTGGATTATTCCCAGGCGAAGGGGTGCGAACTTGATATTCAGGAGTCTCGCAATGAGATAAAGCAGAAGGACGCAAATGGAAATTCCGTGAGCTACAATCCTCCGCGCTATGAGTATTCCTATTGTTTCCGTGTCAAGATTCTCGTGGACTCTCCGTATTTTGATGATATGGACTTTGAGCTTTCCGACGGATATATCACGACGGGTGAGCAGCCCATGAATCCCTCAATGCAGCCGAGCGGATGGAATGTCACCGGGTCAAGCTCTGACTATGATACGAACGCATATTATGAGTGCGTGAAAACCGGAAACGAGATAAAGGCGGCCATAGAAAACATGCGCAATTCAGCGTCCGCCGAGCCAAAGCAGGAACCGACTCCAGCACCACAATCCGCGCCGTCATCTGGTCCCGTAACTTGTCCAAGCTGCGGTGCGACCACGACCCCCGACCCAAGCGGATGCTGTGAATACTGTGGCTCCAAGCTCTAATAGCTTATTAGTGGATATTTGACAGTTGGTAATTACCCTTATCAGCTGTCATCTTTCCACTTTCCGTTTTCCACTTTCTAATTTCCTCTCCCCCTTGACATTATTGGCGATTTTAGCGATTATTGATGAATCATGGAAGAGAAAATTTTGTCACGGCAATATCTGGAATCTATTTCCACGGCGGATTTGATTTCACTTGCCTTTGACTATGGCATTGACATACCCGAGAACCTTAGCCGCCGCTTTGTTATTGGGGAGTTACTTGAGGCGGCACAAGAGCTTGAGTCTGAGACGGATGAAGAGCAGATGGCGGAGTCGGAGATAGACGTTCCCGATTTCCTGCCCAAGACATATAACGAGACACAGATTTACGCCATTTTAAGAAATCCCGCATGGGCCTTTGTTTTTTGGGATTACAGCATACAGGAGTTTGAGACTCTTACCTCAAGGCCCGACTTCAAGGGATTTTTCCTTCACATAGCCTTTTTTGATTCCGCGAGCGGTGAGACCCCGTCGGATTCCTTTGACATACAGATTTCGCCGGATGACAGGGAGCAGTATGTGCTGATTCCTGCCGGGCGCAAGTATGTGATAATCAACCTGAAATGCAGCATAGAGGGAATGGATTCCAGGGTTCTTGCCTACACAAGGCGCATTGAGATTCCTCCTGAAAGCGAGACGGTGGTGGAATATCAGCCAGGGAAAAAAGTTGAGATGTCTGAGCTTGTCAAGCTTTCCGGCATGGAGGAGCTGCTCAGGAAAAATTACAAAAATCACAGGCAGTCATTTTCTTGAGATTGGGGAGTAAAAAAGTGTCCGAAAAAAAACTTGCGTTTATAATAGTGGCGGATCAGCCCTACGTACATTCTGATGGTGAAGACGCGGATTTTACAGCCGCTGCAAGTTCCATTTTCATTTCCATGACGGAAACCTATATTCCCCTGCTGCGGATGATGGAAAGGCTTGAGTCTGACGGTGTTGACTTTAAGCTCGGCCTCGTGATGACCCCTCTTGTCTGCGAGATGCTTGAGAATCCCGTGCTGCAGGAGAATTTCGTGACCTTCCTTGACCGAAGGATTGCATTCGGAAAAAAGGAGCTTGAGCGCAACGCTGGAAATGACGCCGTGCTTTCCCAGGTGAACAGGACGCTTGAGACTTTGGAGGAGACCCGCCGTGTGTTTACCGAAGTCTACGGCAAGAGGCTTCTTCCTGTGTTCAAATCTTTCGCGGCAAAAAAATACCTTGAGATAATCTCTACGGCTGCGACTTTCGCTCATCTTCCGCACTTTGCCGACCTTCCGGAGTCTGTGAACGCCCAGGTTGAGACCGGAATCCATGCGTCCAGGGTTTTCTTCGGAGAGAACGGAGACGGATTCTATCTTCCGCAGCTGGGATGGGCGAAGGGATTCGACAAGATTTTGCGCTCCTACGGCATAAATTACACTGTGGTTGATGCCAGGTCCCTGCTTTTTTCTCAGGACGCGAATCTTGCGGAGGGAAACGGTATTTTTGAGCCCTCCAGAACCGAGAATTCCCTTGTGCTGTTTCCGGCTGATCCTTTTACTTCGCGTGATTTCGGCTCGTCTTCGGGTTATTTGCGCAATCCTCTTTACAGGAGCCAGGAAAGGGACTTGGGATATGAGCTTCCACTTGAGGAGCTTGATGATTTTGTGGGCGAGGGAAACATCCGCCTTCAGACAGGATACAAATATTGGTCGAACGGCAGCGGGGAAGGAGACGGGGCTTTCTACGACAAGGAAAAGGCTCTTGAGCAGGTAAAAAAGGATGCGAGGGCTTTTTACGATGAAAGGTATTCCAGACTTGATGCCGCGTCAAAAATCATGGGGGAGACGGCTCCAATGCTTGTCTGTGAGGTTTCAGCGCGTCTTTTCGGCGAGTACTGGCACGAGGGACTTGATTTCCTTGAGGAAGTGATTCGCATTGCGGGAAAGGAGGGCGGATTTACGCTCACTCTCTGCAGGGACAATCTGGACAGGCAGTTCAGCCTCAAAAGGGTGAATCCGTATCCGTGCTCTTCTGCCGGGGAAGGTTACGCGGAGAATCTGATAGACGGAAGCAACAACTGGATGGTCCGTTACGTGAAAAAGGCGACGGAGCGCATGGTTCATCTTGCGGAGAGTTTTCCGATGGAGACCGGACTCAAGGCAAGGCTTTTGAACATGGGAACCAGGGAAGTGCTTTTGGCTCAATCCAGCGACTGGCCTATGATGATTCAGGACGGAAGCGCACCCGACAGAGCCGCGCAGGAATTCAAGGACTACATCACGTCGTTTTCACTGGTTTTCGATGCCCTTGCTAGCAATACGGTAAGCACGGAATGGCTTACAAATCTGGAAAAAAAGCACGCTATATTTCCTTGGATCAACTACCGGGTTTTCAGCATAAAGAAATAAAGGCACATTGAATATGGGACGGATTCGGAAGATTCCGTCTCATTTTTTTATTTTTTGTAATTCGTGCAAAAAAAAAGCACCCGCAAAAACGGATGCCTTAATGAGCTATTGCAGATTCGAACTGCAGACCCACGCCTTAAAAGGGCGTTGCTCTACCTACTGAGCTAATAGCCCATCACCTCACAAATGAAGCCCTTCATAAATGAAGTATGTTTATTTTATATTTTTAAATCGTTTATGTCAATAGCAAAACGCATTTTTTTGAATGATTTTCCAGTTTTATTTTATCAGCAGCTTGTAGGCTTCCATCGGGGATTCAGCGTTCAGAAGTCCATCCCTCAAATCAGAGTTCCTGAGCCTTGTGCTGAAAAAGGACAGGGTCTGGAGGTAGTAGCTGTGCTGGTTGTGAGCCGCCGCAATCATAAAGAGGAGACGCACGGGGATTCCGTCGATGGACTCGAAGTCGATTATGTCAACCTTGGAAATGCCGATCGCCATGACCAGATCCGTGACCGAGCCGAGCCTTACGTGAGGGATTGCTATGCCGGCACCCATTGCCGTTGACATGAGTTCCTCGCGCTTCAGGATTTCCGTCTCCAGTTCCTTCCCGTCCTTGATTTGAGGGGCCGTTGCAAGGACCTGTGAGAGCTTTACGAGTGCGTCATGCTTTGTCTGATGCTCCAGGAACACAATCCTTTCCGGGGAAAGTATGTTTTTTACGAGGCTTGCCATATCCGCCGGGGCTGATTTTGTTGATGAGAGTCTCTCGTTCACCCACCTTTCAATCTCCGTTCTCTTGAACCGCCATACAGTCCCGATTTTTCCGCTTGGAATCTCGCCTTTCTGTGCCCAGTCATAAACTGTTCTTTCGCTTACCCTGAGATATTTCGCAACTTCTTCTATGGTAAGAATGTCTTCGTCCACTGTTTATCTCCTTTTTTACAGGCAAATCCGCCATTTTTGTGAAGACGGTATGAACATTTTGCATTCTTTACAGTTTTTTGTCAAGTATCGCAATCGGGAAAGTGGAGAGATGAAAGTGGAAAGTGGAAAGTTTTTTAGAAGATGAGAGATTTTGGAGAAAATTTTTGGAAAAAGTCGATTTTTTTCAGCGAATAGGGGGAAAATCATTTGAAATAGATGAAATTTATGATATAATGAACTTTGCATTACTGAAGGTATTTGAATTATGGAAAAAGTGGTTAAGGACGGAGAAAAATCCGCTCCAATTGAAAATGAATATATCCCCGTCAGCATCGAGTCTTTTTTTGACAAGGAAAAGATTGAGAATGACATTGCGAACGAGAACATGGGAATCATCGTGCTCACTCCATATCAGGAGCAGCTGGTGACGGAACTTCGCGAGGCATTGCAGTTACATGCGCCCGACCGGATTGAGCTTCTTGAGGACAGACTCAATGACATGAGGGAACTTGCCACGGCCATTGCGCACTTCCCGTCTCTTTTGCAGCGCACCATTTTGACTAACTCGGTGAGAACCCCGGAAGCCCTTGTTGAAAGCATCATCTCTTATCAGGAGGACGGAGACACGCTCCTTCACATGCCCTCAAAGGCAATCCTCGGAAAGGGATTTCTTGTTACGAAAATACATTCCTTCTATTCAATGTCCCGTCTGGCTAAAAACTATGCCGGGATGGACGACAAGCAGGTAAAGCGCTATTCCGATGAGGCGGTCAGCATGATGTTCACCCTCATGGCGGAGGACGTTTACTTGAACCTGATGAAGGACAAGACTCTCTCCATGTCCATGCGCCGTCAGCTTGCCAACTCCCTGATCATCCTTTGGGAACACCGCTCCGACCAGAACATCTATGACATCGCGCCGGTTCTCCAGTCGGTATGGTCAGCGCGCCGTACTTTGGCTCCCGCATTCGGTACCATGATGGGAACGAGCGAGCTTCTTTTGGTGAGCATTCAGATGGACGCTCAGTGGGCGCAGTTTATAAAGCAGCGTTTGGGCGATAATGAGGTTTCTCAGGCAATGGAGGAGTTCCTTTTCGGACTTTCCTACGAGCAGATCATGCGTCTCCGCTCAATCCTCCGCGAGCAGGGGGTAAAAGCCATCGGTCGTGATGAGGTGGCTGCATACCTTGGCGAAAGGGTTAAGACCGACATCAGCCTTGACTACAGGGATTTCTATCTGCTTTATACCGTCCGCCGTGACAATGCCCGCGCAAGACACAGACTGCATCTTCCGGGACCGACAAAGACCCTTGAGGACTTCTTCATCCGCTTTGTGATGGAGCAGAACGAGCAAAAGCAGCAGAACGATTCAGTCGCCCGTGCCTAGGAGAGCCCATGCCTGATTACATACTGAGCCTTTCAAGTCAAGGTGCGTCCGGAGTACAAGCGCAGGCTCCCGTGGCGGAGATGAATCTTTCCGAGGGAGACCGGATTTTCGTGCGTGTGCTGGATAAGACCGGTTATTCGCAAGGGATGAACCGCTATACGGTGTTTGCGGGTGGAATCAGGTTTTCCGTGGCGAGCAGGGATCCGATCCATGTGGGAGACAATTTCCACGCTTTGGTCCATATTGAAAAAGACGGAACCATAGTTTTGGAAAGGATAGCCGCTGCGCTCCAGGCCGAGCACAACGAGTCTCTTACCCGCGCAGATTTTCTTAACAACGTTCTTTTTTCCATGGGACTTCCCAGGGACGACATCTCTCTCCGCGTGCTTCTTTTTATGTACCAGAGCGGCATGAGGCTGGACTCGAATCTTGTCGCAAGGGCCAGAAACATAGGACTCCGCTTTCCGGGCAGGGAAAAACTTGCTTCCGAGGCGGCTGCCATCCTGATTGAGAACGGAATTGAGCCGAGCGATGAGAAAATCAACGAGCTTCTTGCTCTGGTGCTCGGAGATGGTGACGGACGGCAGGGTGGGGAAAATCAGAGCAGGGATGGAGAGCAGGAGAGGAAAAAATCTTCCGGGGACAAGAAATCAGGAAATGACGAGGATTTTTTAAGCCGAATTTATGGAACGAAATCACCTGAAAAAGCCGGTCTGCTGACGTATCTGAATCAGGTTGCGGCGGACAGAAAGCACTGGATTTTTCTTCCCTACGAATGGGACTCTCCCTCGGGGCTTGGAAGGGGCATGATCAGGATGCTTTTGGACCTGGATTCGCGGAGGACTGAAAAAATACAAATAAATTGTAAAATTTCCTCGACAAAATATTTTTTTGTGTTATACTATAATATAAGCAGTGAGATGGAAGTACGGTTCTTTACATTACCGCCGCTTTTGCCTTCAAAGGTAAAATCTGAAGAATTGCGGCTTGGAGGATTCCTAGGTTCCGGCATGAACAAAGGGAAGCCTGTGACTGTAACCTATTCCGACTCTGCTTGCTCAGATGGTCTTTGCGTGACAGACGAAATGCCAAATTTTGTCGAGACGCAGGGCTGATTGCGGGGATCTTGGGAAAATCAGTTTTTATGACTTTTTCAAGATTACCCCAAAAAAAGTGGTAATATGACAGATATCAAAAAGTTGGCGGCAGTCGCTTTAAAATATCCTGAGAATGCAGTTGCTCCAATAATTGCTGCGAAAGAACGCGGTAATTTGGCGCGGCGCATGATTGAAATAGCCGAAGAGAACAATATCCCCGTTGTAGAAGACGATATATTAGAGAATGTCCTCTCCGTACAGGATGTTGGTCAGTGCATTCCCGAAGATACCTGGTTTGCTGTGGCCGGAATATTTGCATTTATCGCTAGATTGGAGGGTGAAAATGCCATTAACTAGGCTTAAATGTGAAGAGATAAAGGAAGGCGTGGTTTTTTCCGCACCCGTTTTCTTTGATGACGGAGTGAATATGTTTCTCGCGGCTCGTCAACCGGCGAAGCAATACCATGTGACCGCCCTTGTAAGATGGAAAGTGCCTTTTTTGGTTACTGCCGGACACAAGGTTGAGTCAAGCGCAAAGGTATCCGCAAGCGAAGAGGAGATTGTGGACCTTGAGGAATTCGACAGCGTGGATTCCGTGGAGGAGCTTGACGGTGACGGTGCCCTGGAGGAACTCTGACACATAATCCGAAAATGACGCATGATCAGACGCAGGCTCTCAATCACTTTCCCAGCACAAGCGCAAAAGGAAAAAAAGGTGAGGACAGGGCCTCGGAGTTTCTACAGAATCTCGGATACCATATAATAGAAAGAAATTTCCGTACCAGAGGCGGGGAGATTGACATAATCGCGGAAAAGGACGACGTGCTTGTGTTCTGCGAGGTCAAATATCTTCCGCATGGAGACCCGGAGATGCTTGCCCACGTGCTGAATCAGAACAAGAGGCAAAAGATAATCAAAACCGCTAAATGTTACCTTGAAAAATATCGACAATATAATTGCAGGATAATTAGATTTGATGTCCTTGCAATCGATGTTCCGGGACTGGAGCCGGTGCACCACATAGTGAACGCTTTTTCGGAGTAAATATGCCGGTTTCAAAAAATTCATCATGTACAAAACAACTGCCGCCTAGATTGAGGGAACTGCAGGTAAAAATCCATGACGAAAAATATATAGATTACGCAGTGGAGCGCATAGCTCTTGTCGTGAGCCGCCGCATTGTGGAAAAACACACTTCAGGACGTTCAGCGGAAAAAACATATTAGCAAATTACAGTGAAATTATCTCCCCGAATGTCTTGATTGCGAATCGGTCAGTCATTCCGCTCATGTATTCAATGACGCATTTTTCAAATCCGCTGTCGCTCTCAATGTCGAAGATTTCCTTCGTGCGGTACCGTCGCCTTTCCTTTTCGTCCCTGTTGTACGCGGTGTATTTTATGAGCCAGTCCGTGAATGTTTCGCTGAGTTCCGGGGCATATTGCAGGCATGAGTGCATGGTCCGGTTCCTTGCATAGACGGATGTTTTCATCAGGGTTCTGTAGATGCAGCCGAGCACGTTTTTCGCGTATTCGGAGAATTCCATGAGCCTCCAGTTCCGGTAGATGTTCGCCGCGCAGAATGATTTAAGCTCCTTTAAAAAATTGAAGTATCTTTCGCTGAAGCAGAATCCCTTTTCGGGTGAGCTGTTGGAGCAGAGGTCCACAATCAGGTCGTTTATGAGCGTGGTGGTGTTCACAGCCTTTCCGCTTCTTTTCGCCGCATCCGGTGTCTGCTCGTCCTTGCCGCTGAATCCGAGTGTGGATGAGACAATCTCCCGCAGCTGCCTTGATGTGGTCTCGTCCAGAAGATGATATGTGTGCGCGTCCTCAATGTCCCTTCCCAAAAACGCAATCTTGTCGCTGATTTTTACGACGCAGCCTTCCCATGTGTAGGGGCTGAAGATTCCCGGCCGCTTGATGTTGTAAAGATCCATCGCCTCATTACGGGGCATGACTCCCTGCTCGTCAATCTCTCCGCAGTGGCAGATAAATCCGTCCCTCACGGCATAGGTCAAATCAAGGTTCTTTTCGTTTCCGTCCGGGTCCGCGAGAGTGTCAATGAAATCCGCGAAAAAAAGTGAGTTCCGCTCGTGCCAGAATTTCTTGGGTGCGTTCTGTCCCTCCTTCTGGCTCATCAGTGAGTTGAGTATGCTTTCCCCGGTGTGTCCGAAGGGTGCGTGTCCAATGTCGTGTCCCAGCGCGATTGCCTCGGTAAGCTCCTGATTCAGCCCCAGGTGCCTTGCGATTGTCCTGCTCACGCTTGCCACATGACCCACGTGCTCAATCCTCGTGCAGATGTGGTCGTTCTGCGGCGCGAAAAATACCTGGGTCTTGTACTTGAGACGCCTGTATGACTCTGAGTGGAGAATGCGGGTGTAATCCCTTTCAAATTCAGACCGGATTCCGTTGCCTCTTTCGTAAAGGGAGTTTTCCCTTTTGATGCACTTTTCCCAATCCGGGTGATTTTCATCCATGCGGACGCTGACAAAAGAATTTTCCATATAATCAATTATAGACTTAAGAAGCCTATGTGTCCAGTGCGGGAAGATTCCGCATCTTTTTTTTATTCATTGACAGATGGATTTTTTGCGTGTAATATAATAGAAGAGATTTTATTTTCCGAGGTTAACATGAAAGGTCTTAAAAAAATTGTTTTCAGTTTGATTTTTATTTTTGCAGGTCTCTTTGCTTTTTCAGATGACTGGTGCATTTACCTCGGCTCGTTTAAGAACAAGACCAACGCAGAGAGGCGGATGAAACTTCTGCGCTCTGCCTCAATCAATACGACGATCACCGAATACAAGGATTCCAAAGGGACAACGTTTTACCGTCTTGTCTGGGACGACCATTTCTCTACGCTTGAGGATGCCAAGCTGCACAGAAACATGCTCATGCAGATGCCCGTCATAAAGAAGGAGAAAATAACCGACATCTGGTTTGAGAAGATAGACTCTTCCAAAAGCGACGCGAAATCTACGACACAGGCCAAGACCACGGAATCAAAAACTGCGAAGGCTGAGTCAAAATCTTCGGAAAGCGCTCCAGCTGAAAAAAAGCAGCCGGAAAAAATCAATGAGGAAAAAATCAGCGCGAAGGAAGAGGTTGTAAATGTAAATCCGGCAGGAACTGCTCCAACGGAAGAAACACCGACGCTTGAAAAAAATCTTGCGGCGGAAAAAAATCCTGTGAAAGAAAAAAAATCTCCCGTAAAAAAGAATGGAGCGGGGAACGGATTTGTTTTTGTTGAGGGCGGTACGTTCCAGATGGGATGGTATGATTACGAGAAGCGTACTGTTACCGTGGATGATTTTTATATGTGCGACCACGAGGTTACTCAAAAGGAATATGAGTCAGTGATGGAGACGAATCCGAGCAACTTCAAGGGGGAGTTCCGTCCGGTGGAGAAAGTCAGCTGGTATGACGCTGTTGAGTATTGCAATGAGAGGAGCAAAAAAGAGGGACTTACTCCGTGCTATGTAATAGACAAGGACAACGAGGATCCGAACAACACTTATGCTTATGATGAGGAGAAGTGGACCGTGACATGTGATTTTTCCGCGAACGGCTACAGGCTTCCTACCGAGGCAGAGTGGGAATATGCGGCGAGGGGCGGAAACGTGAGCGAGGGATTCACATACAGCGGAAGTGACGTGGCGGATGATGTCGCTGTCTATGAGGACAATTCCTGCAATCTGGGATATTCAAATCCTGACTTTGGTACGCATACTGTCAGGGGCAAGACACCGAACGAGCTTGGGCTTTATGACATGAGCGGCAACGTGTGGGAGTGGTGCTGGGACTGGTATGAATATGTTTCATTTGTAACGGAGACGCAGACAAATCCTACTGGTGCAAAATCCGGATCGTATCGTGTGAAGAGAGGCGGAAGCTGGGACTATGGTCTGCCTTATTGCCGTGCCACGAACAGAAATTATGACGGAGCTTCCTATGTGCTTTATTACAACGGATTCCGTGTCGTGCGAAATGGAAAATTATGAGGACTGGGACTCATGGAAGAAAGATTTTCAACCAGCGGAAGGGGAATGCTCGGCTGAAAGATTGCTCGTTGACAGATTGCGATTTTGTATATAATATACATTATATATAGAAGAAGATTTGGGCAATCCCTAAAAAAATCATTTTCAAATAATTTTATCGAGGTTGACATGAAAAGTGTTAGAAAAATCCTGTTGAGCATGGTGCTGGCTTTGGCCGGTCTTTTTGCATTTTCCGAAGATTGGTGCATTTACCTTGGATCGTTCAAGAATAAGTCCAATGCCGAAAAAAGGATGAGCGTACTGCGCGCAAACTCAATCAAGACCACCATCAGCGAATACAAAGATCCGAAGGGAACCACATATTACCGTGTCGTGTGGGACGAGCATTTTGACTCTCTTGAAAGCGTGAAATTGCACAAAACCATGTTGTCCTATCTGCCCATAATAAAGAAAGAGAAAATCAATGACATCTGGTTTGAGAAGATTGTCTCTGCTAAAAGCAACATACCGGAATCTGTGCCGGAAAAATCGACTCCCGCAAAATCCGTGGTTCCGGAAACGCCGGCTGTGGAACCTGAGGCAAATGTACCTGAGGAAACAGATGCCGATGATTTGGAATCCGCTCAGCCAGAAGCAGAAAGTGATGAACCAGAGGAATCTTTAGATTCGGAATCCGATTCACCTGAGGCGGACGTTGTGGATGAAGAGGAGACTGTCGAAGAGACGGAAGATGCGGCCGAGGAGCCGGAGCCTGAACCCCGTAAGCCGACCTTAATGAGTTTGATTGACAGCGAAACCGGATTACCCCTTGAAAATGCTGTTCTTTCCATTGATGACGGCAACTGGGAAATTGAGATTGACTCCGAGGGAAAAATCCTGATGCCGGGTGACATCCCCGATGGTGAATATCCGTATACGGTTACAAGCATGGAAGACGGACGCATCATAATCAATGGACAGCTCGGACTTAGTGACGGACTCGTCGTTTCAGACAAGCGAAATGCTGTTGTGAATAATGAGGAAGATTCTTCGGAAGAAATTGAGGATTCTATTCAGGATGAAATCCAGGATGCTATCCCGGAAGAGCTCGAGGATACTGTTGAGGATGAGTTTTAGGACAAAATCTGAGTACCGGAGCTAATAGCAAAAAACCGTTGATTAAATGCAAAAAATGACTTGTTTTCTTCTCTGCCATGCTGTATAAGTGGAAGAACTTAGCGATTCTTCATTTCGAACAGAGGAGAAGAAATGACTGCATTTAAATGGTTCTTTTCATTTTTGAAAAAGCACGGCGGAAAAATGTGTGTCGGGCTTTTTATCATCGCGGTGGTTTCTGCAATGGCCGTAATCAATCCGAAGGTCTCCGGCTTCATTGTGGATCAGGTCATTGTGGCGGGAAAGTATGAGTACCTGTGGAAGTGCGTGGCGGTTCTGCTTGGTGTCTGTCTTTTCCGCGAGGGATTCCAGTATCTTGCGCAGATGCTTTTCGAGCGTTCAAGTCAGGGAGTCCTTTTTGACATGCGCGACGCCGTTTACCGGAAACTTCTGCATGAGGATTTTTCCTTCTATAATAATAACCGCACCGGAGATTTGATGAGCCGGCAGACCGGAGACATGGATGCCGTCCGTCACTTCGTCGCTTTCGTAATCTACAATGTGTTCAGAAACTGCATCTGGCTTCTTTCCGCCGTTGTGATGATTTTCTTCGTGAACGTAAAGCTTGCCCTCATGTTCCTTGCTGTCCTTCCGTTTACTGCCTTCGTTGTTTTCATGCAGATGAGGGCGGTGGGTCCTGCGTTTGCGGGAGTGCGTCAGTGTTTTTCAAGTCTCAACGCTTATGTCCAGGAGCACATTGCCGCCAACCGTGTGGTCCGTGCATTTGCAAAAGAGGCATTTGAAAAAAATCGCTTTGAAAAAGAGAACGAGGCTTTCCGGCAGAGCGAAATCAATGCGTCGAAAATCTGGCAGCGTTATGTTCCAATCTTTGAATTTCTCGGAACCGTCATCAACGTAATCCTGATGATTTACGGAGGCTACCTCACAATCACCAAGCAGATGTCCATTGGAGATTTCGTCACTGTGAACGGCTATCTCTGGATGCTCACGAACCCGCTCAGGATGCTTGGCTGGCTGATTAACGATGCAATGCGCTTCAAGGCTTCCATTGACAAAATCTACAAGACATTCTCTGCGGAACCCGACATCAAGCTTCCGTCTCATCCTGTGGTCAAGCAGAAGATTGAGGGTGAGGTTGAATTCAAGAATGTGTCCTATTCAACCCACGGTGAGGAAATCCTGCACGACATCAGCTTCAGGACGGAGAAGGGCAAGTCGGTCGGAATTATCGGCGGAACGGGAAGCGGAAAGACTACGATAATGAATCTTCTGTGCCGCTTTTATGATGTTACGGACGGCTCGGTCTGTGTTGATGGAACCGACGTGCGTGAGATGAATATGTACAATCTGCGCGAGAACATCGGAATGGCAATGCAGGATGTTTTCCTTTTCAGCGACACGATTGAGGGAAACATTGCTTATGGAAATCCTGACTGTCCTTTTGAAAAGGTTGAGGCTGCTGCCAAACTTGCGGACGCTGACTCATTCATTCGTGCCATGCCGGAAGGTTACGACACGATGGTCGGCGAGAGGGGCGTGGGTCTTTCCGGTGGACAAAAGCAGAGAATCTCCCTTGCGCGTGCTTTGCTCAAGGATCCTGCGATAATCATTTTGGATGACACAACATCCGCAGTTGACATGGAGACGGAGACACTGATTCAGGAGTCATTGAAATCCGTCGCGGAGAACAGGACGCTTTTCGTCATTGCTTACAGGATTTCTTCGGTCAAGGATTGCGACCAGATTCTTGTAATGAACGAGGGAAAAATCATTGAGCGGGGAACACACGAGGAGCTGATTGCGGCGGGCGGATATTATGCGTCGGTCTATCACCATCAGTACGGTGAGTTCAGTGCGGATGAAGAAGCGGACGGGGGAAACTAAGATGGCAAGAAACAGATACGATATAGACGAGACTTACGAGGACAGCTACGATTTCGGTCAGCTCAAGAGACTCGGAAAATATGTCAAGCCTCACTCAAAGGCGATGGTCGGAGTAATCTTCCTGATGCTCATTACCGCGGCGTTGGGAATGCTTTATCCGTATTTTTTGAAAATCGTGATGGACAAGGCCATACCGAACAAGGATTTTAAAACCATTCTGATTCTCGCAGGATGTACCTTGGGAATCTCTTTGTTTACAGCATTTGCTCTGAAACTAAAAATCAGCATAATGACGAAAATCGGACAGGGCATCGTTCATGATTTGCGCTCGGATCTTTTTTCGCACATCCTGAAACTGCCGTTCTCATTTTTTGACTCAAGGCCGCACGGAAAGATTCAGGTGCGAATCGTGAATTACGTGAACAATCTTTCCGATGTTTTGAGCAACGGACTTGTGAACACCGTCACAGATTTGTGCTCGCTGATTTTTATAATCATCTTCATGTTCACAATCAATGTGCCGCTTACACTTGTGGTGCTTTGTGGTCTTCCGGTTTTTATCGCCTATGTTTTCATGCTTAAAAAAAGACAGAGAAAAGCGTGGAGGATGCAGAGCAACAAGCAGTCGAACCTGAACGCATACATTTCTGAAAGCATAAACGGAATCCGTGTCACTCAGTCTTTTGTGCGCGAGGAAGAGAACATCAAGATTTTTAACAATCTTTCGTCCGCGTACCGCAAGGCATGGCTCAAGGCTGTGACGGTATCTTTCCTTATGGGTCCCTTCGTCCAGATTATTTCCACGGCGACAATGGGAGCCGCATGGATTTTGGGCATACACTGGATTCAGACCGGATTCAGCGGAGTGACCATTGGTACCCTGATTGCATTCACCGCGTACATCAGCCGTTTCTGGCAGCCCATTACGACGCTCGCTGATTTCATCAACAGTCTGCTTACCGCCGTTTCCTACGTGGAGAGAATCTTCGAGACGATTGACGAGCCTGTTCTGATTCATGACAACGAGGGTGCGTCAGAGCTTCCGAAAATTACTGGAAAGGTTGAGTACAAGGACGTGGATTTCAGCTACGACGAGGGAGTGAAAATCCTGGACAAAATCAACTTCACGATTGAGCCGGGAGAGAGCGTCGCCATTGTTGGTCCTACGGGCGCGGGAAAATCCACCATCGTAAATCTTTTGAGCAGGTTCTATAATCCCGACAGCGGACAGATTTTGGTGGACGGGCATGACCTTCAGGACGTGACCATAAAATCGCTCCGCACACAGATGGGCGTGATGATGCAGGACAGTTTTATCTTCAAGGGAACAATCATGGACAACATCCGATACGGAAATATGGATGCGACCGACGAGCAGGTGATGGAGGCTGCGAAGACTGTTTGTGCACACGACTTTATCATGCAGATGGAGGACGGCTACAACACCGAGGTTAACGAAAGAGGCTCAAGGCTCAGCGTGGGACAAAGGCAGCTGATTTCATTCGCACGTGCATTGCTTGCCGACCCGAAGATTCTGATTCTTGACGAGGCGACTTCCTCAATCGACACCGAGACGGAAATCCTTTTGCAGAGGGGGCTTCACAAGCTCCTCAAGGGACGCACCAGCTTCATCATCGCTCACAGACTTTCCACAATCAAAAATTGCTCGACCATTTTTTACGTTGATCACGGAAAGATTGTGGAGCATGGAGCGCACTACGAGCTGATGGCACACCTGGGTCCTTACTACAAATTGTACTCGTCCCAGTTCGCATTGCTGTAGGATCAGTCTACAGGGGATTTTTGCAACTTTTCACACTTTTCCCCTGTTGGTTTAAATTGTTTTGTATGTTTTTCTTGTCTTTATTTTTCCGTTGGGGTGGAAGGTGTATTCATACCAATATTCAAGGCCGGAAGAGGCTTTGCGATGAACCTCATTTCCCTTTGAGTCATATTCGGCCCATACCTCAAGGCTGCCATCCTTTACATGGATTAAATTTCCCTTTGGATCATATTCGTACAATTTTTCAGAGCCGTCTGAATCTTTTTCATGGATTCGATTTCCATGGGAATCATATTCATACCAGTATTCATGGCCGATGGAATCTTTTTCGTGGATTAAATTTCCATTTGAATCATATTCAAGCCAATTTTCAAATACGTCGGATTTTCTTTCGTAGATTTTGTTTCCCTTGGAGTCATATTCGTACCACCACTCATAGCCGGAGGATTTTTTTGCATGGATTTTATTTCCTTTGGAGTCATATTCGTACCACCACTCATCGCCGAAGGAATCTTTTTCGTGGGTTAAATTTCCATTTGAGTCATATTCATACCAGTATTCAGTAGAGCCGGGGGAATATTTTTCATGGATTTTATTTCCATTGGAATCATATTCAAACCAGAACTCATAGCCGCCGGCAGTTTTTTCATGGATTTTATTTCCATTGCAATCATATTCTTGGATGCTTGCATAGTTAACCCACTTGGAAAGCTGTTTTCCGTCCACCGTGACTTTCTTTTGAACTTTATCACCCAGCTCTTGTGCCACGACGGAAAGGGATGCGAGAAAAATAAAGGCGGCGGTAAAAATCAATGTCCTGTTTTTCATGGCTTCCTCCTGCAAGTGTTTCTTCCATTATATCACAAGATTTTTAATTGTAAAGGTGGGTAGGGGAATTCGTACCGCGGTTTTAGGGAACCTCAAAAACTTCAGTTTTCGAGATGCCCTTCAATAATTCACTCTGGTCGCAGATATGCCGTGAAGACGCGGTCGGTGTTAAGGTATTTGTTGGCGGCCTCAAGGATGCTTTCTTTTGAAATCCACTCTGAGACAATCTTCTTGTAATTGGTCGTGTACCACAGTGGTTCTTCGTTTGTTATATATTCGCAGATTATTCTGTTCGTCCACCAATAATTGTTGCGTGAGTATGTCTCCCTGTCTCGCTCATAGCTTTCCCTGAGTTTTGAAATTATTTCATCAGAAACATTTCCTTTCTTTAAGTCCTTGATTGTGTTTATTACTTCCTGCCTCAGTTCTTCAAGGCGTTCCGGCTCGCAATGAAACTGAATTTCAACTTTACAGTCGCGCTCAGAAATTCCGCTCGTCCATCCGGAAGTCTCTATGGAGTATGTGCCGCCCTTTTCCTCACGGATGACTTCTCTGAGCTTGATTTCTAAATATGAAGCAAGCTGCTCAATGATGATTTCATCCTTAAATTTTTCCTCCATATTTTTTGACGCGGGAAGTTCGCCTCCAAAGCACATATATACGTTGCCGATTTTATCCTCGCCAAATTTTACGGTTATGGTCTCGCTTTTTTTGGGGAAGGGGTAAAGCACACACTTGGGTTTATCGCGTTTATCTCCCGTCGCAAGAGTACCGATGTAATATGCGCACAAGTCAACAATTTTCTTTTCATCAAAATCACCGACAATGACAAAGGTAAAATCTCCGGCATTCATGATTCGGTCTTTATATATCCGCTCGGCTTCCTTTTGATTTAATTTTGAAACAAATTTTTTGTTAATAAGATTTTTGAAAAGACTGTCACCATATAGAGCATGGGTAATTTTTTCCGTATAGACTTCGGACGCAGTTGTTCCGAAACTTGCCGCCCGCCGATTGTATTCTTCAAGAATTTTTGCCCAGACAGCATCGGAAAATTCAGGAGAACGCATAGTCATATTAATCAGCTGCAGGTTTTGCTCAATATTCTCGGAGTTCGCCGTTGAAATAAAGTATTCCGTCGAGTTGTTGATTCCCATTGTAATATTGATTCGTTTGCTCTGACAGATTTTTGTAATCTGTGAGTTGGTTTTTCCTCCGGCTCCTGAATTCCACATAAAGCCTGTACAGACAGAAGCGGATGGCATTTCCTCTTCCTTGAGCTGATAATATCCGCCTGTGCTGTAAGCGTAAATAACCATCTCATCATTTTTAAAATCAGTTTTTTTGAATATGCAATTTATTCCGTTTTCAAAAGTGTATTGTGTCGCACCCAGCTCCTTGAGCTTTTTCGTTTCTTTTATCTGGGCTTTCTTCGCAGGTCTCGGCATCAGCATTGAATCTTCTTCACTGTCCTCGTATTTTGATTTGGAGACATGTGTTTTATGGTTCTTCCATATATCCATAATTTCTGATTCGGACGGCAACTGACATTTTTCCGGGACAAAAAGGAGCATGGTTGTTCCTCGGTCGGAAAAAGCTTTGATCGCCATCTGCCGGATGTTCTCAGCTTTCAACTGATTTAAAATCTTAATTTCCTTCTGATATGTTTCTTCGCTTGGGGCAAATATTATTCCGCCGGATGTGGTATAGTTTATAAGATTGTTTGTAAATTCAGAGTTTGAATGATTGTTCACATTTTTGTAACTCTGATTCAGCTTTTGGATGTGCGACTGCCTTTCAATCTCCATTTCTGATTCGGTCGGTCCGTATTTTAAAAAATTGTCCAGCTCCTCAAGATAGATTTTGAATCCCTGTTCGAATCTTCCCTCTTTCGGACAAACCTGCAGGACATAAAACTCTGTTTTGTTCGTCTGGGAGCGCTTTCCGGTTCCTGCGTATATCCATTCAGCATTAAGGCTCTTGGTAATTTCGGCACATCTTTGGTCGAATATTTCCTCGAAAAAACTCCATGCATATTCTTCTTCCGTAGTGAGCGGCTTTTCCTTTCGCTTTACGATGTAGATTTCGCTGATTGTAGTTTCCTTGTCGCGCAAAATGTCTATCGTTTTTTCTTTGGGAATTGGTACCGTAAATTCCGGCAGCTTGATTTTTTGTTTGGAAGCAGGAATTGTTCCCATCACTTCTCTGACCGCATTCTCAAGCATACTTGCGTTTGCGTCTCCAATGACAATTACGGACATGAATTCCGGTCTGTACCATTTTTTATAGAAATCAATTATACGCTTGCGGGAGATATTTTTGATGATATCCATGTCACCCAGGACAGGCCTTTCCTCAAAACGAGAGCCCCTTACATAGATGGGATCCTCAAAGGCGGTGTAACGTCCCTTCAAAGTTTTTGTTCTGTATCTCCACTCTTCAATTATTATTCCGCGCTCTTTGTCTATCTCTTCCTGATCGAATGAAACCGCACATGCCCAGTCGCGAAGTACCATGAGGCTTGTCTTCAGGATTTCTGGATTGTTGGCCGGAATCTCAAGCATATAAACGGTCTGCTCGTAAGTTGTGTATGCATTTACCTCAGGTCCGAACTTCATTCCTATTGACTCAAAATAATCCACGATTGCAGATTTCTTGAAATTCTCGGTGCCGTTAAAACAAAGGTGCTCTACGAAATGTGCCACTCCTTTTTGGTCATCGTCTTCCAAGCATGATCCCGCCTTTACCACAAGACGAAGCTGGATGCGATTTTTTGGCTCACCGTTTTCACGCACAAAGAAGGACATTCCGTTGTCCAAGGTTCCCTGCCGTATTTTTGAAATTGAGCTGACTGATGTTTTGCTTTTGCTTGCGGCATTGGATGTGGTGGTGCACCCAAGGCTGGAAAGGAGACACAGCAAGGCCAGTACTGCAAATAAGGCGTTTAACTTTTTCATTTTCTTTCTCACTTTTTGTTTAATGTTTATTCAATATTATAATCTTATTTCAATCTTTTGTAAACAGATTGAGACAGATTGTTGAAAATAGGCCGGCCTTGTTATTGTATGCTCGAACACTGGACGAGGGGAGTGTGATTGTGGGAATAACTTTTGATTTGATCAGACTTATTCCTTCAGTCTTTCAGGGCAGACGGCTTTCACAAGGGCGCGGGCAAGAATCTTGGCGGGGTCTATGAGTGTTATGGGAAGTTTGAACCGTCCCATCGCAAGGGGAATTTCAGTGCACCCCATTATGAAAGTGTCGTATCCGCGTGAAATCATTTTTTCTGTAACGGTCATAAAGTTTTGAAGGGCCTGATCCTTCACCGGGTTCGAGAAAGCCTTTATTCCAAATTCACGGCTGTAGATTGCATCCCAAATCAAGCTCTTGTCTTCATCGTCCGGTTCCACAATTCTGGTCGTTCCGTCGCTGTCAAAGAATTTTCGGTACACACCAGACCAGTATGTTCCCTTAGTTGCATACAGAACAATGTCCCTGCTCGAACATTTTTCCTTCACCCATTTCCAAGTCTCTTCGACAATGTTCAGCAAAGTGACATCTATTCCGTTTATCTCTATGAACTTGCGGACCTGATTCATGATGATTGGTGAATGTGCCGTGTTGCAGGGAATCGCTATGTGTGTTGCACCGGCGTCGGCGAGTTTCTGAATCACATATTCAATTCCCGTGCAGGGGTTGTCGGTCTCCGGGTGCATTATGTAATATGAGCGGTCGGAAATCAATGCGGGTGCGGAAATCATCATCACGTCAGGATAATCCTGGTCGCAATGTGCATCCACACTGTCAAAGACTTTCTTTTCCAAATCAAGACCGGCATAGGGACCAACACCGCCAACTATGCCGATCGCAGGTCTATTTTTTGTCAAAGGCATATATTCCGCTCCAGTTTGCGGGTGGATTCAGTTTGAATTTTTCCGCGCGCTCTTTTATTACTTTTGCGGCACTATCATCAATTCGTTCAATCACGAAGCTCATGTAGTTGATGCATTTGTCCCAGTCTCCGTCGAAATAATAATTGAGACCCATCTCATATACTTCGTATGTTTTCAAAATCTTCTGGTCAATTTTTCCTTTCTCGGCAAGAAGCTCGTAAATGAAGATTGGAAGCACCTTGCCCTTTACGGTTATTTTATCCAGAAGACGGAATTCGAATTCATCCTTGACAAGCTCATGCGTTGCCCCGCTGGCTATGATTTCTGTTCCATAATATTTGTTCAGTCCCTCAAGCCGGCTCGCGAGATTCACGCTGTCTCCAAGAACCGTGTAGTTGATTCTTTCGTCAGAGCCCATGTTTCCTACGACGACCTCACCGGTATGGATTCCAAATCTTGTTCGGAACCTCGGCTTTCCTTCCCTTGACCAAATGTTGGAAAGATTGAATCCCTGCATCTGGCACGTAAGAGCGGAACGACAGGCAAGACGAGCATGGGTCTTCGTCTCAATGTCCACAGGCGCACCCCAGAACGCCATGATTGAGTCCCCGATGTACTTGTCTATGGTTCCCTTGTTGTCCGTGATTGTGTGGGCGAGGAGAGAGAAATAGTCGTAGAGCCGCCCGATAAGCTCTTCCGGTTTTGTCCTTTCCGCAATGCCCGTAAAATTCTCTATGTCCGAGAACATTAGCGTGAGGCACTGCTTTTTACCGCCAATCTCAGCGTTCTGGTTGTCCCGAATCAGCATGGACACAAGATCTGAGGGAACGTATTTCTTGAAGTTCATCAGTCCCTGTTTCATGCCTTGGAATGAGTCAACCATCGTGTCGATTTCCTTTATGCCTGAATCAATGTCAACATTGTCCTCCTCAATTGAAAGTTTCCTGATGTTGTCCATCTCGTTTGAAAGAACTTTCATCGGTTTTGAAATGAGGGAGGAGATGAGTATGGAAATCACAATCGCAATGACAATAACCACAATCGAGATAATCATCACAGTCCTGTTGTTTTTGTAGACAATTCCCATTATGTCCTCGTCGGGAATGACCATGCCCACGTTCAGAGAAAGCTCGTTGTCGATTGTCATTGAGTCCAGCTTGCAGAAATATTTTTTGCCGTCAGTTTCGAACAGCGATATTTCGTTCGAGTTTTCCTTTCCCTTGCAGAATCTGAATGCGCCGGATATTATGGGGTCGGAGTTGTCGTCGACGTTTTTCATCGTGTAAGTGCTGGTGCCGTCCGCCTCTGGATGAACGTTCAGAAGTGTATCTATGGAATCTGTTTCCGAAAGCGGTTTTGCAATAATCTGGTTGTCCTGGTCGTAGATGAAAAGGCGAGAGTTCGCGGGTGTGGAGATTTTTCCAAGATAAAGCGACAGGTCTCTTATGCCTATGTCTATGCAGGCGACTCCCAAAAGATTTCCGTCGTCATCATAGATTGGAGAGGCGCATGAGAATCCGGGCATGTTGTCGGTCGCAAATATGTAGACATTTGTCCAGACAGTGCGTTTCTGTGAGACAGCCTTTTTGTACCAGCCCCTCGTCCTTGGGTCGTATCCTGTTGACGCGCTCTCCGTTGTGTTCGGGAAAGTCGCGTTGTAGATTCTGTTTTCATGCACGTATCTTGTGTAAACCGTGTCGTCAACCCTTGTTATGTAACGCCGCGTGAGTGAACCGTCCGGCATTCTCCGTCCCATTATAAGGTTTCCCTTTGTGTCCCCGAAGTAGACCATAGCGAATTCCTTGTGGGTTTCAAGAATCTCCATAAAATAGTCAAGGGCAATCTCGTCGTCGCTCTGGAAATGGTATGTGTCCTCGTTCCAGTAGTGATGCATTATGCTGTGGATTTCCTGTGATGCCGGCGTATAATATGCCTCAAGCTTTGTGTCGATGGACTGGAGGATTTCCGTGACAAGATTGTTCGATACCGAATAAACGGAGTCCTTCGTTCCGTGTGAGCTTACCCAGATTATGACCGCTGCGGTTGCGACAATGAGCAATGTGTTTACCACAATGAGAGCGTCACGGATTTTTACTTTCATTCCATCCTTGTGGGTGCGGACATCCTTGCTTTGTGTGCCGGTCGTATGGTTCGGGATAACCAGCTCTGATTTTTTATTCACGGCGGAAACATTTGCATCCCCTCGTACAGAAACGGCCTTTGCGGTAGACAGACTTTCTTCGGGAATTTCATGCTTGTCTTCAACATCCACCACCACAATCTTCTCTGGTTCTATCTCAATTTCATCATTAGATTCTGTATCTATTGATTCGAAATCAACATCGGAAAGCGTCACGTCATCTTGGTTTTTCTTTTTATCTTTTGACGAAACAAGTGCCGTGGTCGCGACGTTCACATAGACAATAAGGAGTGTCCTCATCGGGTCGATAAGGGAGTCAATTGCCATGAACACGACAAGTATGGATTCAACAGGAAGACCGATTGGATCAAGAATCAGTGAAATCATCGGCAGGGTAAGAAGCCCGGACGCACCAGCCGTGGCGGTTCCTGCAAGAACGGAGCCGGCGATAATCAGTCCGATTACAGGAGCCGTGAGCGTTGTGTTATAAATCTGAGAAATGAAACAGGAGGCAACCGCAAAGTACATTATGTTTCCGAACCTGAGAACTGTAAGTCCAAGCGGGAACACAAGGTCTACCGTGTTGGTGTCGTAGTTGAGGCTCTTCAATGCGGCGACCGATGAGGGAAGGGCTGCGAAACTGTTCCGTGTTGCAAAAGAGATTATGATTGGGTTTGCGACTTTCTTGAAAACGGTCAGAGGATTTTTTATTCCCGACTTTATCCAGATTATCAGCGTACAGATAATTATTGCTGCAAGTCCTGCACCGTAGAACACGACAATGAATTTCACCATTGCAAGTAGTATTTCAACTCCGACCTGCGCAATCTGTTTTGCCATAAGAAAAACGAGGCCAAAGGGCAGACCGTACATAGTCCAGTTAATCAGCTTCTGGAATGACTCTTTCAGCGATACCGCACCGTTTATGAGCCTTGTCGATGACTCATCCTTCAAGAAGCCTATTGCTATTCCAAATAATATACTGAAAAAAACAAGCTGCAGTATGGAGCCGGAACTGAAGGAATTGAAAATGTTTGACGGAATTATGTTGAGGAAGAAATTCGCAATTGAAGATTTTTCCTGCGAGACATCCTCCGAGGCATCGTAGAGCGACATTTCATCCTGAGAAGTGTCCGTTGATTTTTTGATTATGCTGTCCAAAACCTCCGTAGTGGACTCACCAAGATTTTCTCCCGGCTTTCCGATTATTCCGGCGAAAGTTCCGAACACGGATGTCACCGTAAGCATAATCAGAAATACGAAAATGATTTTGATTATATGGCGGCGTGCGTTCTTGTCCTTTATGAGCTGGGCAAGGCTTGCCACGATTGATGTAACGAGAATCGGAATTACTGTCATCTGGAAGAGATTCAGGTAAGCGTCTCCTATTACCCCAAGTGACAGTGAAAGCTGCTTTTCATAGATGCCCAACAGAATTCCCAACGCAACCGCAACAAAAATTGTTAAGGGATTTTTCAATATTTTTCCGAACATCTAACACTCTCCTTAGTATGTATAGGTCGAAAGAATTTCTTCGGCAGTCATTTTCTTCTGGCTTTCAAGGAAAAAGTTGACCCAGTAAAGAAGCTGGGTATTCTCGCTCTTGACCGCAATGGCAATTGGATCCGTAAGGTCTTTGAAATACATGGGCTTGAACGAAAGCGCGCTCTGAGGAACCGAGGACAAAACTTTTTTTATTTCCAGCTCATCGCGGTAAACGGAAAGCACTTCGCCGTTCACAAGGGCCTCAACAGCTTCCTCCCATGTCTTGTATTCCTTTATGACGGCATGGGGAAAATTGATTTTCGCATAATTTGCGTAGGACGAGTTGGCAATCACGCCGATTGTACCGGTGTAATTTCTCACATAGTTTTTGACCTCGCTTTCACTGGCAACCTTCGCAAGCTGGAGTCGGTTGAACAAAAGTCCCTGTCTGAAAGTCATGTACGGGGTCGAAAATTTTACGGTCTTGGATCTTGTAAGAGTCTTGCTGAGTTTTGATACCGCGAGATCTGCTTTTCCCGATGAGACCAAAGTAACAAGGTCATTGAATGATGGCGCGTCCCTTGTAATTACAAGCTTTACGCCAAGCTCATCGGCCATCTTTGTGGCAATGTCGATGTCATAGCCGGCAAGGTTTCCGCTCCTGTCAACAAAATAAAACGGAGGCTGGTCCACCGCTGTTATGGCGACCCTGAGCTCACCGCGGCTAAGAATTCCTGCTATATCGCCGTCATTGTTTTTTGAGGATGTCTGTGCAAAAATGGAAGTAGGAAGGATTAGGGCAGAGAGAAAAAAAATCAGTCCGAAAGAGAAGAATCTTCGGAAAAATTTACTATACGGCTGTATAAATAAGAGGGGGGGGGGCTGACATACAATCTCCTTGGAAAAAATGGCAAGAAAACGCTTTTTTCCTATCGGTAGGTATTTCGGCACATTTTCCTCAAAACTTGAATCGGGGGGAGATTTGCGGCGCAGGAAACAGTAATCGGCATATTTCCGTGTATGAAATCTTTGGTCGCTGGAAATTAAAATCATTTTGTGCTAGTATATCGGACATTGATTTGGGAGCGTGGCATGGAACGGAAATCTTTTTTTGTGGGCAGACTGCTCATTTTGATTGCGGGAATTCTCTGGGGCTGCATGGGTCTTTTTGTGAGACCGCTCAACGAAATGGGGCTGACTTCGTGGGATATTGTTTTTCTCCGTGCCTTGCTTACTTCCGTTTTTATGCTCATCCTGATTTTCATCAAGGACAAAAATCTTTTTAAAATCAAGCTCAGGGATTTGTGGTGCTTTGTCGGGACAGGACTTTTGAGCATTGTGTTTTTCAATCTGTGTTATTTCAAGGAGATTACGATTACGTCTCTTTCGGTCGCTGCAATTCTTCTTTATACCGCCCCCGCTTTTGTGATGGTTATTTCAGCGTTCTGCTTTAAGGAGCGTCTCACAATCAGAAAGGGGATTGCGCTTGTGCTTTCATTTGTCGGTCTTATTTTTGTGACGGGAGTTTTCAGCGGTGCGTCTGGTCGCTTGGATTTTTCTTCTATTATAATAGGGCTTGGGGCAGGACTCGGTTACGCGCTTTATTCAATCTTCAGTCGATTTGCGCTTGAGCGTGGGTATGAGTCTTACACAATCAGCTTTTACACCTTTGTCTTTGCGTCGCTTGCAACTTTGTTTTTTGCACGTCCCTTGAATGTGGCCCGTGTCGTGTCGGGGTCCTGGGAAAGCATGGGCCTTGCGCTTGTCTTCGTGATTGTCTCTACCGTGGTTCCTTACATTACTTACACGCTCGGATTAAAATCTGTAGAGAACGGACAGGCATCCATCATTGCGTCGGTGGAACCTGTTGTCGCGACTTTAAATGGAATCCTGTGGTTCAATGAAAAAATGACATGGAGCGTGGTCGTGGGAATTACCTTCGTCCTTGCCGGAATCATAATCAGCAATCAGAAAAAGTAATCCCCAGCTTTCAACTTTCCACTCTCCACTCTCCACTTTCCACTTACTCAATGGTGTTTGGCACGATGATTGTGTTGATTTTTACATTCTTTTCATTTGCAAGTGACATCACATCAGCTTCGGAAATCTTTTTGGTTCCCTTGGGGTAGGGGTGCGGCTCGGCGTCTCCAATCAGGATGATGTTTTTGTCGGCATTCGGTCTCCACTCAAAATATGTGAGCGATGCGTAGAGTGCTTCGTAAACTGCCTCGGGAACATCTCCGCCTTCGTTGCCCCGGATTGTGATTGAATTCAAGTGCTCGCTTACTTCATCTATGTTTTCGGTGAAGTCAAAGATTTTTACCGGGAGTCCCTTGTAGTTGTAGTCATCCAAAAAATCCCTGTAGAAGACAAGACCCACCCTGAGGCTGCCGAATTCTTTTGCCTGATTTATGAGGCTCGGAATCCACCTTGTCTTGAGCGAAAGAAGGTCGTCCCTCATGCTGCCCGTCGTGTCGATAGCAAACACAACGTCAACGTCCGCCTTGATTTTAATCTGTCCGAGGAGCTTGCGCAAATCTTCCGGCAATGTTGTCGGCCCCTTTGAGATTACGGATTTTCCTTTTGCTTTTTTCGCAATGTTGCCGAATGTCTCTGTCGCGGTCGTGTTGTATTCGTCGCTCGGAACTACTTCCTCAATTTCTTCTTCCTCATCCTCCACATTTTCTTCCACGGTTGTTTCGGTGACTGTGGTCGTTGTGGTGGTCGTCACTTCTGTTTTTACCGACGTAACGTTTTTTTCCGGCGCGGGCGGGTCAGATTTCGCGTCGTTCTTTACAGCCGGTGATGTGAAGTCGAACATGAAGGGATTGTCCTTCCATTTGCCGGAATAGTCGCCGTATTTTTTGTTGAACGTGCGGATGTTTACGAATGTGCCCTTGGAGATTGTGATGGCTCCGTTTCTCGTCCATGGATAGCCGTAGACAATCCGTTTGGGGATGTAAATCAAAAAGCACTCTCCCAGGCGCGGGTGATATCCCACGGTGGATGAGATCAGGCTGAACTGTGCGTCCTTTGACGTGAGCTTTTTTCCCTGCAACACGCGAATTTCGTCACCGTTGAGCGAGTTGTACGTCTCCGAGCGATAGGCGAAATTGTCCTCCTTTCCGTCCGGGTCTCTTGTTGTCTCCGTGAGCATGACCGACTCAATTCCGGGTTTTTTTCGCACGTAGAGATTGAATCCGTCGGTGGAAGTTCCGATTGACCTTCCGCTGTTTCTTTCTATAAATATGTCGGAGCTTGTGACTGTAAGACTCTCGTCATCCTGTGCGTTCTCTGCGTATGAAAATGCCGCCGCCGCAATAAAAATTCCCGCGAGGATTCTAGTCTTCATTTTAAGTTTCATACCGACCTCCTTTGAATTCAAGTTAAGGACCCCCTAAAAAGCCATGGAAAACTGGTTTTTAGAGATTATTTTAAATATCGGAAAAAAAAGGGGCTTCATTCACAATATGAAAGAATTTCAAAAAATTCCGTGAATTTCTCAAAATTTCATTTGACAAGCGGGAAAAGTGCCTGTATAATTAAAGCATAATATAACCCCTTGGGAGGCCAACTTTGGCAAAGGTAGAACTGAAGGGTATTGGTAAGATTTATGACGGTGGAGTTCGCGCCGTTCAGAACGCCAATATCACTATTGAAGACAAGGAATTCTGCGTATTCGTAGGTCCTTCTGGATGCGGTAAGTCCACGACTCTCCGCATGGTTGCTGGTCTGGAAGACATTTCCGAAGGTGAGCTGTACATCGACGGAGAACTGATGAATGATGTCCCGCCGAAGGACAGAAACATCGCAATGGTATTCCAGAACTATGCTCTGTATCCTCACATGACAGTGTACGACAACATGGCTTTCGGTCTTAAAATCCGCAAGATGGACAAGAGCGAAATCAAGCGTCGTGTCGATGAGGCTGCAAACATCCTTGGTTTGACACAGTATTTGGATCGCAAACCGAAGGCTCTTTCTGGTGGACAGAGACAGCGTGTTGCTGTTGGACGTGCAATCGTTCGCGAACCGAAAGTCTTCCTTTTTGACGAACCTCTTTCAAACCTTGACGCAAAGCTCCGTGTGACTATGCGTGGTGAAATCGCCGCGTTGCACCAGAGACTTCAGGCCACGATGATTTATGTTACCCACGACCAGATCGAAGCTATGACAATGGGTACAAAGATTGTCGTTATGAAAGACGGACACGTACAGCAGATTGGAGAACCACTCTATCTGTACAACCATCCGATCAACAAATTCGTCGCTGGATTCATCGGTTCACCGCCAATGAACTTCATGACAGTAACTGTTAAGAAGGAAGGAGACAAGATTGTTGTCGATGAAGGCACATTCTCTCTCGTCCCGACAGCAGAGCAGCAGGAAGCACTTAAAGCTTATGTGGGAAAGGAAATATACTTCGGTGTACGTCCTGAGGATCTCTCATATCAGGCAAGTGAGGCCGCTGAGAACAACATGCAGATGAAGGTTGTCAACAAAGAGCCGTTGGGAGCTGAAACCCACCTCTTCCTGGCAACAAAGAATCAGCAGATTATCGCCCGTGTTCAGGCTTCAACAAAGGAGTCATTCAAGCTGGGTGAGACTGTAAACTTCAAGCCGGATATGTCACGCTGCAAGTTCTTCGTAAAGAACTCAGAGGATCTTGATGCCGAGCTGAACATCTGCGAGAAGATTGACGCACCTTGGCTGGTAAATGCAATTACAGGTGCCGTGGGTTATGACAAGGTGACATTTGACACCTCTATTGACCCTAAAGAAGCTAAAAAGCTGGCCAAAGAAGCTGCAAAAGCCGGAAAATAAGCTCCGGAAAGCTTTAGAGGCAGCCAATAGAATCAATTAGGCACGGACGGCTTCATGTCGGTTCGATTGCCTAATTGGCCAATTTTTTATTTAAACACCGTCGGAAATTGTTTTTTTTCATGATTCGGCGGTGTTTTTATTTGTCCGGGATTGAAACCTTGACAAAGTTTGTTTGTTAGATATAATAAAGGGAACTTAAAAAAATTCAATTTTTGGGATAACTAAAGAGTGGGGATTGGTTGCTGGGGCAATCGGAAAGTGGGGCTTTTGTTTGATGAAAACAGGAGGATCGTATGGGCAAGAAATTTTGGGGTCTTGCAGCTTTTGGATTTTGCGTCATGGCATTCTTCATGGGATGTCGTGTTTCTTATTACTCATCCTCGGAAGATTTTTCTCCCACGGTTTATTATACGGTGTCGTTTAATACCAACGGGGGAAGCGACATTGAGGATCAGAGTGTCGCAAGCGGAACGAAGGCGACGGTCCCGGCGAATCCCACCAAGGAAGAGTATCAGTTCTTCGGTTGGTATGCGGATCCAGATTGCACGGCGAAATTTAATTTCAATACACCAATCACCTCGGAAACAATCCTTTACGCAAGATGGTTGATGTTTACAGGCGGCGTAAGGAGCGAGGAAACCACAATTGAAGAGCTTGTTACAGATTCTCCTCTTTTCGTTGAGGGACGTAACATTACCATAGGCTCCATTATCATGTGCGACCATGAGGTTACTCAGGCTGAGTGGGCCCAGTACATGACCTACTACGGTGCTGAAAAAGGTGGAGACAAAAAGCCTACCGATGGAAAGGGTATGGGAGACAATTATCCTGCATATTTCATTAACTGGTATGAATCCATAATCTACTGCAACCTCAGAAGCGTGGCGGAAGGACTTGACCCGGCGTATTACATGGTTATAGACGGAGAAAATGTGTACGATGTGGCCAGGTGGGCAGAGGTGGAAGGCTCCAAAGTAGCTGTGAATAATGAAGGTAAGTTTTACTATAGCGGGCTTTGTAAAGATGAGGATGATGCCTCTAAAACAGGAAATTCAGCTGTCCTGGACGACCCGGATACTGGAATCCATTATGACACGAGCGCAAACGGCTACCGGCTCCCGACAGAAGCGGAATGGGAGTACATGGCACGCGGCGGGGACCTTGGATTCCATGAGGAGCAGACGACATACAGCGGAAGCAATAATATAGCTGATGTTGGCTGGTGTGGTGCGGGAAAGACGCATGAAGTAAAACAAAAACAGCCGAATGTGCTTGGCCTGTATGACATGAGCGGAAACGTCGCTGAGATCTGCTATGACTGGGAAGGTGAAATAACCAATTCAACCGGAGCTCTCGGCGTTGAATCCGGGGTCAAATGTGTCAGACGCGGTGGATGCTGGGGTGGAAGTGCTTCAAGTAACGATTGTGCCATAAGCTACCGTGGTAGAGCACGAGTAAGGGCTTATCGCAGCGCATACGGCGGTCTCCGTGTGGTGTGCTCCTGTAACTGATGATTTATGATTAATTTAAAACTCCAAGAGGTTCGTGGACTTTTTGGAGTTTTTTTTATTTTTCCGCGTCCTAAAATATTATCAAAGCGGCGATTTTTACCGATATTCAGAGAGTATGAAAAAGTCCATTTTCGCAAACAGATTTTCTAAAGTACTCGTAGCGGCCGTTTTATTCGGTGGATTGATGGCACCCCTCCTATATTCAGCCCCTCAGTCCGCTGCCTCTCAGAACGGCGGAAGCTCCTATGTAGTGGAAAAGGGAGATACCCTGTATTCGCTCGGAAGGCGTTTCGGCGTAAGTGTCGATATGCTTTGCAATGCGAACGGCATGGACAAATCTTCCTATATAAAAGTAGGACAGAAGCTTGTGATTCCTGAACTTTACTACACGGAAAGCAGCCCTCAGGATGATTTTTCAACGCAGCAGGTTTCCGCCACATTCACAGAAAAAAAATACGAGGTCTATTCGGTTAAGTCGGGCGACACACTCTACAGACTTGCACTGAATCACGGACTTTCGGTAAGCCAGATAAAAAATTACAACGGACTTGATCAGGACACTCTTCATGTGGGACAGGAAATCAAAATCCCACTCACGGAATCTGAAAAGGAACTTGCGTCCCTTCCGTCGCTCAACTCAAACGATCCGCGTTTCTACAGCACGAAAAAAGGTGATTCCTCATTGCAATGGCCGGTAAAAAATCCTGAGGTGACGTACATGGCGGGCAAGGTCGGAGGCGTGCAGCTTTCGGCTCAAAAAAACGAGGCTGTGACTGTCATTCAGGAAGGAACCGTCATGTTCACTGGAAATTACCGGGGCTACGGACAGGTCGTTTTGGTTGTGTCAAAATCCGGCACGATGTACGTTTACGCAGGACTCGGCAGCATCAAGGTGAAGAAGGGCGATTACGTTGTGTTCGGCGACTCAGTTGGAACCGCTGGAACCGACAGCATCAAGGGAACGAGCCAGATTTCGCTGATTGTATACGAAAAGACCGTCCCGATTGACCCTGCATCCGCACCGCGCGGTTAGTCCGGCAAGCGATGAAGAATCTTTCCATAATAATTCCCACGTACATGACTCCTCCGAAAATCCTTGAGCGAGCCATAAAATCAGCCCTTGAGCAGACGCTTGAGGGTGTTGAGATTCTTGTGTACGATGATAACGACGCTCCCTCCGAAATTACTTGCGTCCGAAATCTGGTTGAAAAACTCCATGCCGACAATTCGCTCCATCACGCACCCTCGCTTTTTTACATTGACGGTGACGGACATAACGGTCCCTCCGACGCGAGAAAATTTGCCGTGGAAGAATCCGCCGGTGAGTACGTGACCTTTCTTGATGCCGACGACACTTTTTATGAAAGCGACTCCTGCCAGATCATGTTTGAAAAAATCCGCTCCATGCCATCCAAGCTGCCGGACATTGTGCAGGGAAAAATTGTCGTGGAAGATAAAAATCCGGCGACCCTCGCAGCTTTCCCCGAAGCCTACGATTATATAGAAAAATCCTGCCGTGAGAGCCTTAGTTTCGAATCCGGTGACGAGCTGATTTCTGCCTATCTTGCTGAAAAAAAACACAGTCTTTGTCTTGAGGGAAAACTTTTCAGAAGCAAGCCGCTTTTGTCCGCGTTGGGAAAAATGCCCCGTGCAGAATGTTTCGTGGGTGAAAACTACATGTGGCTCTATTTTATCCTCAGGGAGTGCCGCTCCTTTACAGAGATTTCCATCCCCGTCTGCCGCTGCCATACCGAAAACGGATTTACTTTTAGCTCGGAAGCGATTGAAAATCTTGAGGAGTGGAAAAAAATCTGCTCGTCGTCCTCAGTTTTTACGGCCGTGTTCGCCGACATGAAAAATCATCCCCTTGCATCCGGTGGGGAAGCCGTGAGTGCCTGTTACAGCGACCTGATGATTCGTTTCGCCGCGAGCAACCTCAGACAACAGATGCGTTTGCCCGACTCCCTGCGTAAAAAAGCCGCCCGTATGCTCGTGGATTCATGGGGTGCGGATTTGATTGCCCGGATGGTTGGGAAGGAGAAAGAAAAGTGAAAAGATTTGCCGCTCTTGTACTTATGTTATTTGCATTCATTCCATGTATGGCGGATGAGCGTGCCAAGCCCGTGGTTCTTGCCCAGGAATGGCACAACGGAGATTCTGAGTCAGTAGAGTTTTCACCCGACGGAAAATTTATTCTGACCGGCTCCACGTCTGACTCAAGACTCTGGGATGTTGAGACCGGGCTGCTTGTAAGTGTTTTTCCCAAAGCTAGTGTCGCACCTTCGGTTTCTGCCGGTGAAGAAAAAAAATTTGAGAGTAAATTTTCTTTCGGAAAGAGAGTTCACAGCTATGACATTTCTCCTGACGGTCTTCATGTCGCCGTTGTTTTCGGAGGACGCAAAGACGGAATTTCGATTTATTCCACAGTCACAGGGGAGCTTGAAAAATCTGTACCATTGAATGAATATTTGCTTTACGTGAAATTCTCCCATGACGGCAAGCGGCTCCTTTATGCGAGGTCGGATAAAATCACCATGATTGATCTTGATGACCTGCACGTAATCTTCAGCCGGGAGGGTTATTACATGAAGAACGCTGCTTTTTCTCAGGACGGAAAATTACTTGCGCTGAATTTCGGATCACGCGTTGAGGTTTTCCGCATTAACGAATTTAACGAAGGCGACTCGTTTTTGAAGGAGATTGCCCCCATAGAAAATTATTCAATCGCAATAAAACCCACCCACATTCCCGGCCGTGACCTGATTGCAATTTACAACGCCTATTTTTTCGAAAACAGCATGCCCCAGATTTTTTCATCGGACTTGAATCCACTTGAATTCAACAGGAAGATTTTGGATCGCAATGTTTCCAGCCCCGCTTTTTTCGATGGAGGAATTTATCTTTCGGAATATGATGAGGCGGAGAACACAAGCTCGCTCGTGAGATATGACTTGGACAGCCTAGAAATCACTTCCCTGCTTACTCTGGGCGAGGGTGAGGGATTTTTGCTTGCCTCAAGTTCTGACGGGAAAAAACTTGCCTGTCTTAATCCCTCCGAATGTTCGCTTTTTGTGCTTGACATGGAATCCGGGGAGAGAAATTATGTGCAGGGGCTCAGCGGCTATTGCAACAGAATTAACATGAGCTGCGACGGACGTTTTTTGGTTTATGCCACTGAATACGCGAATGTCATCGAGGATCTTTCGAGCGGAGAAAGCTATGCCGTGGACATTTCCTTTGAAAGACCGTTTACCGAATTCAGCCCGGACGGAAAATGGTTTTTGTCGCATGATTATGGAAAAAACGGCGTGCAGATTTATTCTACGGAAGATTTTAAGCCGTATTTTTTTTTGAGTGATGTTATCTTCGCTTGTTTTTCAGGAGACAGCCGCACCATGGCAGTCTTTACCGAGGAGAGATGCTTTGTCTTTGATTTCAACCAGCGGAAGATTTTGAGAAGCTTCCCGATCGGACAGATTGACTCGGCATTTTTCAGCGGGGACGGCAGGAATCTTTTTGTCTCCTATCTGAGCGGCAAGATTGAGTGCTTTGAGGTTTCATCGGGACGACAACTTGCGGTCCTTGACGCGGATGATTGCGGTGATTATGCCGTGTATACCCAGGAGGGCTATGTGAAAGGCAATGGCGGAGGAATTGAGAAATTCATCCATCTGAGCGACGGAACCTGCGTTTACAGACTCGGTACTCTTTACGGCACTTTATACCGCCCGGATTTGGTTGACAGAAAGCTTGACGGATTGAGGGTTCACAGAACTCCGGATTTCTTTTCCCCGCTCATGTCCACCAAAGAAAATGTGCTTTCAGTTCCTTCGCTGTGGTGGTCAAAGTTCAGACGCTGTTTCTGGTAAACTTGGCATTCAGGATTTTGAAGCCCGCTGCGGAGAGATTTGTGGTTAGCGGAAAGACAATGCATAAAATCGGCGTGGTGTTCTCTAGCGGCGGAAAGGGGATGCTTGGCTGGAAGATTGGGTGAGCTGTAAGTAGACAAATTATGCAGTGTTTCCCTAGATTTGCAAAATTTGTTCCACATATTTGGGATTTGCGGCTACGATTTTAAGAAGTGTGAGGGCGGCTCCTGCAGGTTTTCTTCTTCCTTGTTCCCAATTACGAAGTGTTCCGACTTTTACACCTATCATATTTGCGAATTCCTCTTGATTTTTATTTGTTTTTTTTCTTACTTCTCTAACATTGATGGGTGAAAAGACGAATGTTCTTGAAGGCTCCATTTCACCTTTGGAGATTGCTACAGCCTGCTTCATGCTTTCCATAAGTTCATTGAAATCAAATTCCTTTTCTTCCATTATTTTAAAATACGTCATTGGCGTGATTTTGTCAAGAATTTTATTTGCTTGGCTTCGTTTCATACAAGTTGTAAAATCTGGAATTGACAATATTCATTCTATGGACTATTCTATAAGTATGTTTGTATCTGTTATTGTAGACCCGGGAAGCATTGATACTGCCAACGCAATGGCTAGTCTGCTTACCAACACCGGCTTTAAGAAGATTCAGAGGTCCTGCTGGGAAAATGCGAAATTCACGGAGAACGAGCTTTCGGATTTGAAGAAGGACATCGACAGGCTCACGGATTACTATGATGTGGTCCGAATCTATCAGTTCCCGCTGAACGGCATGTTCGTAATCACCGAGCTGAGGGAAAAGAAATGGAAGAGATGCCAGCTCAACGGTAGCCCAGCAAAGACTGCCACTGCTAAGCCAAAAACCGGTGCCGCCGCTCCTCGCCAAGCATCCAGACCTGCCACGAAACGCTGAGTTTTGAGGATTCGGTTTTTCCGGGACGCTCATTATAAGTTTTCCCTCCTCAACCAGGGGCCGCGCCCATTGGGACATAAATTATCGCTGCCGTGTTGAAAAATCAATTGAAATCTGATATAATATTATAGAAGAATTTTTTTGATTTTATCAGCGGCATGGTGGTGTGTCCGTCATGTCCGTTATTAGGAGATTTGTATGCTTGAAGATTTGCGTGTGCCCATTGAGGAGTTGAAGGAAAATATCATGGATGTATGGGGGCGTCTTTGACCCGGACGACATTCGCAAAAAGATAGCCGAAAAAGAGGCTCTTACCACCGCACCCGGATTCTGGGACGACAATGACAAAGCCACAAAAGTGATGAACGACATCAAGCTGCTCAAGGGAAGAATTGAGCCGTGGGAGGATTTGATCGCACAGGTCAACGACATGGAATCCCTTTACGAGCTTGGAATCGAGGAAAATGACCAGAGCGTTGAAAAGGAACTCAAGGAGCTTTACGAAAAGGCAAACGCCGAGTACGAGCATCAGAGCATCCTGAATCTTCTTTCCGACGAGGTTGACAAGAACGACTGCTTCCTTTCCGTACATGCCGGAGCGGGCGGTACCGAGGCTTGTGACTGGACTTTCATGCTGAGCCGTATGTACCAGAGATGGGCCGAGCGTCACGGATACAAGATGGAGGTTCTTTCCCAGGAAGAGGTCGAGGGCGGACTCAAATCAATCAACATGAGAATTTCGGGCGATTACGTCTACGGTTACACGAAGGGTGAGGCCGGTGTGCACAGACTTGTCAGAATCAGCCCCTTTGACGCGAACGCAAGACGGCATACGTCCTTTGCCTCGGTTTATGTTTTCCCGGTTCTGGACGACAGCATTGAGGTGAACATTGACCCGAAAGACCTCCGCGTAGATACATTCCGTGCAGGCGGTAAGGGAGGACAGCACGTCAACAAGACAGAATCAGCGGTCCGTTTTACTCATATTCCGACGGGAATCGTAGTTCAGTGTGAGAGCGAGAGAAGCCAGCTGATGAACCGTGCCACCGCAATGAGCATCCTCCGCTCAAGGCTCTATGAGTATTATAAGGAGCAGAAGGAGAAGGAGAACGAGAAGTTTGCCGGTGAGAAAAAGGACATCTCTTTCGGAAGCCAGATTCGCAGCTACGTTTTCCAGCCCTACACGATGGTGAAGGACCACAGGACAAAGTATTCCGTGGGAAACATCCAGGGTGTCATGGACGGAGACATAGACGGATTCCTTGACTCATGGCTTTCCGTAAAATGGAAGGGTGTTCCGGTTGCGGATGGCGATGATTCCGACGACGATCTGGGAGACTAGGCCGGGAGCTTTGGAGAGATGAGAGCGGGCCGACGCGAGCGTGATAAAATCAGGAAAGTCTCTGCATTTGTACTTCTTGTACTGATTTTCGCAGTGGTGAATTCTGCCGTTGCGTTTTCGGAGGATTGGGTGCTTGCGTCCACACCGTTTACGTTCACGCAAAAAGGAACCCAGCCCTCATCCCAGCAAAGCGTCGCGAAACTTTTGCCCAAGCTCATCCTTGATCAGATCGGTACCGAATCAATCCGTGTGCCGCCTCGGACGGAGATGCTTGACCGCACCCTGGAAAATCTGAGGACGGAAAGGCAGTCTCTTTTTTTGCAGCTCTCTGCGGCGGTAAAAACGAGGGACTCCATTTTGCTTACGGAGGACAGCGGAAGAAAGCTCAGGAAAAAAATCAAGGAGTCTGAAAAAAAAATTCGAGAGATAGAAAATCAGATTGACGAGAACCTGAAAAAACAACAGAAAGCCGTCGCCGAGGTCATGGGGGAAAGCGTTCAGGAGGAGAAGAAAAAAAACGCTTTTGAGTCTTTTCTTGCGCATTTTACGAAGGAGGAGGCGGCGGTCGTCTCTGAGTCGGTTGAGGAGACGGTTGCGGTCTACAAGAGTGACTCATCGCTTCTTTTTGAGCCCGGGGATTTGTCCACGGACAGCAGGGAATTTGAAAAATCCGTGATTGACGCGAAAATCAACGGTCTGCTTTATGGGACTCTTACTTTTTACGGCAACTATTTTTCCGCTACGGTGGAGCTGAAAATCTACCCGGGTGGAAAGAGCATGGGAAGCGTAACCGAGGTCGGAAGTCTTGGCGGGATTACCGAAGTTGCGTCGAACATAGCGCAGTTCATCTCTCCTCTGATTGTGAACAGTTCCGGCGTGAAGTTGTATTTTGACATTACGCCCGAGGAGGCCGCTTCTTCCGCCCGCATTTCCGTGGATGGGACGGTCACTCAGCTTTCTGGCTACTATATTTTGGTGCCAGCCGGTATGCACACTCTTACGGTTGAAAGTCCGGGCTATGTTGAGCAGTCATTTACGGGCTTTTTCCGCGACAGTCCGAGTTTTTTCATCCATGTTCCCATGAGCGAGCAGAAAAACGGCACGTTCAGTCTCTACATGAAAAATCCGGGGGACGGAACTCTGTACGCGAACGGAAAGTCAATCGGGTCGGAAAGCGATGATGCCCATGTGACGATAGACGGTGTGCCTGTGATCGGGCAGGTCATAAGGACGGTTCCGGGTGATGGCGGCGAAGATAAAGTGATAAATTCCTTCTATTATGTTCCCGAAAAATTACAGGTAGAGGGAGCCGAACTGGTCGTGAAAGCGGAGCCTCTTGATTTGGGCGCGCTGATTGACAAAAGGAGAGTCTGGGCATACAGGGGCTACACGGCTTTTGTTCTGACTCTTCCGCTCACATTTTTTGCCGTGGGAAATTACAATCAGGCCTACAACGGATACCTTAACGGTGTGGTGGAGCCCGATGAGGTCTACGGCTGGCACTATCTGAGGCTCGGAGCCATTGGACTGACTGCTCTTGCGGGCGGATTTTTTATCTTTGAGCTTGTGCGCTACATTCACACCGCGTCAAAAGTTCTTCCTGTGGAGGCAAAACCGGGAAGCAAACCCTTGCGCGACGTGATTGAAAAAATAGAGGTGGAGCAGACCGCCGTTTCCGATGACGCGGAAGAAGAGTCTGATTCTAAGGAGTGATTATGGCCAAGATGTCTTTTGCTGACAGGCTCAAGTCCCTTTTCGGACTGTACAAAGCCGATGACGCTGAATTTTTTGATGATTTGACCGATGCCCTGATTGAGGGTGACATAGGAGCCGCGTCCGCCGTGCAGATTGTGGATGAGCTTCAGAAAAAATGCAAGAGCGAAAAAATCTCCGGTGCGGACAAAATCAGCGCCGCTCTTAAGGAAATGCTGGAGCCTTATGCAAGGTCAGTGTCTCTTGATGTTGAGCCGGGCAAGGTGAATGTCTTCATGGTGCTCGGAGTGAACGGAGTGGGAAAGACAACCACCGTCGCAAAGATGGCACGCTGGTATGAGGAAAAAGGCTCTCCGGTAATTATCTCCGCGTCCGATACTTTCCGTGCCGCCGCCGTTGACCAGATTTCCGAGCATGGCGAGAGATTGGGAATCCGTGTGGTGCGTCATCAGATGGGAAGCGATCCTTCCGCCGTGGTTTTTGACGCCGCATCCGCATGTGCCTCGTCGGGCGGTGGACTTGTGATTGCCGATACAGCCGGAAGATTGCACAACAAGGAGAATCTTGTGAACGAGCTCAAGAAGATTGACCGCGTGGCTTCATCAAAGGCTTCCGAGGGCTGCTACAAAAAGATTCTCGTGGTGGACGCAACTACCGGACAAAATGCTTTGCGTCAGGCTGAGGTGTTCAATGAAGCCGTGGGACTTGATGCCGTGGTGCTTACGAAATATGACTCAACCGCTAAGGGGGGCTGTGTGGTCTCAATCGGGAAGGAGCTTTCACTTCCGTTTGCCTTTGTCTGTACGGGAGAGAAATATGGCGACATTGCTCCCATGGATCCGGGAAAATATCTGGATGAGTTCCTTGGCCTTGTTTGATCGGAGGTAGGTGCCTTGGACATTTCCGCCGCCGTACTTGCATTTTATCTTCTCTTTCCGGTTTACGATCCGGCTCAGGATATGCTCGCGAAAAAAATGGGGGTTGACTCCGTTTCATTCGAAGAGAGGCTTTCTTCGCACAATGAGCTTTTGGACATGCTTTCCGCCGTGGAGCTGAATGACGGTAATTTTGAGGATTTGTCGGACTTCGCGGATTTGGAGGATGTTGAGACGGATCCGTCCAGCTTTTTGTACGAGCTTGAGAATCCTGAGTTCGGACCACAGGGCGAGGGAACCAGCATTGCTCAGAGACTGGGGCTTGGAAATGTGGCGGAGGAGCTTTACACTTCATCTGAGGAAAGGCTGAGTCTTTTTGAATTCGGCGAGGAATTTTTCGTGGGCCCTGAGTCGGTGTCCGGTAAAAAGACGGCTGTTTCGGTAAACGCTGATGAGATTGTGAGGACTGAGTACGATGATTTGTACCGGATTCTTGAGAGGACGGTTTGGAAGAACGCCAAGACTTTTGCCGCCACCGAGATGAAAGTGAGGACCTGCTACACTTATTCCGGGGCATCAAAGCTTCCGAATTTCAGGACGGAGGAATTCCTTTTGGACGGAACTTACCGTGAGACTCGCTTTGCTGGAAAAAATCCGACGCAGGTGCTTTTTTATTCTGTCTCAAAAGATGACGCCGGAAATGTCAAGAGGCATTTGAAAAACAAGAGCGCAATCACCTACGATGCGAAGGGACGGATTGCGATTGACGAGGAATCGGTTTATTTTGACGACGGATCGAGCCGTGTGCAGAAATCCATCTACACGTATTCGGTGACATCCAAGATTCCTTCCGTGGATTTTTACGAGGACGGTGTTTTGCGCATGAGGACGGACAGCACGACGGAACTTGACTACGAGCAGACTCTGTATTTCGACGGAGACGCGAGGGTTCAGACAAGATATAAGAACGGTGTGCTTGTTGAGGAAGTTTTTTTCCTTGGGGATGAGGAAAAGAGCAGGAGAACGTTTGATGAGTAAGTTGAAATTTTTTTCTTCATTCCGGTGGATAGGTTTTGTCTCAAGCCGTTTCAGCAAGGTGGATCGCAGCGGTCGGTCAGCCGTCACTTCAACACTTTCGAGCCTTGGAATCGGATTCGGCGTAATGGCATTGATTGTTGTAATCAGCGTGATGAACGGATTCCAGATGGAATTCATCGATGCCATAATGGAAATCTCCAGCTATCATGTGCGCGCTTCGGATGTTCAGGACGAGGACGCTTTTTTGAAATGGTGCGGGGATGAGAAATCCGTGCTGACTGTCTCTCCGTTTTATGAGGCGCAGGGGCTGATGATTGCATCCAACGGACGTGAGAATGCCGCGCTGGTTCGTGCCCTTGATCCTCATGTGATGGAGAGCGACGAGGGGTTTGCCCGTGAGGTGCAGATGATTTCGGGAGAATTCGACATTTCCGAGGATGACTGCATTGTTCTGGGAAATGACCTTGCAAGGACAATCGGGGCGAGGGTCGGCAGCACGATAAATATTTTTGCTCTGAGCGGAAGTTCCGATGTTGCGATGATTTCTCAGGACAGACGTTTCGTTGTGACGGGAATTTTTTTCTCGAACTATGCGGACATCAACTCGGCTTACTCGTTTGTGGGAATTGATGCGGCACAAAAATATTTCGGCTCCGGCTCAAAAAAGGTCTGGGGAATCAAGATGAAGGACAGCGGAAAGGACTCGGTTCTGATTTCGCGTCTGGAATCAGCTTTTCCGGGGCAGAAGTTTGAGAGCTGGAGAAGCTACAACAGGACTTTCTTCGGTGCTCTGCGTGTTGAAAAAAATATCCTCATGCTTCTGGTGTTCCTGATTTTTGTCGTCGTCGCGGTGAACATCTACAACGGAATGAGGCGTATGGTTTACGAGCGTCGTGAGGAGATTGCCGTCCTTAGCGCACTGGGTGGAACAAAATCTGACGTGCAGGCGGTATTCATAATGAAGGGACTTGTCACGGGAATTGTCGGTGCTGTTCCGGGGCTTCTTTTAGGGCTGCTCATCTGCTCGAACATGGACCACGTATTTATGTTCCTCTCGAAGGCTCAGTATTACATCCAGTATGTGCTGATTGCCGCGATAAATCCTGAGAACATTTCGTCGCTCCAGGAAAATCCCATGTTCAGAATCTACGCGAACATTCCTGCACGCATGGTTCTCTCTGAAATCATGGCGATTTTTTTCTTCGGAATTTTTTCTTCTCTGGCCGCCGCTTGGTCTGCCAGCAGACAGATACTGCATTTAACGGTAGCGGAGGTGCTTCATGATGACTGATTTAGAAAACAGTACGGGCAAGGACGTGATTGTGCGAGTCCGGGGACTGGAAAAAACTTACGAGACTTCCAGCGAAAAACTCACCATTTTGAAAAATCTGGACATGGACGTTCGCAAGGGAAGCAAGTGCGTCATCGTCGGAAAAAGTGGAAGCGGAAAATCAACCTTGCTGAACATAATCGGAGGACTTGACGTTGCGACTGCCGGTACAGTGGACGTGAACGGAAAGATTATCAGCTCAATGGAAGAGAACGAGCTTACGGATTACAGAAGTCACTTTCTCGGCCTCGTGTTTCAGTTTCACTATCTGCTCAAGGATTTTACTGCGCTTGAGAATGTTTTCCTCCCGGCTTATATGGCTGGCATTCCGAAAAAAACGGCGATGGAAAAGGCCCGCTCGCTTCTTTGTGACGTGGGACTTGAGGACAGGATGACGCATCTTCCGTCGCAGCTTTCGGGAGGTGAAAGACAGAGGGTCGCCGTTGCCCGCTCCTTGGTGAATGATCCAGAGCTGATTCTTGCCGATGAGCCGACGGGAAATCTTGACCCAGCGAATGCCGTGCTGATCGGGGACCTGCTTTTTTCCATGGCAGACCGCTATCAAAAGACCCTGATTTTAGTGACCCACGACATGAATCTGGCGCAAAAAGGAAATGTCCGTTTTTTCATAAAGGACGGCGCGTTGACGGAGGAAGGTAAGCAATGACTTTTAAATCCAGCGTTCTGTATGCGGCCCGCATTTTTTTCTCAAGGCCTGGTGCGGAACGTAGCAACGGTAAAAGAAGTCTCATCGGTGCCATGGCATGTATCGGAATCAGTCTCGTGCCACTTGTCGCTGTCCTTGTAATCAGCCAGGGAATGATTGACGGAATTACGGGACGCATGATAGGTCTTTCCTCCCAGGACTTGCAGGTACGTGTGAGCTCGTATTCGGAGGAGATTGAGTCGCTTGAGAACATGGAGGCATTTTCCGAGCGTCTTGCTGATGTGAACGGAGTGCTTGAGGTCATACCTGAGATGCAGGGAATGGCTCTTGCCGCTGGAAACGGAATCAGGACGGGAGCCACTGTTCGTGCGATGCATAAAAATATTTTTTCGGATGTGAAATCTTTTTCGTCGCTTTTCAAAGTTGTGGAGGGTACGGTTTCGCTTGAGGGAGAGAGGGACGCGGTGCTTTGCGAGAAAATTGCCCAGTCGCTCGGCGTTCATGCGGGAGACAAGGTGAGCCTGATTTCAATCAACAAGATTGGTGAGACGATGGTTCCCAAGATGCGTGAGTTCAACGTGGAGGGCATAGTCTCATCGGGATATCAGGAGCTGGATGCGCTCTGGGTTTTTATTCCGCTTGAGACAGGCTATGATTTTCTTTCCATTAAATCCTCACAGTTCATCTTCGGGCTGGTTACGGAGGATCCTTTTGCTCCGTCGCTTATGAGCATAAAAGCCGGTGTGTCACGGAACATTCGCGGCATGGACTCGTATCCTGCGGTGGAACAGTCGAGGGTCTACACTTGGAATGAGCTGAATGCGGCTGAGTACGAGAACTTTGCGTCCACAAAAATCCTCCTGCTTTTAATCATGCTGCTGATTGTGCTTGTCGCTTCGGTCAACATCAGTTCCGCGCTGGTCATGGTGGTCATGGAGAGACGGCGTGAGATTGCCATTTTGAAGAGCATGGGAGCGTCGGAGGAAGGAATCAAGATGAGCTTCATTCTCGTGGGGTTTGCTGCCGGTGCGGGCGGTACTTTGATCGGAATTCCCCTTGGTTTGCTTGCGGCGGTAAATATCAACCCACTTATAAATATTATGGAAAAGATGGTTAACATTTGTGCGAAATTCGTGTATCTTATAGGTAGGGGGGAGCTGGAGTCATTCAGTTCGGTCAAACTCCTTGATCCGGCTTATTATTTGCAGGACATACCGGTTTCGGTTCCTTTCGGGCATCTTCTGTTGATTACTGCGGGAACTCTGGTACTTTCGCTTGTGGTTTCAATCATTCCGGCTGCTAAGGCTGGCAGGGAGAAACCGCTTGATACTTTGCGTAAGATGTAAATGAGGTTTTAGATGGTTTGTGATTTTTGCCATGAAAGGGAAGCGGTGATTTTTTTGGAGCAGCTCAGCGCCAACGGACAGAGACGCAAAATCAATATTTGCATGGACTGTGCCGTGGCCCGCGGAATCAGCTCGGACCCAAAAAGCATTGAGGCTTCCATCGTGGATTTGTTCAAGGAACTCGCGGTGGAAAAATCTGCCATAAAAGCGGAAGGAATGAAAACCTGCCCCGTCTGCGGTACTTCGGGTGCGGAAATCAGGAGGACCGGAAAGGCTGGATGTCCTGAGTGTTATTCAGTTTTTAAGGCTGATATAAGGAAATTTTTGGAACGTCATGGTGTGCAGGGAGCCTATACGGGTTCTGTTCCCGAGAGATTGGGAAACGCACATTCAGTCTTGAACGACAGGGTTGAGCTTAAGACAAAGCTTGATGAGGCGGTCGCACAGGAAAATTATGAAAAGGCCGCGGTTTACCGAGATTATTTGAAGGCACTTGATAGAAATTTTGCATCAGGACCCGAAAAATCGGAGGACTAACATGGAGATCAAGCAGGAGCAGACCGGGGAAGCCTGGTACACATACAATGGAAACGACAGCGATGTTGTGCTCTCTTCCAGGATTGTCATGTCCAGAAATCTTTCGAGCTTTCCGTTTCCGTCACAGCTTCAGGAAAATGAGTGCAAGCGTATTCTGTCCATTGTTTTCTCCGCCTTTTTGGACCTTGGAGCCGGTGATGAATTCCAGTCCCTGCCAATCAACAATCTGGATCCGCTTGGAACAAAAATCTTGCAGGAGCGGGGCATGCTTCCAGACGCCATTAACACGGAGGGAACCGGGATTGTTCTGCGCATGGACGGAAAAATATCCTGTACGGTAAATCTTGGGGATCACCTGAAAATCTGCGCTTATGCTCCGGGGCTGGATTTTGATTCTGTGATGAGTCTTTCGGGAAATCTGGATTCGGGATTGCAGAAAAAAATGCAGTTCGCGGCTTCGAGGGATTTCGGTTATTTGACTTCGGATGTGCTTGATGCCGGCAGCGGAATGCATCTTGGTCTCAGGCTTCATCTTCCGTCGCTCGCGGCTCTTGGAAAAATCAAGGACATTGCGGAGGAGTACAATTCCAACGGTCTGACTTTCTCTGCAAGCTATGGTTCAGGCGGCTCCGATTTCGTTTCGGGCACGGATTGGCCTGCAAGCTCTCTCGGCTGCTATTATGACCTTGCGACAGTGAATTGCATGGAGGGCTCACAGATTGACCAGCTGACTTCAATTGCCTCAGCGGGAATCAAGCTCAAGGAAATGGAAAGGAACTCGCGTCAGGAATGTCTTGACTCAATCCCTTCCACAATCAAGAATTATGTATACAGGGCTCTGACCCTTTCACGATCGTCGCTCTTTATGCCTTTGCGTGAGGCCATTTCAATAGTGAGCGGAATCAAATGGGGACTTGATATGGGAATTCTTTCCGGTACCGATGACCCCAGGCTCCATTCGCTTCTTTACAGAATTCAGGACGGACACATGGAGTACGTGCTGAGGAACGGAGCTTTCAATTTTGAAGATGACATAAAGCGGGACGTGGTGAAACGGAATCAGCGTCTCAGGGCATTAATCCTGCAGGATGCGTTTAAGGACGTGCGGATTAACTGAGGATAAGGAGGTTTTTGATGTTATTACTTTCACCTAGAGTTCAGCGGCTTTTGACTGTGCTTGCGCCGGAGGAGGCTTACAGTTTCAGGAGCAAGGTTCTTGACATAGAGCATTTGCTTCTTGCGCTCCTTAAATCTGCCGACGGACTCGGATACATTGCGCTTAAAGCCATGAAGATAAACGTTCTCATGCTCCAGACTACCATTGAGCAGAGTTTGCCGTCAAGACAGCAGTCGCTTGAGCTTACCGAGATTCCTCATTCAAACAGACTCCGAAATCTTCTTGATGCGGCGGCGGTGGAGGCTAGAATCCTTCGCTGCGATTACATTGGAACCGAGCATCTGCTTTTGGCCGCACTCAGGGAAGAAAAATCCGTGATTCAGAATTTTTTCATCAAGGCACGCATTTCTTTGGATCAGGCGCGTCAGTTTGTTGCCGAAGTGGAGAAAAAGGTTCCGTCATCCGCAAAACTCACGTCGAATATGGAGCCTGTTTTTGCAAGCAACTCATTTGACTCTGCCGCTTCAAGACGCAACAAGACTCAGGGTGGAATTCTTCAGCAGTTCTGCCGTGATTTGACCGAGGCCGCAAGAAATGACGAGACTGATACTGTTGTCGGTCGCGATGCCGAAATTGCAAGGGTGATTCAGACCCTCAGCCGTAGGACGAAAAATAATCCTGTACTTGTTGGTGAGCCCGGAGTCGGAAAAACTGCCGTAGTCGAGGGACTTGCTCAGCACATTGCGGCTGGAGATGTTCCAAGGGAGCTTTTGAAAAAGAGAATCCTGCTTTTGGATTTGTCCGGAATGATTGCGGGAACAAAATACCGAGGAGAGTTTGAGGAGCGCATGAAGAGGATGCTCAAGGAAGTGAAGGAAAATCCTGATGTCATTCTTTTCATCGATGAGATTCACACGATAATCGGAGCCGGTGGACCTGAGGGAACTATGGAAGCGAGCAACATGATGAAGCCGGCTTTGAGCAGAGGTGACATTCAGGTTATCGGTGCAACCACCACAAAGGAATACCGCAACAGACTTGAGCGTGACGCAGCGCTTACCCGTCGCTTCCAGATGATCAGGGTGGAGGAGCCGTCAGATGCGGATACGATAGAGATGCTCCGTGGACTCAAGTACCGCTATGAGTCTTTCCATCATGTGTATTATGAGGATGAGGCCATTGAGTCCATCGTCAAGTGCAGCCGTCGCTACATAACCGACAGATGTCTTCCCGACAAAGCCTTTGACATTCTTGATGAGGCCGGTGCTGCGAAAAAAATCAATTCCGAGGTGAGACCTCCTGAGCTTGATGAAATTGAAAGAACAATAGATTCTCTGCTCGCCGAAAAAAGGTCTCTCGTTGAAAATCAGGATTATGAGCGGGCCGCTATGGTGCGCGATAAAGTGCAGGAACTCAGGCACAGGCTTGATGAAATAAATCTCTCGCTCAAGGGTAAGGACGGAGCGGACAGAACCCATGTTACGGTGGACGATGTGCTTGCCGTCATAAGCGGAATGACCGGAATCCCTGCCGAAAGGCTTGACAACGGCGAGGCGAAAAAACTTTTGGACATGGAAAAAGTCCTTTCTGAGGAAGTGGTGGGACAGACGGAAGCGGTACGGGCAATCTGCTCTGCCGTGAAAAGGCATCGTGCGGGCGTTTCCTCACAAAAGAGACCGGTCGGATCATTCTTCTTCCTTGGACCTACGGGAGTCGGAAAAACTCAACTTGCGAAATCACTTGCGAAATTTCTCTTCGGCACTGAGGACGCGCTTCTTCGCTTTAACATGAGTGAGTACAGCGAGCGTTCTTCTGCCACAGGATTGACAGGTACTTCCCCGGGATATATTGGATATGAGGACGGCGGTAAGCTTACGAAAAAAGTTTTGGAGCATCCATATTCGGTTGTTCTTTTTGACGAGATTGAAAAAGCCGATCCGAACATCTACAATCTCATGCTCCAGATTCTTGAGGAAGGTGAGCTGACTGACGGCCAGGGACGCACGGTTAATTTCAGAAACACGGTCGTGATTTTTACGAGCAATGCAGGATCAAACAGAATTACATCGGACGGAAGACTTGGATTTTCAACCGCAGCCGAGGGACTTCTGCCTTATGAGGAGATGAAGGCGAGCGCAATGGAGGAACTTAAGAGAATTCTTTCGCCGGAGCTTTTGAACCGCATTGATGATGTGGTTGTGTTCCATGCCCTTGACCGCGACGTGCTTTCAAAGATTGTCGATTTGCAGGTGGCGGAACTTGCTTCACGGATTTCTGATCAGGGACTTTCCGTTGTGCTTAAACCCAAGGCAAGACAGTTTATGATTGAAAATGGATACGAGCCTTCAATGGGGGCAAGACCGATGCGCCGTCTTATTCAGCATGATGTGGAGGATGCGCTTGCGAATCTTCTGCTTTCCGGCAAACGCGGTGACTCGGAGCAGGTCGTGATTGACTCTGACGGTAAGGAGCTGAAGCTTTCGTTTAAAAAATCCCGGCGTGCGTCCCATGTTGCGGAAATAGGTTCTGATTCTGAAAAGGAAGAGAAAATCCTTATTGAGGAAAAAATCTGATTGTCTTAGGAGGCGTGATAAATAAAATGCAGGTTAAAGAGTTTTTACCTTATGATGTTGTGCGGAATGACGGAATAAAGCTTGCACACAAAATTTACTTTGAGGACGGTTTTGTTCCCGACATTATTTATGCGTCTCTCCGTGGCGGCGCTTACATGGCGAACATAATCAGCGAGTACTACAAGGTCGCCCTGAAAAATCACAAGCCGGTACTTTATGCGGCAGTCGTGGCAAGAAGCTACAGTGACGTGAAGCAGCAGTCGGCGGTTCGTGTGGACGGATGGACGTATTCCCCGGAGTATCTGAGGCCGGGTGACAAAATCATGCTGGTGGATGACATCTATGACTCAGGACGTACATTGAACTATCTCGTGGGAGTCCTTCTGGAAAAGGGTGTGCCGAGGGAAAGCATAAAGGTCGTGGTGCATGATTACAAAATCTACAAGTACAAGGATGCTCTGCCTGTTGTCCCTGATTACTGGTGCCGAAAATTTGAGATAGAAGATCCTGATGCGAATCCGTGGATAAACTACAACAGCCACGAACTTGTCGGACTGACGAAAGAGGAGCGTGAGACGAATTTTTACGCCCCTTATCCTGAGCTTAGGGAAGGACTTGAGGCTGCATTCGGAAAAGAAAACTGAGGAAGCAATTCCTAAGGATCTTCAAAGGAGGTGAGCGTGAAATTCTCCAGATTAATTTGTCTTTTTGTCGCCGCGTTTTTTTTGACATGCGGTTCCTTTGCGTTTTCCAGAGCCGACATCATCAGTCCGACTCCGGGAGAGTGGGGAAACATTCAGGCTCTTGTAATCAATAAGGACGGAAGCAGCCAGGTTTTTTATTCGCTTTACGGAAATGATCCGCTTGTGGCAGGATTTGTTTATGACGAGCCGATTATTATAAACCGTACCGGAACCGTAAATGTGCGGATTGCCTCCGTTGATTCCGACGGAAAAAGGAGCGACTTTACAGTTACCTACACTGTAAAGCCGGGCGACGTAAACGCTGACCAAAACACGGAGAAATTTATTGAGGACATTTCACGCTGTCCCATCCGAAAGTATGCGGCGGGAACCGATTTTACCATTCCGTCTCCGCTTCTTTATTCTTTTGATGAGAACTCGGCTCGGTATTATCCAGGCACAAATTTTGAGATTCCGATCGACAGTGTGCTTGACCGCTATGTTCCCTGCACTGTGCGTCTTGACGACATGGCATGGCACTTTGTCATACACCTGACTCCGGCGAAGGATTTTTCCGCGAGCTTTACAACGCAACCTTTTGTGCTGGACGGCGACGGAAAGATTTCATTTACCGAAAAGGATTACATCTATCAGATTGATGACGAATACTGGGGAGGAAAAAACTCGTCCGTGGAACTTGACAGAAGCGTTCCCCATGAAATCCGCTGGCAGTACATTGACTACAAGCCGGGCAATCCAGTGTTCTCATATACTCTTCCGCCCCTTGTCGGTGTCAGGACATCGGAAAACGTGGACGGCTCCATGGAGCTTGATCTTGCGGTGACGACTTTTTCTGGAAAGAAATATACAATGGGAAAAGCAAATTCCGTGCCTGCCTTTGCCGGTGTAACTTCAATGCCCTCACAGAGCCTGCATTTGGAGACGGTTCTTGGCGATAAGGTGGACGCGAATCTTCCTGTTGGAATTTATTACGACGGATTTTACATCGGTGATGTTACGGTTCCCATAAAAATTGACAGGGTTCCTCCGGTGACACCAGCGATTATTTCATCGAGCGACGTGATTTTTTCCAAGGAAAAGGTGCACATAAAAATCTCTGCGGAAAAGGATACGAAAGTCTACTATGCCGTGAGCGATCCATATCGTCTTTCTGAAGGGTTCTTGACAACGAACGCCTCGGATCTTCCTGATGTGGATGTCGGCCTTTACAAACTTTACACCGAGCCTTTTGACCTTGGTTCAGTTGATTCCCTTGCGACATATTACAAGGTCTCATCCTATGCCGTGGACAGATTCGGCAACAGAAGTACGCTTTCCCTTTACTATGTTGTGGTGGATGAGGACGGACTTTATGCCGGAAAATCATCTTCCGATCACGGTTCCACATTAAAGAACTTCGCCGAGATTGCTTCCCTCGTGAATGAGAGAGGAACCTCCAAGGTCTATCTGAGCGACGGACTTTACATAGGGGAGGGAGTATATGAGCTTTCTTCCGACTGTACCATTGTGGGCAACGGAAATATCATGGAGATGGCAGACGGTGCGGAAATCAGGATTACATCAGGGGCGAACGTGAGCTTCGAGAACTGTATTTTGAAAAAGACCGCGAAATCGTCCTTGTCAAAATCAATGCTGAAGATTTCAGGCGCGACACTGAATCTTTCATCCTGCGAGCTGATTGGAATTTTCACGTCCGAGGCTTCTCTTATTTCCGCAGCAGACTCCACATTGAATTTGAAAAACACCGGGCTCACGGTTCAGTCCGACTCGATTGCCACAAATCTGTATGCGTCGGATTCATCGGTAAACGCTGAGAATTGTCGCATCACCGGAAACGCGCCGAACATAATCAACATGACTTTGGACTCATCTGCACTTGACGTTCTCTCAAACTCGTTCACGATAATCGGGGGAATGGGACGCAACATTGAGCTTCTGGGCAGCCGTGTTTCCATGGAAAAAAATCGCTTCGTGACTAAACTTACTGGAGCGGCATCTGCGCCTGTGTGGAAGGATATGGCGTCTCAGATTGAAAAGGATGTGGAGAACAGCGAGGAGATTTACTGATGTCGACGGAAGATTTTATTTTCGAGGCCGGATTGGATGAGGCTGGAAGGGGACCTCTTGCCGGACCTGTCTCTGCTGCCTGTGTGATTCTTCCCCCGGATTTTCCTCTGGACATTTTGAACGACAGCAAAAAGCTTTCCGAAAAAAAACGTGAGGCCGCTGAAAAAATCATAAAGGAAAAAGCCTGCTACGGTCTTGCATTTGTGGAGCACGACGAGATTGACAGAATAAACATTCTGAACGCGAGCATGAAAGCCATGTCACTTGCGTTTGATGAGATGATGAAAAAACTTCCCGCATGGTGTGAGGCACATTCGCTGGATTTCGATGCAAAAAAAATAAGCGCGATTGTGGACGGAAACAAATGCCCCGAGCTTCCGTGTCCCGTCAGATGCGAGGTAAAGGGTGACGCGAAATTTCCATGCATAATGGCTGCGAGCATAATTGCAAAGACAGCGAGGGACAGACTCATGCTGGAGTACGACAAGCTCTATCCCGAGTACGGATATGCCGGCCACAAGGGATATCCCACTGCCGCCCACAGAAAAATCTGCCGAGAGAAGGGTCCTTCCCCAATCCAAAGGTTGAGCTTCAAGTATTGAGGAATGAGCAATGAGTAGTGAGGAATGAGCACTTTCCGTTTTCCACTCTCAACTTTCCACTCTCAAAACTCTGCCCTTTACTATTTTCAGCTTGGGATTTTTATCCTCCATTTTGTAGATTGCTTCTTCCACCTTCGCGCGCTTTGAGTCACCGAAATCAAAAAGCTCCTGCTGTACCGGAACCGACTTGTCCTCCACGTTGTCGCATGAGACACCGAGCAATCTTACTCCCTTTCCTACTTCCCATTTTTTTGTGAAAAGTGCCTGACACCTCTGGAACATGTCATCCGCGTTCATCACCGGACGGCTGCTTGTGGACTGGACGCTCACGGTCGTAAAATCATCATAGCGGATTTTAAGGGCCACGGTTCTTGACCGCACGTTTTCCTTGTGCATGCGGTAGAGCACGTCGGTAATCAGCACCATGATTTCCGTGTCAATCGTGTATCTTTCGGTCAGATCATATTCGAAAGTCTTTTCCGAGCTGATTGAATGACTCTTCGGCTCTCCCCCGAATGTCATGGAGTTGTTTCCCCGGACCGCCTCGTAAAGAAATGTTCCCATGCTGTTTCCGAACATGGTCATAAGCAGCTTCTCCGATTTTTCGTATATGTCCCTAGTCGTGCGGAATCCTGCCGCTTTAAGACGCTCCTGAGTTTTTTCTCCCACTCCCCAGATTTTGCTCATGGGAAGCTCAAGCATGAATCGCTCCTCGTCTCCCGCCCTTACGATTGTGAGTCCGTCCGGTTTTTTGAATCCCGACGCAATCTTCGCGATGTACATTGACGACGACATTCCCACGCTTACGGTGAGCCCGGTTTTTTCCTTGACTTCCGCCTTGATTTTTTTCGCCACATTTTCAGCAGGTCCGAAAAGTCGCTCGGTGCCGGTCAAATCAATGAAAGCCTCGTCCACAGAAATCTGAATGAGGGAAGGGGAATATTGCGCGAGTATGCCCATGACCTCCTGCGATTTTTCCTCATAGCGTTGGTAACGTCCCCGCACATAGATTGCATTCGGACAAAGTTTTACGGCTGTGACAAGCGGCATGGCTGAATGTACTCCGAATTTCCTGGCCTCGTAGGATGCCGTTGAGACCACCGCGCGCCTGTCTCCGGGAAGTCCTCCCACAATGACAGGTTTCCCCCTGTACTCGGGATTGTCCAGCTGCTCCACCGACGCGAAAAATGCGTCCAAGTCTACGTGGAGATAGACCTTGGGAAAAATCGGTTTCGGAATGTCAGCTTTTGTCTCTTCCGCCATCATTATTCCTCTCTGTCAAGCGTCTCAATAATCAGCGTGTACTTGTAGATTTTCCATCCATCTTCGCGGCCACCCTGGATGTATGCGTCGGCTGTGATCGTCAGGTTTATCTTTGAGTCCGAGGAGTAAACCAGGTCGAGCGGCCCTGTGGGATAATCCGGGATGATGAAGTGAGCTCTTTCGCCGGTCTCAAGAATGTAGTCGTAATTGCTTTCCAGAAGCGGTACCCCGGAGTCGGACTCAATGGTGATGTCGTAACGCATTACGTTTTTGTCCGGCACAATGCTGAGTTCCCTGAGCGTGAGGTCCTGCATTTCAGTTTCGGTCAGGAATCCCCTTATGGCATCGGGACAATCTTTTTCTTCCATAGTAATGTTGAATGGAATGCGCCTCATGCGTGTGGAGTCGCTTACGAGATAGTATGTGATGGCATAGAGTATGGCAAGGAGCACGGAAAGTGTTATGGCAGAGATAACGGCATACAGGAAGTACTGTCTCTTTCGTCTCTTTTTCTGCACCTCGAACAAATCAAGTGCAATCAGGATGCGCTGAATCTGCATGACTATGGGGAAAAGAAGCAGTGAGAAAAGCAGATTGCCCCTCCATGTGAAATCCACGAATCTGGTCAGCTGAGGGAAGAGCGTGTTGTGCATAATGTCCGTCATAATGAAAAAGAACGGGACCAGAGGCACTGCCGTCATAATGATCATTGATGTGGCGCGGTACATCCTTTCGGTCAGACGGAAAATCAAAAACTCCATGATTAAAAACGGGAGCAGCGAAATGTCAATGTAGGAGAAGATGAAGATGTTCAGGGCTGCGACAAACATCATGTGGTAGCCGGATGCCTTTATGGAAACCTTGAAGTTCAGGCTGATCTGCACAATGAAAAGAATGAAGAGCAGAAGCAGGGTGGAAAAAACTTTCAGTGCAATGAACAAAAGCGCGCTGTTTTCCTTTGTCGGGGCGAAAATCCTTTGCGAGAGAGTGAGGCTCAGGAAGGTAATCGCGATGATTATGGGGAAAAAGTACCATGTCCTCACAATGTCCTTTCGCATGGCTACTCTACGCGGGGAGGCCAGAATGGTTGAGGGAATTATGAGCAGGAGGACCACAAGGCTCGTTAGGATGAAGAGGACTATGTAAAATGCTTCTCCAATCCAGTACCGGGAGTTGAAGAGGTTCATGAACTGATAGTGGCGGTCCCAGTTTTCCATGTGAAGCTTTCCAAGTTCCTCGGCGATATCTGAAAGCAGATTGAAATCCTCGGCGGTGTTTTCCAAAATCAGTCCCGCAGCAGGGATGTCTTCTTTCAAAAAAAGCGATGTGCGCACGTCACCGTATGCTAGGCCGAGTTTGTAAAGAAGCTTAAATTGTCGTGGAAGATTCGGCGACCATCCCTTTTCCATCATACATTCGTAGATTGTGCGGACCAGATAAAGAGGAGAGACATCGTTTGATCCACCTGCTATAAGAGCCCTCTGTCTGTTTCCCCTTCGCTCAGAGACGACTATGGCACAGGCGGTATCCATATATCCGATGGACTGTAGATAGGCGACGGAACCGGTCGGGTGCAGGTCGGTGTTTCTTTCCAATCCTGGAACTCCGGGAAAATCATCGTTCGCGGTCAGGAGGATGATTGCGTCGTAGGGCAGGGAAAGCATCTTCAGTTTGTCTATGAAAGTGGTTAGATTCTCCAGGTCCTTGTATGCGAATTCCTGTGTGAAGGAAAAAATGATTGTATTGATGGATGAATCGTACCATTTTTTAGTGTCGGAATCCCCATTTCCTGCCGATATAGTGATTGTTAGGTTCTGCGGAAAACTTGTGGAATCCGAGGGAATGAGGTCTTGCTTTTCTATTGCAAATCCTCTGCCGCCAAGGATTTCGTAAATGCTTTCACACAGTTCCGTACCGTGGAGTTGGGCTGATTCGTTTTGGGCGAATACTTTGTTGGTACCAATCAGGGCAATGAGAGAGAATATATAAATTAGCCTTTTCAATGAAGTATTTTCCATATATGATATATATTAGAATATTGGACTTGACATTGCAAGAGGTTGTGGTGTAATATCCATGAGGAGATATTTAAAATTATGTGCGCAGCGGGAAAAAAATTTTATCTTGATCTTCCATTGAAAGTCGTTCTCACACAGGAGGGGGCCTCCCACTTCATAAGCCACAAGAAGAAGCTTTTGCGTTTCCGTCTTGCAGACAATCAGGAAGAGTACGGCATCAGCATGGATCACTTTTCTCCAATGTCCCTCCAGAACATGATCCTTGTAGATTATGTCTCAAAACTGGAGATTTCCATGTCCGAATTTGTCTCAAGACGACAGGAAATCATGGATTTGTCCAAGGTAATAGTTTATTCCATACTATACAAGCAGTTCGACCGTGAGATTTTCGCAGCCCTGATTCAGTGTGATTGCGTTCGCCGCTACAACCGCTCCAACCCCGGTCACTTGATTGACGAAAGGACCAGGATTCCGGAAAAACAGCTGCGTACTACGCTTACAATGAAAGACAATGTGATTCAGGCCGCCAGACAGACAATTTTGGAGCCGGTCTGGAAATCAATCATGTCAAACAAGGACTATACGCCTGAAGAGAAGAATATCTACCTGCTGATGACGGAAAAATTCCTGAACCGTCTCAGCCTGATGAACTGGTACATAATCACGAAATTTTTCAAGGCCGACGGATTTTCTCAGATTCTCAGCATAATCCGCCAGTATCTTGCAAACTACATGGACAAGTCCAAGGTTGCGGAGTACATTTCCGTGATGGTCATGGAGCTTGCCCTGAACAGCGAGAACACCAACATGCGCAAAGAGGCGAAATCCCTTTATCAGGGAATCGACAACGCCGACACGCTCATTTACGATCCTGAGATCCGAGGTAAAATCATACAGGAGCTTATCCGCAAGCACGAGGTCGTATTCCTTCAGTGGAAGATTGGAGGAGGCTCCACGTCAATCGGAAAGCAGGGAAGCCTGAACATCACCCTTTACAACAAGGACGACGAGTTCCAGGAAGTGAAGGAGAACATTGAGAACAAGATGTCCGCCAACCTGAACAAAAGATCCCTGATTGACTTCTACCGACAGATGCCCGACGGTCAGGAAGGTACTGATTTGGGACTCTACTATCTTTCTTATCTGGATGATGCATGTAAGAAGGTCAATGTAAAATTCGAGTCTCTGGTAAATCAGTTCACCTCAAGCGACCTTACGGTTATCAGCCTGAAATTCAATTTCTAGGGGACGCATGGGTAGAGCTGAATCTTTTCGGACTTCCTTATCCTCAGCCGCACGAGTTTTTTTCGGACTCCTGTTTTTTGCGGGAGTTCTTACGCTGTTTTTTTCATGCTCATCTCCGGACACAAGAATCCTGAACATCTCATCCACAGTGGTCTTTGAATTCAAGGACGAGGAAAATCCTCCCTCATGCCGTCTCTCCGTTTTTACCGAGACATCCGGGGATGAAAGGCGTGTCTCACAAATCCGTGCGGTGCATGATGCCTCATCCCTTGTGTGGACTTGCAATCTTCCGCGTAAATTTGCCGGTCAGAAAAATGTTGTCTGGGCGGGATATACGAATTTTGTTCCAGCAACGGGAAGTCTCTTGCCGCAGGGAAGCTACAGGCTCGTTTATGTGGATGCGTCCGGTGAGGAGACGGAGGGCAGCTTCAGGGTCGCGTATCCAGAAAAGCTTGCGACATCCCATTTTGCGGACTACCCCCAGATTTTGAGCGGAGCCGAGGAGATTTATGCAATCTACGACATTGACGGAAATCTGATGTATTTTGACGGAAAAAAAGAAAATTGGAAATCATCCTCAGATATTAAGAATGACTATGGACTAGCAGACAAATTTCGTGTATGCTATAGAATAAACAAAGGGACCGTAATCTGCATGATGCCGGAAGAAAAATTGCCTTGACAGAGGTTAACCGGACGGTTCCAAAAGGATTTGACGTGGACGACAATAATAGTATTGATGTATCTGATGCCAGTTCGGGCGATGTTGATTCGGCTGAGTCTGGCTCTTCTGACAGTTTTTTAGTTGACGATGGTTCCGGCGGGCAGGATTCGGAGGACCCCGGGAGCATTTCTGAAAGTTACCGGCGTGAGATAAGGACTTTCGTAATCCGCGCGGGACGTATGACCGACAGTGAAAAAAGGAATTATTCCGAGCTGAACCAGGTGTGGTGCATTCCGTTTGAGCACAGGACCCTGAATCTGACCGATGTTTTCGGAAACACGAATCCGGTCACGATTGAAATCGGCTTCGGAATGGGACATGCCACGGCACAGATTGCGCATGAGAACCCGGATATGAACTATCTGGGACTTGAGGTGCATAAGCCCGGCGTGGGTCGCTTGCTCGGTGAAATCAAGGCGAAATCAATTTCAAATCTCTATATAATAGAACATGACGCGCTTGAAGTGCTTGAGGTCATGGTTCCGGACTCTTCCGTGGAGGCTTTCCATGTGTTTTTCCCGGATCCCTGGCCAAAGAAAAAGCATCACAAAAGAAGGCTCATGCGACGGCCAAGGACAAATCTTCTTGCACAGAAACTGACTCCCGGAGGATTCATCTATTTTGCGACGGACATCCAGGATTACGCGGAGGAGGCCTTGGAGGAGCTCAGCGCGACCGAGGGACTTGTGAACCGCTATGAGAAATTTGCGCCGCATCAGGAATGGAGACCGAGGACGAAATTCGAGCAGAAGGGGCTTGACGCAGGACGCGAAATCTACGAGCTGATTTTTGAAAAAGCCGAGTAATCAGTGGAAAGATGAAAGTGGAGAGTGGAAAGCTGTGTGAGTGCTCAGTACCCACTCCTCACTTCTAGCCACTGTTTTTTTTATTGAAACTGTTGTATAATAGAGCCACTTATTTTTTGGAGTGGCAGTATGGATCTTTTTGATATAGACGAGGCTCAGAGACAGAGCGACAAGAAAATCAGGGTGAATGAGCTGGTTGCGCTCATACAGCGGTATCAGGACAGCTATTATAACGGTGAGGCTGAGATTTCGGACGCTGATTTTGACAAGCTTTGGGACGAGCTGAAATCTCTTGATCCCGGGAACGCGATTCTGCACAAGGTCGGAGCTGATTCGGGCAACTTTCAGAAAATCAGGCACGTCATGCCGATGGGAAGTCAGGAGAAGGCCGCGAATCCTGAGGAATTCCTTGCGTGGGCGGTAAAACATTCGTATCAGGAATATCTTGTGGAATTTAAGCTTGACGGTGCGAGCCTTGAGCTTCAGTATGCGGACGGAAAACTTCTGCGAGCCGTGACTAGGGGCGACGGTTCGGTCGGAGATGACATAACTGCCAATGCGAAAAAATTCCGCGGAGTAGTTGCGAATCTTGTGTGCGACGGAAATGCAAGTGCGTTTACCGGTGGAATCCGCGGCGAGGTCGTGATGACCCATGATGTGCACAAAACCCATTTTTCAGACAAAGCAAACTGCCGTAACGCTGCCAACGGACTTATGAAACGCAAGGACGGAAACGGAAACGAGTACCTGACTTTCATTCCCTATGATGTGTGGGCGACGGACGGAAATCAGCCTTTTGAAGATGAGGAAGGAAAAATCAAGTGGCTCAAGTCCTGCGGTTTTAATCCCGTGGATGTGTTCATTGCCCATTCCCCGGATGAGGTGATCGGCTACCGTGCGAAGGTGATGGAGGAGCGTAAGAGCCTCGACTTTGACATTGACGGCCTTGTAATCAAGGAGCGCGTGGTGGATCACGAGGACGCGAGCAGGGACAGACCCGACCGTCAGATTGCGTTTAAGTTCAGCCTTGAGGAAGCGGTCTCTGTCGTTCGCAAGGTTGAGTGGAATGAGTCCGGCGCGACATATACTCCCGTAGCTGTTTTTGATCCTGTTGATTTGAACGGAACCACAGTGCAGAGGGCAAGCCTTGCGAATCCAAATGTGATGAGGGAGCTTGGAGTAAAAATCGGAAGCCATGTCGTCGTGGTGAAGCGTGGTGAAATCATCCCGAAGATTGAGCGTGTCGTTGAGGGCGAGGGAGATACGAGCGACGTTGAGTTCCCGGTGAAATGCGCGTCCTGCGGATCTTCCCTGATTGATGACGGTACACGGCTTTACTGTCCGAATCCAAAGTGCAAGAAAAAGGTCCTGCACCAGCTTTTGAAATGGGTTTCCGTCGCGGACATCCGTGATTTGGGAGAGACCCTTGTGACATCCCTTTTCAACGCCGGAATCCTGAAATCAATTTCTTCCATATATAAGCTCGACGTGGAGACTCTGACTCCGTTTTTCCTGAACGAGGAAAGCATTTCTATGGAGAAAAAATCCCTGGGCGCGGAAAAAGTCTACCGCTCAATCCAGTCGCACAGAAATCTTTCGCTTTCAAAATTCATCGCGGGATTTGACATTGAGGGAATCGGGGAAACCATCGTGGAAAAGCTCATGGACGGCGGATTCAATACTCTTGAAAAAATTTTTGCCGCTTCCCGTGAGGAGATTGCCGGAGTCTACGGATTTGCTGATTTGATGGCGGAGACCCTTGTGCGTGGACTTGAGGAAAACCGCTCTGAGATGGAGAGTCTTTTGAAGGACGGAACAATCACTCTTACAGTGACAGCAGGCGGCACTCTTGAGGGAAAGTCGTTCTGCTTTACCGGCGAGCTCAGGACGATGAAAAGAGCCGACGCGCAGAATCTCGTGAAGGAAAAAGGCGGTTCCGTAAAAAGCTCCGTGGTAAAGGGGCTTTCATATCTTGTGACCAACGACACTTCATCAGGTTCGTCCAAAAATAAAAAGGCGGCGGAGCTGGGGATCCCGGTAATCACCGAGGATGAGTTTTTGCACATGGTGGAGGGGTGATTTGGAAGAAAATGAACTTCTCAAATTGGATTCAGATTTATTGTCTGTTCTTTTGAAGGATATGACTACGGGGAAAAATCTTCTGTGGGCTACGGACAACTATATAAAGTATGGAGAGGATTTTTCTTCGGATAAACAAATAAAACTTGAGCAGCTGATTTCCAAAACGGAAAACATAATCAAGCCACGCACAAAAAAAAGCAAGGAGGAGCAGCAAAAGCGAGTTCGGCAGAAAGCGGAAGTGTTTACGCCGAGCTGGGTATGCAATCTTCAGAATAATTTGGTTGATGAGGCCTGGTTTGGGCGAAAAGATGTTTTCAATGTTGAAAAAGATCACTCCTGGGAAACTGTGCGGGGAAAAATCAATTTCTCGGAAGAAAAAGGTAAGACATGGCAGGATTATATTCTTTCAAGGCGAATGGAAATAACCTGTGGAGAGGCTCCATACATTACAAGCCGCTACGATGCTGTTACTGGTGAGTATATCGAGGTTCCAAACAGAATTGGTCTTTTAGACAGAAAATTGCGTGTTGTCGGAGAAAATACAGAAACTCACGAAGATTGGCTTAAATGGGCTTACAGTTCCGTTCAAAATGTTTACGGCTTTGACTGGCAGGGAGATAATATTTTTATAGCGAGAGAAAACTTGTTGTTTACGATTGCCGAACATTATGAATCAAAGTTTAACGAAGAACTTGAAACTCAAGATTTAATTGGCTTAGCAAAAGTTATTGCATGGAATATCTGGCAGATGGATGGTCTGAAATTTGTAATTCCAAATTCCTGCTGTAATAAAGAGATTGTTGAAGAAGATTTGTTTGAGAGGCATGTAATTTCAAAACCCTGTGAGGGATGTCTGAAAGGTGATAATAAAAAACACAATGGTACTTACTGCATAATAAAAGATTGGGAAACTAATAGAAATGTTCGATTTGTTGATATTATTTAGAGGGAGGAAGCTGTAAAGTGATTCAGTCAGAGCAAAATGAAATTATTATTTATAATACTGATGACGGAAAGGCAGATGTAAAGCTTTATTCCAAAGATGGTGTCATTTGGATGAACCAGCAGCAGATGGCTTTACTTTTTGACACCTCTAAGCCAAATATAAGTATGCATATTGCTAATGTTTTACAGGATAATGAATTGGAAGAAAATTCAGTTGTTAAGGATTACTTAACAACTGCTTCTGATGGCAAAAAATATAATGTCACATACTATGCGCTTCCAATGGTTCTGGCAGTTGGATTTCGAGTTCGAAGTGTTCGTGGGACTCAATTCAGGAAATGGGCGAATAAAAATCTCTCGGAATTTCTACAGAAAGGCTTTGTCATGGATGATGATAGACTGAAAAATCCTGATGGTCGTCCCGATTATTTTGATGAACTCTTAGAACGTATCCGCGACATACGGGCAAGTGAGAAACGGTTCTATCAAAAGGTTCGAGATTTATTTGCTCTCTCATCTGATTATGATGCATCAGACAAGGCGACACAAATGTTTTTTGCTGCTACTCAGAATAAATTGATTTATGCCGTTACCAGACAGACTGCGGCGGAACTTATATTAAGTCGTGCTAACAGTTCAAAACCAAATATGAACTTGACCAGCTGGAAAGGTAAAGTTGTCCGTAAACAAGATATTTATACCAGTAAGAATTATCTTACAGCAGATGAACTTGATTCATTAAATCGTATTGTTACAATTTTTCTTGAAAGTGCCGAATTCCGTGCAAAAATGCGGAAGGATTTGACTATGCACTATTGGGAAGAAAATGTGGACAAGCTTCTTGCTGATCATGACCTTCCGTTACTTGATGATAAGGGAAGCCGCTCTCATAAACAGATGGAAGCAAAAGTTGAAGAAATTTATGTTGAATTTGATAAACGCAGAAAGGCTTTTGAAGCACTACAGGCTGATCAAGAAGATGAAGCTGAAATGTTGATGCTGGAAAATGCAGAAAAACAGATAAAAGCAGGGAGAAAGTAAATGGCACAGATTTTTAATCAGGCATTTGAGCAAAAATTGATTTATGTTTATAGAATTAACGATTCTGCCCATGAAGGAATATTAAAAGTAGGTGAGGCTTCTTGTAATGCCGGAATGGCTTATTTTGCCTTTGAGCCAAACTGCAAGGAATTAAATGCTGCTGCCAAAGAGCGTATTCGTCATCAAACACAGACAGCCGGCGTTACTTTTGAACTTCTTTATACAGAGGCAACAGCCTATATGAAAGGGAAAAATCTTATAGTTTTCCAAGACCATGAGGTTCACGACATTCTTGTGCGCTCTGGAATCAAACGAAAAATATTTGATGCAGAACACAAAGCAAATGAATGGTTTTACACTGACCTTGAGACTGTCAAGAAAGCAATAGCAGCCGCAAAAGAAGGTCGTACTTCTCTGAATGCGAATGAAATCACAAAAGATAAAAGCCCAATTATATTCAGACCTGAACAAAAAGAAGCCATAGCAAAAACCCTTAGGCAATTCTGTAAAAAGAATTCCAGTCATCAAATGTTATGGAACGCTAAAATGCGTTTTGGCAAAACTATTACGGCGTTACAGGTTATAAAGGAATGCGACATTCGAAGAACGTTGATTCTTACCCATAGACCTGTCGTTGATAAAGGATGGTTTGAAGATTATGAAAAGATTTTCTATGACCGTCCAGAATTTCTTTACGGTTCAAAAAATTATGGTGCAAGCCTAAATGATTGTGAACAAGTTTTTGCCAATTCTGCCACAGGAAGTTATATTTATTTTGCATCAATTCAGGATATGCGTGGTTCTGAACTTGTTGGCGGTAAGTTTGCTAAGAATGAAGAAATCTTCAATATAAATTGGGATTTAATCATAATTGATGAAGCTCACGAAGGAACGCAAACAGAACTTGGAAAAGCTGTACTTTCAAAATGTCGCAAAGAAAACACGAGAGTCCTTCATCTCTCTGGTACTCCATTCAATCTTATGAATGATTTTAAAGAAGATGAAATCTATACCTGGGATTATGTTATGGAACAACGGGCAAAAACTGAATGGGATAAAATCCATCAGGGAGACCCGAACCCATATTCTGTACTGCCTAAACTAAGTATTTATACATATAACTTGGGAAAGCTTTATCCTGAATATGCAGATGCCGACATTGCATTCAACTTCCGTGAGTTCTTTAGAGTTGATACAGAAGGAAATTTTATACACGAAGCAAACGTAAAACAGTTTCTTGATTTGCTGACTAAAGAAGATACAGATTCAAATTATCCTTATTCAACAGAAGAATACAGACAGAATTTCAGGCATTCGCTTTGGATGATTCCAGGCGTAAAGGAAGCAAAAGCATTAAGCAAACTCTTGCAGGAGCATCCTGTTTTCAGCCAATTTGCAATTGCAAATGTTGCAGGTGATGGAGATGAAGAAGAGGAAGAAAAAGAAGCTCTAAAGAAAGTAGAAAAAGCAATTGGTAAAAATCCAGAGGAGTCTTATTCAATCACGCTTTCATGCGGACGGCTCACTACTGGCGTAAGTGTAAAACCATGGACAGCGTGCTTTATGCTGTCTGGAAGCTTTAACACTGCCGCAAGCACTTACATGCAGACAATTTTCCGTGTTCAAACTCCCGCTGTAATTGGAGGAAAGCAAAAAGAAGAATGCTTTGTATTCGACTTTGCTCCAGACCGCACGCTTAAGGTAATTGCGGAAACTGCAAAAATCAGCAGCAAGGCCGGAAAGACAACGCAGAATGACCGGGAAATTTTAGATGACTTCTTAAACTTCTGTCCAATCATTGGCTTTGAAGGCAGCCAGATGAAAACCTACAATACCGAAAAAATGCTTGGTCAGCTTAAAAAGGCTTATATTGAGCGGGTTGTTAAGAACGGATTTGAAGACAATTATCTTTATAATGATGAACTTCTTCACATGGATAAACTTGCGCTTGAAGAATTTTCTAAACTGAAAGAAATAATCGGTTCAACAAAAGCACAGGGTAAAACTGGCGACATCAATATAAATGCGCAGGGGTTGACAGATGAACAGTATGAACTTTTGGCTCAACCTGAAATCCGTGAAAAACAGCCAAAGGAACTTACTCCAGAACAGCAAGAAGCGTTAGCCCGTGAAAAAGAAATTAAGAAAAATCGCGATACAGCTATTTCCATTTTACGAGGTATTTCTATTAGAATGCCGCTTTTGATGTACGGAGCAGATTTACAGAAAAATCTTTATGGAACAGAAGAAGCGATTACTCTTGATAACTTTATAGATTTAATTGATGACCTTTCATGGGAAGAGTTCATGCCAAAAGGTGTAACTAAAGAAATCTTTGGCCAGTTCAAAAAATATTATGATTCAGATGTGTTCCGTGAGTCTGGTGTAAAAATACGAGAAATGGCTCGTGCTGCAGATAAACTTAGTATTGAAGAAAGAATTGAGCGTATAAGTTCAATTTTTGCTACATTCCGAAACCCAGATAAAGAAACGGTTCTTACTCCATGGCGCGTTGTAAATATGCATCTAGGAAAAAGTCTTGGAGGCTGGTGTTTCTATGATAAAGATTATAATGAGCAAATCCTTGAACCAGAATTAATAAAACAAAATGAAATTACTGATGAAGTTTTTAAAAAGAATACACATATTTTGGAAATAAACTCTAAGAGCGGTTTGTATGCCTTATATTGTGCTTA
>JAEEYO010000069.1 GCA_016288205.1 Treponema sp. | reverse complement strand
TGTATACTTATTGCCTGATGAATCTATCATGTAGAACGAATCGTTTCCATAACTATATGTGTCATCCGCCAAATAAATCTTAAGCAGAGAATTTGAGCCGTCTTTTTCAATTACCGCAACATTTAGAGCACGATCCATGAAATACTTCACGGCATCCTTTCTTACCTGATTGTACTTCGTAACTTCCTCAGCAGTAGCATTTCGGTAGAGATAGGGATTGCTGTAGCTGTCATAGATTTGATAATCCTTTCCCGTAAACTCTTTAATCTTTTTCAGAAAAAGCGTGTAACCGGTATTCCATAATCCGTTGCCATCTGAATCCGTAAAATTGAATCTAGGATTTTCGTACACATCCTCGGTCAATGGTATCTTGAACTGTAGACTTGAATTGAGATACACAACACTTCCTTTTTTCTCCAGCTTTTCAACGTATGCCGGAAGATACATCTTACAGTCCACATCAAAAAGCATGTCATCCCATTTGCTTTCAAGAGAACTCAAAGAACTGTCTGAAGAAATTTTTCCCCTAAAATCATTGATTATTTTCTTTGCCTTCTGCAAGTCCTTGGATGCTACGGCTTTATTGTAGTCATCAAGATATTTTTTTTCGGCAATATCGGTATATCTTTTTGTCCATTCAGCGGATTTGTAGTACGAATAGTTTTCCATGAACTGTTTTGCCAAAAACTGCGCCCTTGTGTAGTCGCCGGACTTAAAGGCCTGATTGTATGCGGCAAGATACGCTTCATGGTCAACCAGAGCAGCATTGCGGACCTTCACAGATTTTAACGTCTTCAAAGTAGCAGCAGATGTTTTTATCTTTTCCCCAGAGAAGTATTCTACGAGAGTATGGTCAGCAAAATCACTTTCGGATATATATACCGCCTCAAAACCTTTCGGGATAACAATGCTTACCAGACTATTGCATTCTCTAAAAACACCTTCACCAGACCACATCCAATTGTTATTCGGATCAATAGGTCTGGCAGCAAAATATACGCGTCCACTGGGAAATGTAACAGTTTTCAGCTTGGAACAATCCTGGAAAGCAGACATAAGATCCCCGGTACCGCCCTCTATAATACAATCCTTGGGAATTGAAATAGATTCAATCTGGCTTCCAGAAAATGCATGACTTCGTATTCTTGTTACGGAGGATGGGATTGTTACAGACTTTGCTTTACAGCTTTGGAACATTCCGACAGTAATAGTCTTTAATCCATCCGGAAGTCTTATGGAAGGAAAATACGAAGAGTCAAATGCGTATGAAGAAATTTTAGTAACGCTGTTTGGAATCCACAGACCGCTTATATTGTCGCCTTTATATGTAAAAGCTCCATTGCCAATCGCAGTAACCGGAATTCCCTGGATCTTGGAAGGAATCTCTATCACCTTGCCATCATATTTCTTTTTGGCATCATCGTATCTGTCATATTTGAAACGAGTAATCGTAACCTCAGTCAAGTCATCGTTAAAACTAAATTCGAGATCAGATTCAGAAATAATCACACGCCCTGATTTCTGAGCGAACACAGAAAGAGCGAGAAACAAAACAATTACAGATAAAACAAGCTTTTTCATACGGCACTTCCTTTCCGCCAACCAAGTTTAGAGGAAAAATTCCCTTATGGCACAGCGGATTTTTGATTCTATCGCAATCAAAAAACAAATTCCAGTGAGTTTTACCCACTGAATTTCAGTGAGTTTTCTCACTGATTTTTACAAAAATGCCTTGCATTTTGTAAAATATGATGATATACTTATGTTAGTTTAGTGTTTTATCATCTAATTTAACTAAAGGACGGTAAATTATGAGCTTTCAAAGACGAAATCTAAATCTACTACCCATTCTCCAAAAAAAGTCCATGTTTTTGTTTGGACCTCGGCAGACCGGAAAATCTTCGTTCATAAAGCATCAGCTTCTAGGTGATGACATAGCTCTTTTCTGGACTCTGCTCGACGGAAGGCTCAGGATGAGAATACTTGCAGACCCCGGAATCTTGCGACAAGAAGTTGAAATGAAGAATCTCCGCGACTGCACAATCATAATAGATGAGATTCAAAAATGCCCCGATCTTTTGGACGAGATTCATTTTCTGATTGAGGACAGGAACATCCGCTTTCTTATGACGGGTTCCAGCGCACGGAAGCTCAAAAACACAGGCGTAAATCTTCTGGGCGGAAGGGCGACCGAAAGGCATTTTCATCCATTCAATTTTGCGGAGATTGGAAAACACCCGGACTACAATCTTCCGTTCATTTTTGAGCACGGACTTTTACCATCCATGTTCCTTTCCGAAAATCTGGATGAGGATCTGGCGGCATACATAGACACTTATCTGACCGAAGAAATTGCGGCAGAGGGAGCGGCACGAAACATTCCGGCATTCGCAAGGTTTTTGACGACAGCGGCACTGACCAATTCCCAGCTCCTGAATTACACGAACATCGCAAATGACGCACAGCTTCCGGTTCAGACAGTCCGCCAGTGGTACGATGTTTTGGAAAGCACCCTGCTAGGATATCAGATTCCGCCGTTTACCAAGACAAAAAAAAGGAAGGCAATATCTACCGCAAAATTCTATTTCTTTGACATAGCCATTGCCCGCTCATTGCGCAACATTCCCGTACCAGCCGAAGGTACAACAGAAGCTGGAGAATATTTTGAACAGCTTGTGTGCATGGAACTGAAAACATGGATTGACTACACGCGCCCCCGAAGTAAACTGACATTCTGGCGGTCAACCTCAAACATGGAAGTGGATTTTTGCGTGGATGAAGAGATTGCAATCGAAGTAAAACTGACGATGAACGTAACGGAAAAACACATGAAGGGTCTAAAGGCACTCCGCGAGGAAAACATTTTCAAGAGGTACGTCGTCGTGTGTCAGGAGGAACATCCGCGTCTTGTTGACGGAATTGAAATCCTCCCCTGGAAATATTTTTTTGAGCAGCTGTGGAAATGATTCCCCCCTTTGACACAGACAGAAATCCGTGGCATAATAATAGAACAAAAATGAAGCCCCAACAAAAGAAAACGAGCGGGGCAAAATAAGGAAATCATTATGATAGTTAAAATTTCACTTCTCGTCATTTTTTTCGCAGTGTTCATCGCTGTGGGAATCATCTGCCGGAAACAGAGCCGCGACGTAAACGGATTCGTCCTCGGTGGAAGAACCGTCGGTCCCTGGCTTACCGCATTCGCTTACGGAACATCGTATTTTTCAGCGGTCATCTTCGTGGGTTACGCGGGTCAGTTCGGTTGGCAGTTCGGAATGGCCTCCACATGGATCGGACTCGGAAACGCATTCATCGGCTCGCTCCTTCCCTGGGTTATCTTGGGTCGCCGCACACGCATCATGACGCAGCATCTTGAGTCAAAGACCATGCCGGACTTTTTTGGAAACCGCTACGGCTCAAAGGCACTCAAAATCGCGGCATCGGCAATCACATTCCTTTTTCTAATCCCATACACGGCATCTCTTTTCAACGGACTCTCGCGTCTTTTCCGCATGGCATTCAACGTGGACTACTCGGTGTGCGTAATCGCAATGGCAGTGCTCACGGCAATCTACGTGATTGTGGGAGGCTACATGGCAACGGCGGTAAACGATTTCATTCAGGGAATCATCATGCTCGTGGGAATTGTCGCAGTAATCCTTGCGGTTCTTTCACAGCACGGTGGTCTCATGCCATCCATAATTGAAATGTCAAAGGTTGACGCAGGAAACGGAATGCAGGGTGGATTCGTCTCATTCCTCGGACCACAGCCCTTCTACCTCCTGATTGTAGTCCTGCTCACATCGCTCGGCACATGGGGACTTCCTCAGATGGTCGGAAAATTCTACGCGATTAAAAATGAGGAGTCAATCAAAATCGGAACCATGATTTCCACATTCTTCGCAATCGTCGTGGCGGGAGGCTGCTACTTCCTCGGAGGATTCGGCCGTCTCTTCACCACTCAGGATGTCGTGAGCAAAGAGGGATTCGACTCAATCATCCCCACATTGCTTTCTCCGCTCGGTGACGTTCTCATCGCAATCGTACTGATTCTGGTTCTCTCGGCATCAATGTCCACGCTCTCATCCCTGGTGCTCACATCAAGCTCAACACTCACGCTGGACTTCATCGGTGCGCTCAAAAAGAAAAAATCAAATGAAAAATCCAACATGCTGATTCTGCGTCTCTTCGTCGCGGTATTCATTGTAATCTCCGCGGTAATCGCAATCGTGCAGGCAAAATCCAAGGTGACTTTCATCGCTCAGCTCATGGGAATCTCCTGGGGTGCTCTCTCCGGTGCATTCCTCGCTCCATTCCTCTACGGACTCTACTGGAAAAAAACATCGCGTGCGGCCGTCGCAACAAGTTTCATTTTCGGTGTGGGCATGATGATTTTCCAACTCTGCGTCTCACTCAAATGGATTACGCTCACTTCACCATTCCTTTCGTTCGTATTCAAGAACTCGCTTTATTCCGGAGTCTTCACCATGCTCGCCTCATTGATTATTGTCCCGGTGGTCAGCCTTATCAGCAAGCGCTCAGTTCCCAAAAACACGGATGAAATGTTCAGCTGCTATCTGCGCAAGGTATCCGTTCCTGCAATGGACGTTCTTACCGACGACGAATAAATCAGCATAAATCAACTCTGGCTCCTTCGGGGGTCGGAGTTTTTTAATAACGAGCAGGAGGAGATTTTATGAAGACCGTCGCATATTACAATGGACGCATTACAGAAATTGATTCAATGGACATTCCCATGAACGACCGATCCATTTTTTTCGGGGACGCTGTGTATGACGCAACCATGGCGGCGAACCACAAAATCTTCGAGCCCGATTATCACATTGACAGATTTTTTTCCTCGCTTGAAAAAGTCAGAATGAAAGTTGATTTTACAAAAGACGAGCTGAATGAAAAACTCCAGAGCTGCATAAATCTCGCGGATTCAGACGGGACGCTTTTTGTTTACTGGCAGGCAAGCCGTGGAACGTCGCAAAGATGCTTCACATTCCCGAATCAAAACGCGAACCTGATGATTTACATTTATGAGGCCTCGCTCACGGATTTGAGAAAACCGTGGGAGGTAATTACAAAGGAAGACACAAGGTTTTTTCACTGCGACATAAAGACCACCGATCTTCTTCCCGCCGTAATCGCAAGTCAGGAGGCAAAGGAAGCAGGATGTGACGAAGTGATTTTCCACCGCGGAGAAAGGGTAACGGAATGTGCCCACAACAACGTGCATATTTTAAAGGACGGAAAATTCATCACACCGCCGCTTGACAATCTAATTCTGCCTGGAACATGCCGCCGACATTTTCTTGAAATCTGCAAGCGGAAGGGAATCCCATTTGAGGAAAGACCTTTCACCGTGGACGAGCTTTTTTCCGCCGACGAAGTTTTAATCACATGCAGCGCGACTTATGGAGTGAGGGTAAGCCACATTGACGGAAAGCCGGTCGGAGGAAAGGACGGAAATCTTCTGCTCGAGCTTCAAAAAGAATGTGTCGCAGATTTTGAGGCGGAGACCGGATTCAAGACGGATATCCTTCCTGCATGAAAATCTGCGCTATGAGTGTTTCGAAGTGCCCTTATTTTTCGTTGGCTTTTTCGGCAACTTCCACGGATGTTATGCACGTGTCCTGATATTTTGTTCCCTTGTAAACTTCAAGAATTGTCAGCTTCACATGTTTCACATCATTCGGAAGAATAATCTGCGTGAACTCAACTTCATCCCGGAACTCAAATTCCTTTTTGATTCCCGTGTCGGTTTCAAGCCGTGCTTTTTTGATGCGGTTGTTTTCTTTGAAAAGATGCGGTTTTAAAGGATCAACATATCCGTTAAGAATGCGGATGTCCCACTCCTGTCTGGCGGAATAGGACATGTCGAACTCAAAGGTCTCACCGATGCCGGCATCTTTCTTTCCCTCTGCCCACGGCCGTATCTGATTGCTCCACAATTTAACCTCGCTGTAATTTACAGGCATGGCATATATTTTTCCGGTGTTTTCGGCAGCATAAGAAGTTTTTCCCTCTTTCAGATATGACGAGACTTTGTAAGACTTAATCTTGTCGCCATTGTTTTGTCTGAATGAAGGTTCCGAAAAATATTTTTTAACAGCCTCCTTGTCATCTTTCAGGAATTCAGCCTTATGCTCAAAAAAAGCGTAGCGGAACAAATTCGGCTCGTACACCCATGAATATTTACTTTCAATCACTTGGGCGGTATATGTGTCAATGATGGTGAAGTGATGCTCAAGCCTCATGTTTTTATCAAAAAGTTTCAGATGCTTGTAACCAAATTGATCGACGTACATTTCCGCGTTCTGGGAATCATAAGCATTTGAGCCCAGCGAAAAAGTAAGGCTTGAATAGCGGCTGTCTGATTCTTCCGATGCCTCAATGCTTCTATAATCATTTATCCAGTAGAAATCCTTGTTGAAAAGATTTTTTGTCTTTTTCACGGTCTCCGTTTTTTCATAGATTGAGGACTGTCCTGCAGGTTGGGAAACATATTCAAAATATTTTTCAAAAAGGGCTGTGTCGTCCGAATAGGAGCAGAGGGCTTTGTATTCCTCAAAATTTTTTGTCTCCCAGTCATAATTTGACTTTGCACTTGTGTTCTCAATCATCGCCGAAATGCAGGTGTCCTGATATTTTGTTCCTTTGTAAACGTCAAGGATTGTAAGCCGAATTGATTTGGAGGGCTTTGAAAGCTCAAGGTAATTGAAGTAAACCTTGTCCTCAAAATCCATAGTGTATTCAAGTTTGTTTGTCAGGTCCTCCACCTTCAATTTTTTTACACGGCTGTTTTCCTTGAAGAGCTTCATGTTCTTAATGTCCGCATATCCGTTAAGAATGGAAAATCCGTATACAGGACTGTTGAATTCAATGGAAATAGATTCGTTTATCCCGTAGCCCTTGACTCCTTCAACCCACGGAACATGAGAATAATTCCACCAGTAGGGATGACATCGGCAACCGACTTCAAATGCCCTGAAAAGATTGATTGGCGCGTATGCAATGTCCTGTCCGTATTGTTTTTCTTTTAAGAAGGAAGAGGCAGAAATGGATTTTACATTGAAGCTATGGAAAGGAGTTCCATCTCCTGTTGCGTCATCGGAATCTGAATAGCGGTCATAGCTGTTTTTTCCGTCCGTACGGAAGTCTTTGAAAAGCTGACTTCTGTCCTCGCCGTCAATAATAAGTGCCTGTCGCCCTTTAAAAGTCAGTTTCAAAAATCCGTCCTTGTCATAGGCAAGAAGTTTTCTGTCAAGCTTCATCATTTTCTTTTCATAAGGCAGCATAAAATAAATCTCGCTGTCGTTAAAGAAAAGAACGGACTCACCCTCTTCGCCAAGAGTAATCTGATGTATGGAAGCTGCAAAAACGGAACTTACTCCGCTAGCAAGAACCAGAATCATGATCAAAAAAAATCTTTTCATTTTTCCCTCCGATTTTCCCACACACTGATATCCGCAGAATCCTTTACGAAAACAGGAATCACGTCAATGGGTGTGTCCACAATGACCGTGGTTCCTCCGTCGTACACTTTTCCGCTTTTCGCATCCTTCCACTGATGATAGTGCGGCAGATAGACCGAGCGCCCCTTCATGCCCTCCTCCATCACGGGAGCCACAAGCAGATCGGGACCGAACATATACTGGTCAGTCATCACGGCACATTTCTCATCATCCGGGAAATCGTAGTACATGGGACGTGCAACAGGAGCTCCAGTTTCAGAAGCGTCCTTCATGCATTTTCTGATATAGGGTCTGAGCCTTTCCCTCATCAAAATAAATGATTTCATTATCTCGTAGTTCTCATCCCCGAAGCACCAGATTTCATTCGGCTGCGCGCTTCCCCACTGCGGAACTCCATTAATCACTTCGCATCCCTTTTCAAGAGGAATGTACGGCGGTCGTTCTCCATGCATACGCATTACTGGACAGAAAACGCTCCATGCAAACCAACGCACAAGCAGTTCCCTGAACTCAGCGCTCTTCGGATCTCCACCAACAAAACCACCGGTGTCGGTAGTCCACCAAGGGATTCCTGCCATGCTCATGTTAAGTCCAGCCTGCAAGTTTTCGCGGAATGCACGGAAATCAGAATGGATGTCTCCGCTCCAAGTAAGCACGCCGTATTTTTGACTTCCAGCCCAAGCAGAGCGCACAAGACTCATGCACTCATTTTCACCGGAAGATTTAAGTCCCTCGGCAAATCCCTGGGCATAGCATTTTGGATAGACATTCGCACATTGCTGCACGGGTCCTGCGTAATAGCGGAACAAATCCCAGTCGTATGGTCC
>JAEEYO010000068.1 GCA_016288205.1 Treponema sp. | reverse complement strand
TACCCACTTGCATTATAAACCACTTTCGTGATTTTGTCATTAAAATTCGCCCTCTTGTCCTCCACGCATCCAGTTACAAAAGTGTAGCTCGGAAGCCCAAGGGGAGTGCCTTGCTCATCGCGGAAAGGATCATTCTTGCAGATGAAAAGAACATAGTTCGGCTTCAGCTCCGTATAATCCTGCCCCTTGACAAGTCCGTCTATGTCCATCATATTCTGATAGTATCGCGCCCTGAGTCCCAGCTCAATCTGCGGATAGGACTGCATCTCCACGTCGATGATTTTCTCCGGATCCTTCAGATACACATCCAGCCGGACTCCCTTGCTCGAAAAATATGGCGCGATTGTCTTCTCCAGCTCGGGGTACTCGATGCGACTCACCTTAAGATGAAGCAGCCTTTCTATCACTTCGGAGCAGATTTCCGGCTCCCTCATCACGGCCTGAAACATTCCGTCGTCTGTGAAGGTCAGCTCGTCCACGGATTTGATTCTGTACTTTGACATGCTCATAGCGTCTCCTGCGACAATTTGATATGTGGGGAAAAATCCCTTCACATATAGTAATAGCCGCAAATCTTCGCCACGGTAAACAAAATGACAAAATTTTTTGAAAAATTTCGGTTTTTTACGCTCCAGCTTTCCACTTTCCGTTTTCCACTTTCCACTCGTAAAGCTTTCCACTCGCCCTAGCTCCTATCTTGATAAAATCTTCATTTTCTACTATATTAATGGAATGAAATCAGAGACAAACGTGGCAGTCAATCCGGTGACGGAAGGCGAAAAAATCGTAATTCAGGGCGCAAGGGAACATAATCTCAAGAACATAAACGTGGAGCTTCCTAGAAACAAGCTTGTGGTAATCAGCGGACTTTCGGGATCGGGAAAATCATCCCTCGCTTTCGACACACTTTTTGCCGAAGGACAGAGACGCTACATGGAAAGTCTCTCATCCTACGCACGGCAATTTCTCGGACGCATGGACAAGCCCGATGTCGATCTGATTACGGGACTCTCACCCGCCATATCGATCGAACAAAAGACAACCCACAGAAACCCGCGCTCAACCGTGGGAACAGTCACGGAAATCTACGACTATTACAGGCTGCTTTTTTCTCGCATCGGTCACGCACATTGTCCGCAGTGTGGAAGGGAAATCAAGGAGCAGTCCATTGACCAGATAATCGGTACAGTGCTCTCATGGCAAAAGGGAACCAAGCTCACCATTCTCTCACCAATCATCCGTGGAAAAAAAGGCGAGCACGTGAAGATTTTGGACGACGCAAAAAAATCCGGTTTCACACGCGCAAGGATTGACGGACTCATGGTGGAGCTTGAGGATTCAATCAAGCTGGACAAGCAGAAAAAACATACCATAGAAATTGTCGTGGACCGCATTGTGCTCAAGGATGATGTGCGCAAGAGACTTGCTGATTCAGTGGAGACCGCGCTAAAGGCATCCAACGGTGTGATTACGATTGTGCGCCGTGTGAACAAAGAGGATGATGCATACAACGATGTCGCAGCTGCGTTGGACGCAAAGGGAACTCCATTTGACAGGGACGCGAGCTACATTGAGCAGGAGATTTTTTTCAGCCAGAAAAATGCATGTCCCGACTGCGGTATCTCAATCCCGGAATTGCAGCCCAGACTTTTTTCATTCAACAATCCGTTCGGAGCTTGTCCTGAGTGCACGGGCCTTGGTGAAAAAATGGAATTCGACCGCGACCTGATTATGCCGGACACGGATCTTTCATTCAACGAGGGAGGACTTGCGCCATACAATCCTGAGGGTGCTTGGAACCGAGCGATGTTTGCCGCAATCTCAGAGACCGGAGGATTTTCTCTCGATGAGCCTTTGAAAAATCTGACGAAAAAACAATTTGATTTTCTCTGGAACGGTGACCTTACAAAAAACATGCACTGGATTTATCACAAGCAGAGCGGCGAAGGTCAGAGCACTTACAACCGTCCGTGGATCGGCGTGATGGGTGACATGAGGCGACGCTATGCCGAGGCATGGGGTGACAGCGGAAGGGAATCGCTTGAAAAATATATGTCACACAAAGAGTGTACGAGCTGCCACGGAAAAAGATTGAGGTCGGAGGCACTGTGCGTCACTGTCGGCGGAAAAAACATCTGGGACCTGACGGAGCTTTCCGTACTTGAGACGATTGATTTTTTTGAAAAGCTTGATTTGACTGAGACCGAAAAAAAGATTGCCGCACAGATTTTAAAGGAAATCAAGAACAGACTTTCCTTCCTGAAAAATGTGGGCCTTGATTATCTCACACTTCAGCGTTCGGCGGCGACTTTGAGCGGCGGTGAGGCACAGAGAATCCGTCTTTCCACACAGATTGGAAGCGGACTCACGGGCGTAATGTACATCCTTGACGAGCCCTCGATCGGATTGCACCAGAGGGACAACCAGCGTCTGATTGACAGTCTCACATATCTGCGCGATTTAGGCAACACCGTCATCGTAGTTGAGCATGACGAGCAGACCCTGCGCACTGCTGACTGGCTCATTGACATTGGACCCGGAGCCGGAGTGCATGGTGGAAAAATCATGGCGAGCGGAACACCGAAACAGGTCATGCAGGTAAAGGACAGCATCACGGGTCAGTACCTCGCTGGAAAAATCAGGATGGATGTTCCCGCACAGAGACGAAGCGGAAACGGACACTTCATTGAAATCAAGGGAGTGACGGAGCATAATCTGAAAAACATCGACGTGAAAATTCCACTCGGAACATTCACATGCATCACGGGTGTGTCGGGAAGCGGAAAATCAACTTTGCTCAGCGACGTTTTTTATCCGGCGGCAAGCAGAGAGATAATGGGAAGCGAATTGCAGGCAGGAAGTTTCAAAAAGATTTCCGGTCTTGAGCATATTGACAAAGTAATCAACATTGACCAGAGCCCCATCGGACGCACGCCAAGAAGCAACCCGGTCACATACATTGGAGTGTTTGACAAAATCAGGGAGTTGTTCGCGTCACTGCCGGAAGCAAAGGCTCGCGGATACAAGGGCGGAAGATTCTCTTTCAACGTGAAGGGCGGAAGATGCGAGAACTGTCAGGGAGCCGGAACAATCACGATTGAGATGAACTTTTTGCCTGACGTTTTCATCCAGTGCGACGTATGCCACGGAAAGAGATTCAATCAGGAGACGCTCGACATACTCTACAAGGGAAAGTCAATCAGCGACGTGCTGGACATGACCATTGAGGACGCGGCGGATTTTTTCAGCTCCATTCCCCACATCGCTCGGAAACTTGAGACGCTTAAAAACGTGGGTCTCGGTTACATCCAGCTTGGACAGAACGCGCTCACATTAAGCGGAGGTGAGGCACAGAGAGTCAAACTTGCGTCGGAGCTTTCACGTCCGTCCACAGGAAAGACACTCTACATTCTTGACGAGCCGACAACCGGACTTCATTTCGTGGACATCAAGCAGCTCATGGACGTAATTCAAAAACTCGTGGACAAAGGAAATTCCGTTGTGATGATTGAGCACAACATGGACGTAATCTGTCAGGCGGACTATATAATTGACCTTGGACCCGAAGGTGGATTCCGCGGAGGAAATGTGGTCGCAAAGGGAACACCGGAGCAGATTGCAAAAGTGAAGGAAAGCCACACCGGAAAATTCATAAAGGAATATCTGGAAACACACTGAGATGATTTTTGAAGGCCTCGCAAAATTGATAAAAAAAATCGCCTCAAAAAAAATAACGCTCCTTTTATGCGTCCTTCTTTCCATGCACATGATTGCACAGGCACAAAATTCAGCCACAATCAAAATAGAAAACGCGCAAAAAACAGAGTACGTAAAAAATCCTGACACGGGAGACGAGGAGATTGTCCTTACCGGAGCCGTCTCAATCTCAGTAACGCAAGGAAACACGGTAACAAAAATCACCGCGTCAAAAATCACATACAGCCGCTCCACAAAAATGCTATACGCAAGCGGGAACGTAACTTTACAACAGACAGGCGGCTCGGAAGGCGCGCAGAACATCACGGCGGAAACCCTTCTTTTCAACACAGATACCCTTGAAGGTATTTTCGACGGCGGACGTGTAATCCAGACGAGTTCAGACGCAATCAATCTTCCATCCGGTTCCTCTCTGATTGTTGACGCATCCATTTTCGGGCGCGACTCCACCAATACAATCGTTTTTAAAAAAGCGGACCTGACATTTTGCGACGAAAAGGATCCTCACTGGAAAATCCACGCATCAAAAATCTGGGTGCTGCCGGGAGGAGAGTTCGCTTTTTTCAACGCCGTGCTTTACATCGGACACATTCCGATTCTCTATCTTCCCGCATTCTATTATCCAAAGGACGAGCTGATTTTTAATCCCTCGTTCGGTTACGACAAGCGCCGTGGACATTACTTCAACACAACGACCTATCTTGTTGGAAGGAAACCCTTGGACACAAAATCAAGTTCAGACAGCGACAGTACAAGCGCGGCACTCTTTAACTTTCTTAAGGCGACGACTCTGAAAAAACAAAAGCGTGAGGGACTTGTGCTGCACAATCTGGATGAGGACGAAACTGAATCGAACGGAAGCTACCTGAAAGTGATGGGCGACTATTACACGACGCTCGGAGGCATGATTGGAATTGAGGGACTGATGAAGCCCACAGAGTACATAAGCTCGCTGAACGGATTTTTTGACGTGGGATTCAGCCGCACAATTTTTCCAGGAGGCGACGACACATATACCCCCTACTCATCATCCGGGGAAATTCACAAGGACGCATCGAATTTCATGGGCCTCGCACTTCCCTTCCGATACGCCGGAAATCTTGCGTTCTCCATTTCAAAGCCATTCAATTTCAAACTGAGTTTCCCCATTTACTCCGACCCGTATTTCAAAGGAGATTTTTTGGAGCGAACCGAATACATGGACTGGATCGGATTTTTGATGAGCGGTGCCGAAGAAGAAAAAGAGACAAGCACAAATATGGTCACGTCATTCTCGTGGGACGCATCGGCATCTTACAACGCGACAATTTCGGAATCCATGAAACCTTACATCACGTCGCTTGCGCTCAGCTCCATTTCCTCCACGCTTGTATTCAGCTCAAAGTCGGCGACCCTCACCAGCAGCGACAACTGGAGATCGTACACGCCGGAAAGACTTTTTTACTATCCCTCGCAAGTAACTCCGATCAAGTTCAACGGAAGAATAAGCGGAACAATTTTCTCATATTCCGACGAAGATAAAAAAGCGACCAAAAAAAGTCCGGCTCAGTTTCCCATTGCCCTGGACATTCCGCAATATCTGGAAACAGAAGAAACTGATGAAAAATCTGCGGAAGAAAAAAAAGAAACAAGCGACGAAAAAAAATCTGAGGATGAAAAATCTGCGGAGAAAGAACCTTTGCTTCCTGATGACGCATTGCCATCTCTTTCGGAAAGCTCTAAATTAAAAGTGCAGGATATTGCAGGATTAAAATACGACCTCACATATTCCCTTTCGCCTCAGTTCACGACACAGATTTCTTACGACGCATCCGACCTTACCGTGCCGGAAGATTTCAAATGGTCAAAAGTACAGTCCACGTACTATCAGATAAAAGCACCTCTCTCCGTTTCCAGCTCGCTCAGCTACAGAGGCACCTTTTTCTCAATGAGCAACGAGCTTTCTTTTTCACCGTCATATCAGTCGCATCCGAATTTGAGCGGTTACAGCGACACGTCCGCACAGAGCATCCGGAAATCGGACTACAACGCATTTTCCATGGATTTGAACGAGAGCAATAAAATCAGTTTCAAGCCGTTCATATATACCGAGCTTCTTTCCGACTCTTCACTCACTTGGAACACAAACGCAAAACTCATCAGGACGGAATTCCTTGGTGACATGGAAAATCCTGAGTGGGATTTCTTGCCGCCGGATTTAAGCGATGATGAATGCATTACCACACACACACTTTCAGCAAACATCTCCGCAAAAGAGTCCGAGGATTTTTCACAGACACTCACGCTCTCAACAACGCTGCCGCCACAAAGCGACTCATATTCGGCAGTGCTGAATCTTGTTTTCCCATATATTACTACATCGTTTTCAAGCGGCATAAAAAAGACGGATGCCTCGGACGGTTCTTCAACATGGACCCGTGATCTTCTCAAACAGAGCGCAACGATGACTTTTTTCAAGGGAACTCAAAACGCCCTGACTTTCACGGAATCATTCAACTACAACTGGGAAGATTACGAGGCCGACGCACTAAAGCTTTCGCTCTCATGGAAAAATCTCTCGCTTTCTTATGTCATGTCCACAACCTATGGATATGACTTCGATGATGAGTCCGGATGGTCCGCAAGAAGCTACAAAGAATTTCTCCCAGACAACGCAAGCCTTTCCTACTCAATCTCTGGCAAGACATTCAACTGGTGGAATTCAAAAATCGCCCTCACCGCGGGACTCAGCACATCCGTAGTCTACGACTGTCTCAGACCGACGAACAGCTATTTCAAATTCACACCCGCACTCACTTTCAAAATAAACGATTTCCTGAATCTCACGTTCAGCTCGGAATCAAGAAACAGCGTAATCTACCGTTACTTCCAGGGACTCACAAACTCATCCATCCAAATTCCGGGAGAGACAAATCTTTTCGTAGACCTGTTTAACTCATTCGCATTCTGGGGCGACGACACATTCTTCGATCCTGACCAGATTAAAAGAAAAAACTCAGGATTCAAACTCAAGAACCTTAAAGTCACCATGACTCACTCTCTCTGCGACTGGGATCTGGCCGCATCATTCAGCATAAATCCAAGGCTCACAACCGAATCTGGAATCAGGCAGTACAGCTTTGATCCGAGCATGTCATTTTCAATCGTATGGAAGCCTATGTCCAGCATGAAGGTAAAAGTTGAGGACGAATACGGAGAGTGGACTCTTAACAAAAATTAATAATTTGGGACTGAAAAATACCTCGGATTGAAAAAATCCCTTGAATCTTACAAAATGTATGATATAATAGAAGAAAAGGAAAAAAGCGGGAGAAGCTTGGAATATGAGCGATGAACTTTTAGAGGAAATACTTGAAGAGCAGGAAATGCTTGAGGCGGTTAATATTGATGAAAATGCCGCTTCGTGGCTGGTGTTTAAAGCCGGCAAAGATTTTTACGCAATCAACTCATCCGACGTGCGGGAGATACTGAGAAACAACGAGATTTTCCCCATGCCCTTTGTGCCTCCCTACATCCGGGGAATTCTAAACAGCTACGGTATTCCTTATGCGGTCCTCGATCTTTCATTTTTCATCAACAACGAAAGACAAGACTCAAAGCTCTTTATGATTTTAAAGGACTCAAACAATCTGAGCATACAGGTAACGGACATCCAAGAATTTCACAGCAGTTCCGATGTGACGATACAGACTCTTTCAAATCAGAATGACACACCGTTTTTCAGTGGCGCAATTTCCTTTGATGGAGTGACGGCACCTATTCTTGACATTCCGGGCATACTGGAAAAAATAAGGACAGACCTTGAAAGCGAGTAAACGATTTGCCTGTCTTCCTTACGGCAAAATAGAAATTTTAATTCCTCAGCTGATGATTTCGGAAAGCACTTACACAATGTTCTCCGGAAAAAGTTCGCTTGCCGCAAAAAAAGGACTAAGGGAATGTAATTTTGATTCTTGCATATGCAGGATTTTTTCCATGGAGCAGCTTGGCACACCGGTCACGGAAATAGAAATCAAGACCGAAATCCCTGTCGTCCTAAAAACTTCGATCGTTCCTGTCGTGCAGCAGATTGCGCTTTGTGAAATGAAAGTCAACTCGTCAATTTTGGGAATGTCCCTGAGAAAAAAAGGAATCACCGCATGCAGGTTCTGTGAGGACAAGATTCAGTATCTCGTCAACATTGAGAAACTTCTTGAGCAGTGCATGGAAGAAGATTTGAATCCGGCAAAAGATTTTGTACCGGAGGCAAAAAATGATTAGAACCATGATTGTGGATGATTCCGGTGTCGTGAGAGCTCTCATCCAAGGTATTTTGAAAAATGACGGACGTTTTGATGTGGTCGGGTTTGCGGACAATGGTGAGCGTGCCATCAGAAGGAACGAGGAACTAACGCCCGAACTGATTCTGATGGATTTGAAAATGCCTATCATGGACGGAATTGAGGCGAGCAAAAAAATCATGTCCGTATCCTCACCGACAATCGTCGCTTTCACCTCCGAAGATGATGTGGAGACCGGCTACAGATGTCTTGAAGCAGGTGCCGTTGACATAATCAAAAAACCGGCCGTAGACAAAATGGAAGAGTCCCTCCTGAATTTTTTCTGTGACCGTCTTGCGCAGATTGTAATGAGCCGAAAAAAAACAAACGGAGACAGCACGGAAACAAATATTGCCGAGCGCGAATCCGATGAGTCCGAAGAAAAAGAAGAGAGCACCGAAACCAACGTTGACACAAACGCCTCCAATGACAACATCCTGCAACCAAAGGAAACATTCAATGCCGTGCAAATCAGCGATTGGATAAGACATGACTACAAGATGATTGTGATGGGTTCTTCAACCGGAGGACCTTCGACACTTTTAGAAATCATAAAAAATATGGGACCGAATTTTCCTCTCCCAGTCGCAATCACACAGCACATAGACGCGGGATTTGACGAGCAGCTGGCACACTGGCTTTCCACGAACACAGGATGCAACGTAAAACTTGCGGAGGACGGAGAAAAAGCACGAAGCGGGATTTTTTATATCGCGCCTGCTCAAAAGCATCTTGTAATAAAGAAAGATGCCAGCGGAGAATCTGTATGCCAGTTCTCTCTCGATGACTCTGAAGCCATACATTTCTTAAAACCCGCAGTGGACAAACTCTTCACTTCTGCATCCGAGATTTTTGGCCGCAAACTCATTGCCGTGCTTCTTACTGGAATGGGCCGCGACGGAGACGAGGGATGTGCGTCTGTAAAAGAAAAAGGTGGATATACAATCTGTGAGGATGAGGCTTCATGTGTTGTTTATGGGATGCCACGGGCTGCAATTGAAAACGGCCATGCGATCGCTGTAAAGGCTTTGGCAGATATTGTTCCCCATATTCGGGAAATAATTGGGCAGTAGGATTCCGGGAGAGAGGCTGATGGAAGATTTTGAAGAAGAACTGATGCGCTTAATTCGAGAGAAAAGCGGAATCAATGTGAGTTTTTCACACCGAAGTTTTATCGCCAAGTTTGTACAAAGCCGAATAAACGAACTTGGGATCTCATATTCAGAATATCTCTCAAAGCTTGAGTCCGACAATGAAGAATTGATTCTGGTGATTGACGAGGCCGCCATAAACGAAACATATTTTTTCAGAGAGGAAAAGCAATTTGATTATCTGGAAAAGCATGTCTTCAAATGCGGATGGAAACCTGTAATTTGGAGCGCGGCATGTTCCACAGGGGAAGAAGCTCTCTCACTCCTTGCGCTTGCAAAACACTGCGGGTGCGATGCTGAAATCTATGCGACCGACATTGATGAAAATGCGATGAGAGCAATGAAGGCAGGCTCATACCCTCCCCATGCATTCAGGACAGAGGGCAGCTCCTTTTTTTCCATGCTCTCAGAAATCGGCGACTACCATCCGAAATGCTTCAAGACCTCAGCCGAGACGCTTTCCAAAATACACATCTCGAAATTCAATCTCGCCGTGGACACAATCTTTCCAATGCAGGAAGAATCCGTGGACATACTCTTTATGCGGAATGTTTTCATCTACTTTGACAACGAGACACGTAATGATGTAATAAAAAAGATGTGCAGGGCTTTGAAAAAGGGAGGGCTTCTTTTTATCTCCGTAAATGAGATTGCCAGCGTGAACTGCGATGAAAGCATCCCGCTCATAAAGGACCACTGGGACACAGTTTATTTCCTCAGAAAAGTCAGCGATGAAGAGAAGAAAGAATTCCTCAGAAAAAAAACTCTCCGTCCCAAACCAAGCGATGAAACAAATTCTGAAGCAGCAGAAACACAGACAACTTCCTCAGGAAATTTAACAATTGATGCTTTGTATAAAAAGATTAAGGAAAAAATAGACGAAGGAAAAGCGGATGAAGCACGGAAGATTCTTTCCACCGCAAATTACCGCCCGGATTCCGCCGACTTGATTCTTTACCTGAGTGGAATAATTGAAATGAAAAAAAACAATCTGGACGACGCGGAGAAATTTTTCATGAAATCTTCCATAATAAATCCTGACTTCTGGCCGGCATTCTTTCAGCTAGGAATGTTAGGAAGAAAAAATGGAAAACAAAAGATGAGCAGAGATAATTTTTCAAAATGCTCGAAGGTGCTGAAGGACTATGCGAAAAAAAAGAAAATGTGCTATACTTTTCTTATGGACTCTTTCAGCGAGGATTATTTCTTAAAGAGCTGCGAGTCATTTTTGAGCGAGGAAGAATAAGATGCCGTTTTCAAAGACAGATTTTATAGAAGAATTTATAGACGAAACACGCGAGCACATTGATGCCATAAACAACGGAATCATTCTCCTGAAAAAATCGCCAAAGAGCAAAGAGCGTCTTTCTGCCCTCCTCCGCGAGCTTCATACCATAAAGGGAACCGCAAGGATGATGGGCTTTCCAGCAATCGAACAGCTTTCCCATGGACTTGAGGATGTGCTTAAAGGCCTTCACGATGAAAAATTTGAGCTCAGCGACAATCTCATGCAGCTTACTTTCGCAACAACGGACTGCATCAAAAAAGTGCTAAAAAATATCTCCGATGAAAAAGACGACAGAATTGATGTAAGCCGGTTCAGAAACGTTCTGAAAAAAGCCGCCGCAGGAATATTCTTTTCACCCGAAGAACTCAACATTGACGATGAGGCGTCCAACAAGGGAAAAAACATTTTGGAGGAAGAGTCGCTTGAAAACATTTCGTCAGTCCGAATCGACATTGCAAAAATCAACGACATTATTCGCTCGTTTGACAACCTCATAATCCGGCAGTTCAGGTTCAAGCATCAGCTGGAGGAATTTGAGTCAAGGCTCACATCAAATGAGGGGCATGGGCTCAGGGAACTTCCTAAACAACTTAAAGAGGACATGCTCCAAACCGAAACTGCAATCTTCGACACACAGCACCAGCTCCTGAACCTGAGGATGCTTCCTCTGAACATAATTCTTTCGCCTCTAAGACGAGAGGTTGAGACAGACTCAAAAAAACTTTCAAAGAAAATTGACTTCAATATTCCTGACACGGATTTCGTGCTTGATAAAACCGTTCTTGAAAACGTGCAGGTGATTTTGATGCATCTCGTGAGAAACTGCATTGACCACGGAATTGAAAATCCTGATGAAAGAAAGAGCAAAGGAAAAAAAGAAAAAGGACTTGTCTCCGTCTGTGCAAGGGAAATCTCAAACAGCATCATCATTACGGTAAGCGATGACGGACGCGGAATTCAGTTTGACAAAATTCGTGAAAAAGCAATTCAGATTCATCCGAAAGAAAAAGATGCGATCGCAAAGATGTCGGAAAAGGAACTTGAGCAATTCATTTTTGAATCAGGATTCTCTACCTTGGACTCACCGACGGAGCTTTCCGGACGCGGATTGGGACTGGACATCGTTCGAACAAACATGGAAAAAATCAAGGGACGAATACGAATCAATACGGAAAAAGATTCCGGCACAAGTTTCGAACTTACGGTTCCCCTTTCGCTTGCAACCCAGCAGGGACTTTTTGTGCACTGCGGAAACATGAAGCTGATGATTCCATCTCACTACATAGTTGAGATTATGAACGCAGAGCCGAAAGATTTTACCATGCTTCAAAATCAGACTTACGTGAGCATCCACAACCAGCTCATTCCGGTCTACAGTCTTTCATCACTCATCGGAGGAGAACATCGCTCGGACATCACTCCAATTATCGTGGTGGAATATCTGAACATACAGCTTGGAATCATGGTGGAATCAATCGAGCAATATGAGAATGTAGTTGTGAATCCATTGCCGCCGCTCCTGAAAAAAATGGAGGCGTTGCAGGGTGTTGTCTATGATGAAAATTATTCAATCATCCCGATTTTGAACACGCCCGACATAATGCGACGCTTAAAAGGCCAGATTGCCTACGACATAAAAAAATACAAGAGCCGCAACAAGGAAAAAATCAGAAGGATTCTTGTGGTGGAAGATTCCGTCACAACACGACAGATTGAGCAGATGATTTTTGAAGCCGACGGATATTCTGTTGAGACCGCCGCAGATGGAATAGAAGCTCTGGACAAAATGCGTAAGGGACACATTGACGCCGTTATTACCGACATCAAAATGCCGAGGATGGACGGACTTGTTTTCCTGAGCAATATAAGGCGCATGGAAGAATACGAGAACATTCCTGTCATTGTGGTTTCCGGCGTTTATGACGAAACAGCAAGAGACAGTTTTATTGAGGCTGGCGCACAGGAGTTTATTGTCAAATCCGATTTCCAGCGTGGCAATCTGCTTGAGACTGTCAAGGAGTTTTTAGGTGAGTAAAAGCAAAAAGATACTTGTGGCATTCGATTCCGCCACCATGAGAAATCTCCTTATAAAAACATTCGATGACGCAGGATATAAAACAGCGGCCGCGGTGGACGGTCTTGATTTATTGAACAAAATTTACACCGAGCGTCCTGATTGCGTTATCGTCTACATTGACCTTCCAATTATCAGCGGATACAATATCTCGCGCATTCTGAAAAACTCAACGTCATTCAGGGACGTGGGAATTATTATCTGTGCGACGGAAGAAAACTCCGTATACAAATTCTGGGCGGAGAATTCCATGAGCAATGCGCTGATGGTTCCTAACGAAGGAAATCTTGAAAGGATTCCAAATCTTGTTGAAAGAGTTGTCGCGGAAAGCAAAAAAGACAAAACCGAAGCGGCGGAGAAAAAAACAGGAAGAGCGAAAAAACCAACCCAAGAGGACATAATCAATCTTGCCATAAAAGCATTCGACAGAGAACTCTTCGACCTCTACATCGTGAAAAGCGCATACAACGGAGGCAACATTGATTTCGACATCACACGCCTCATAAAGGAACTTGTTAAGTCACTTGCAGGAATCCATAGTTATGATGCGCTCGGAATAATCGTGAACACGGATACTCCAATGCAATTCTACAGCAGAAACTTCATGCTCGCTGACACAGAGATGGATGATTTCATTTGCGTCTGTCAATCTGACTTTGCGACAAAAACATCCAGGCAGGATTCAATCAACTGGCAGAAATCACCAAACATAGAGCTGGACAACTCAATCTCGCCGAACACAGGACGACTCAAAAATTACGAGGCATTCCCGACTCAGTCTTCTGCAGACACTGTTTTTACAATTCATGTCGCAAACACAAAGATTGACGCAATCAGCGGACGCACCAGGGAAAGACTCAATTTTTTGGTATCCGTTTACTCAAAGATTGTGAATCACGCAATCAGCTACAATAAAATGGAGCTCGCTGAAAAAAAGATGCGTCGTGCGTTCAGTCACTTCCTCCCTCCGAAAATCATCAATGAAATAATTAATGAGGAAGAGACCGCAACAACCACAGTCGGAGAAAAAAGAGACGTCGCGGTTCTTGTCTGTGACATCAGAAATTTTACGACGATAAGCGAACTCAACGCGCCTGAAGACGTAGTTGAATTTTTAAATCAGTATTTTGCAATCATGTGCGGCATCATAAAAAAATACGGCGGAACCGTTGACAAATTCATGGGTGACGCAATCATGGCTCTTTTCGGTGCGCCTGAATCTTATGAGGACAACGGAAACCGTGCGGCAAATGCAGCCCTTGAAATGAGAGAAGCGCTTAATAAAATGGAAATTGATCTGAGGATGCCCGACGGTTATGTCTTTGACATTGGAACTGGAATCCATTACGGAACAACGATCGTGGGTTCAATCGGAAGCGAAGAGAAAAAAGAATACACGGTAATCGGCGACAACGTAAACATTGCATCAAGAATCGAAGGGCTCACGAAGATTTATGGAACGCCCATCATCATTTCGGAATCCGTAAAAAGGGACTTGCACGATGGGCAGTATACCCGGCACTTGGACAACGTAAAAGTCAAGGGAAAATCTGTTTCGGTCGCAATCTATGAGCTTGCTTCTGCGGACACGATTGAGGATCCCGTATTCATTGAGCTTTACAACAAAGGAATGAACCAATACGTAATGGGAAATTTCCAGCTGGCATCGGACTATTTCACAAGTGCATCCACACAGAATCCTAATGACAAAGCAACAAAGGTTCTGCTTGAGAGATGCAAAAACTACGCAAAGGAAACACCTGAAAACTGGGACGGCTCTTTTGCTCTGACAACAAAATAAATGGAGACTGATTATGGGACAATACAGAAGAAAAGAAAAAGCAAAGAGTCTTGAAAAGGAAATCTACATTTCCACAATCGCACCGAATTTGACCGGTCTTTTGATTGCTTCAATCTATGAATTTTATTTTTCTGGAATGACGCAATACGGAAGCGGAGTAAAAAATATGATTCTGACCGAATTGATTTTCATCTCCTTCATACTGTTTGGTGTTTTGATAATAGAAAGATTCACCAACCGTTTGATTACGCAGAACATTTCAAATAAGCTGGAACAAACCGGAACAATGAACGAGCAGGACCGAACTCTTCTGGCACAGGAGCTCATGGCTCTTCCATTGAAAATATGCCTGCACAATATTTTTGTTTTCATATTTATGATTATCTGCTGCTTTGCCGTGCTCTGTATTTTCCTTCACATGCCGCTTTACCTTCAGATTTACACTTTTATCCCCACGTTCTATGCCTCGTTTAATGTGGGCGTAATGACCTACTGTTACTCCGAGGGAATCTGTTCAAAGAAAAATTTCGACCTGATAAAAACAGGAATCAATTCTGCGGATGTGCACAGAAGAAAAGTCTACGGAATGAAAATGTACACGAGAGTTTTTTATCACGTTGTCTTCCCTGCGATTTTCATAAACTTGATTCAATGTGTCGCTCTTATAAAACAGCATTTTCACCCAGTTGAGGAAAAAATGTTCTGCATGCATTTTCTCCTGCTTTTGATTTTTAATGTCTTACAGGCCATTATGACCGCCAGTTTATTTTACAGACACATCAGCCATGATATAAAAAAGGTGAACGAGATTCTGGAAAAAATAAACACCGGCGCCGAAAACCGAAGCACATTCATTCCTACTGATTTGGGAACGGAAATTTCATATACAATTTACATCATCAATGAAATCATTTCGTATTTGAAGAGCATTACTGATGACGTAACAAAAACAAGCGACAGCCTTTTCAACTCAACCCAGGACCTGACGATATCGGCAAAGGAAACAGCTACAAATGCAGCCGTACAAGCGAAGAGCGTAAAGGAATGTGTGAATTCCATGGCTTCCATGAAAGAAATGCTCGCGGATATTCTCAGAAGCATAAAGGAGGTTTCCACGGCGGCAGAAGCGACACTGGACAATGTCCTTGAGGGCTCATACATTCTAAAACAGAGCATAAACAAAATTGATGAGATTACGTCCGCAAACCTTGAGACAATTACCGGAATCAAAAATCTAAGTGGCAACATTGACAAAGTGTGGAGCATAATCAGCACCATCGACTCCATTGCCGAAAAAACAAGAATCATCGCTTTCAACGCAGAGATTGAAGCGACCACGGCAGGAGACAGCGGAGAGAACTTCCACATCGTTGCGACGGAAATCCGAAGACTTGCGTCTACAATCACGGATTCCACAAAAGAAATCCGCAGCAGGATAATCGGAATACAACACTCCTCTGATAACCTCATCATAAGCTCTGAGGGTGGAACCGAAAAAATCCGTGAAGGAAGCACGCTCTTTGCCGGACTTGAGGAAAACTTTGAGAAACTTACGACATCAAGTAAGATTACGGCGGAAAGTGCGACTGACATTCAGGAAACGACATATTCCCAGGATGCGACATTCTTGCAAATAAGCGAGACTCTAAAACAACTCAGCCAGGGATTTGATGATTTCAGCCAGTCCGCAAAAACAATAAGCGATGCTTCTGAAAACCTTGAGAACACGGCATTCATTTTGAGTACAATTCAGGGAAACCGGGGGGACAAATAAAATGAATTTCTTAAAAAAAATATTCAAGCAGAGCAACAAGGAATCTTTCAGTGTCTTTGTTTATAGAACACAAATTCTCCTGGATATTCCTCTCACGCTTTTCACGTTTATCTACACTCAGGCTGTTTTCCCCTTGCCAAGAAATGCCTTTTTTGGATGTCTTAAACTTCTCCTCCTTTGTTTTATAATCTGTGAGGTCGTTTTATCTCCTATCACAACTTTTCTTATTACAGGAAAACTTTCCGACGGCCTTGAGAAATTCCAGAACGACACAACAACTCCATCCGAAAGATCAGAATTGCTGAACGGGCTTCTTCAATATCCGTTTTCGAAATCCACATGCACATTCATCTATTTCGTGCTCAGCGGCATATCCCTTTCATGCTATCTGTATTTCAGACAGAATCTGGACTTTAAAATTGCGTTTACATTTTTCCTTGCGGCAGTTTTGTCCTCCTTCTATGCATTACTTTTCACCTACACAGTTCAGGAGGTTTTCTGCTATCCGAAATCAATCCGCATTGTAAAAAAAGGACTTTCGCAGCACATCGGACCAGAGAAAAGACACTTGGGAAAATCTCTTACATTTTTGTTTCTGGCATACGTTGTAGTTCCGTTTTTGATTTGCTCGGCATTGAGTTTCCTAAACCTCACAACCTTCCAGCTTGACTTTACCAAACTTAATGCAGGCAATGGAAACATCACAAAATTCCGTGGTCCTGTTCATTTTATCTTGCTCTCGATTGCAAACATCGTTTTCCTTGCGCTTTCCGCATTCGTTTATTTCCGCAGGATAAAAAAATACTCCGAGACAATGCAAAAGGCTCTGCTTTCCATAAAGAATTCGCAGGGTAAAAAGACAGGCCTTATCCCGCTGGACCTCTCCACGGAAATCTCATATACGATTTATCTTGTAAATCAAACCATCATGTTGTTCTCATCCATCATCTCGCAGGCTGCATCAACGAATGAAGAAATCACAGTCGCGACTCAAAATCTTTCTTCCATCGCAGAAGAGACAGCCGCAACCGCCATTGAGCAGACCGCATCCGTAAAAGAAATAATTGCGACCATGGAAAGTGCGGACAAACTTTCAAAATCCATCGGCAAGAAGATTGTTGAAGTAAATAATGTCGCAAGAAAAACATCCGAGAACATTGATTTCGACTCAGAATCCATAACACAGAATCTAGAGAAGATGCGAGAAATTACGGACTCAAATCAAACATCCATTTTGGGTATGCAGAGTCTTTCCGGTAAAATCAAGAGCATCTGGGACATTGTAAATTTGATTGACGGTGTTGCGGACCAGACAAAAATTATCGCGTTCAATGCGGAACTTGAGGCCGAGAGCATAAGCGAGGGAAAAGATAAATTCAAGAACGTCGCTCGTGACATCAGAACCCTTGCCGATAATGTTATCCAGCTCACAAAAGAAATCCGAGGACAGATTCTGAAGATTCAGGACTCAAGCAATGAGCTGATTCACAAGGGACAGGACTGCACCGACAAGATAAAAGAAGGAAACGACCTGACCGTGGAGCTTGAGGAAAAATTCAGGCTGATCAAGGATTCTGCATTTTTGACACAAAGCGCATCTGAAAAAATTCAGTCGGTAATCAACTCGCAGTCAGATTATTTTTCTGGCATTGTTCAGAAGCTGCAGCAGATCGGCATGGGTGTTGAAAAATTCAACGACTCAACCAGAATTATTGCGGAAACAGTACAGAACCTCCGGATTGACTCAAATCATCTGAGCAAAATAAAATTCCAAAGTGAAAATCAGTACGAAAATCAGGCGAACTAGGCGGGGAATAAAATGGAAGAAATAAAGCAAAAAAAATTAAGCAGAAGAATTACAGACAAAATTGTCATACCGAATGTCGTTTCAGGATTTCTCTTATTCGTCTACTCTCTCGTAGCCACGCAGATTCCGTTGCGGATTGTCGTTCCGGCAGTCAAATACGTCGTGCTGATTGTTTTGGGATTACAGTTTACACTTGGCCTTTTGGCAGGATTCACAACTTATGCAAAGGCGGACGCAGCTCTTGCAGATTTCAATTCACGCTCGATGGACGACAACGAAAAAATATCCGTGCTCAAGGAAGTCTCAAAGGTTCCTGTCCTATGCGGCATACTCACGCTGATTTTCTTTGTCGGAGGAGCCGGCATTCTTTCCGCGGTCTATCATTTTTACCTCAAGCTGCCCAAAAACATAATCTTACTCTCACTGCTGGAATGTATATACGGAGCTTACATGAGCACGCTCGAAGGATATATGCTTTGCAGACTTTTTTGTCAGGAAGACATTTACAAGATTGTCCGCTCGCTTTCAGGAAGAAAGGAAGTAATGGCAAAAAAAGTTTTTGGAATCAGCGCAAACGCACAATTCTTTGCCTTTATCTGCATTCCGATTATTTTTACGAGTCTCATCGCAATCTACGCGCTTGCCACCGCTTATCCCGTGCACGATGGAACTACAATGATTTCAGTACCGGGAATCGGACTCCGCAGAATGATGTACACAACAGGACTAAACTTTTTAACCGTCGCCGTAATCGCAATAATGTACTATATTTTGACGGAAACAAATAACAAAAAAATGTGCGCCACACTTGAGGCCATGGAAAAACAGGATTTGACTTCGCTTGAAATTCTGGACACGGATCTCACGGACAAAATCACATACAGCCATTATCTCGTGAACCAGACACTGCTTTATTTCAAGAGCATACTTTCAAATTCAATAGACATCGGTGTGAAAATAAACTCATCCGCAAATCTTCTGCTGGACATTTCGAATCAGTCTGAGACAACCGCAATGGAACAGTCCACGGGAACCAGCGAGATAGTCTCAACAATGGAAGCCGCGGACAGTCTTTCAAAAAAAATTGAGACAAAAATTTCAGATGTAAATGAAGTCGCATCAAAGACAGCCGAGAATGTACAGAACGGAACCCAGCTGCTCATTGACAATCTTGTAAAGATGGTGGAAATCGCAAGGGCAAATGAAGCGACAACAAAAGGAATCCGTGAAGTCAGTGAGCAGATTAACAACATCTGGGACATCGTCACAATAATCAATTCTGTTGCCGACCAGACAAAAATCATCGCGTTTAATGCGGAACTTGAATCCACCACAGTTCGCGAAAACGGACGCAACTTCAGGAATGTTTCAAACGAAATCCGTCGTCTTGCAAACGGAACCATGGACAGTACAAAAGAAATCAAGGAAAGAATCAAGGAAATTCAGGAAGCGTCAAACCACCTTCTGCAATCATCACAAAACTGTACGACGCAAATTAATCATGGAATGGATCTTGTCCGAATCCTTGAAAACAATTTCTCGCACATCAGCGCATCGGCAACAAAAAATGCTGGTTCGGCTGAGGAAATCAAAAACAGAATCGGGCAGGAATCAGAGGCATTCGGTCAGATTGTCGCAACCCTGCACCAAGTAAGCCACAGCATTGAGAATTTCTCCGAATCAACAAGGGCAATCATAAGCACGGCACAGATTCTTGAATCCAATGCAAAACGGCTTTCAGGACTAAAAGAAATTGAAACCATAACGGAAAAACTTTAGATTCTGAAAAACCAACGGACGAATTTTAGGAGTAGATATGAACACTGAACAGACAAACATACAATCACTTGAAGCGGACGCAGACAGAATAAACGATGAAGAAGAAAAAAAAGAGACTCCAAATTTTTACGAGGAAATCATACGAACCACATTGATTCCGGACATGCTTTCCTCCGCGCTTCTTTTTATTTACATAATTATATGCGGACTTCTTTCACCGTCACAGATTTTTTGGGCGGCACTTGTCACCATCCCGATCCTCATAATATCAAAGCTGCTTTTTTCTCCACTCATCAACAGGCTCATCGCATCCGACATCAATGAGAAAATACTCACATGGCAAAGCGGAGGAATGGACAGTACAGGCGACCGTACGGCTCTTTTTGAAGACATAATGGCATTTCCAAAAATCAAAGCAATTGAATCCCTTATTTTCATTCTCGCAATTCACTCGCTTATTTGCATCTCCATGCATTTGATTCCGGCAATCGGTTTTTCATGGACATCAACACTTCATGTATTTATCGCCGGACTTTTTCAATGCTACATAGTCAGTCTGATTTCGTATTCACAGACACTCAAGATTTGCGAGAAATATGCTGAGGAACTTGAGATGCTTGGCCTTGATAATCGCTACATAAGGAAAAAGCGTCTTTTCGGAATGGGACTTCTCGCAAAAACAGTTCTGTTTATAATTCTTCCCTCCCTCATCGCAAACATAACCTACTGTGCGATTCTTTTCCAAGGTAACAGTGAAGTGAACGGAATGATTTTAAATTTCCGCCAGCAGATTTTCCGAATCAGCGTTACCGTTGCAATGAACATCGTCATCAGTCTGATTGTGTGCTTCATTTTTTACAGCCATATAAGCGAAAGCAATGACACCCTCACGAACACACTCACAAAAATCATCACCGAGGGAGAGACCGGCTCAATCTCGAAAACAGCAATCGGTGACAAGATGCAATACAACATCTATCTTCTGAACAGCATTGTGGAGCGATTTAAAAGAATGTTTTCAACCGCAAACAAAATCGGAATGAACATTCGTGAGACGAGCAACAATCTTTCCGTAACGGCAAAGCAGCTTTCATCGGCATCTCTTGCACAGAGCGCGTCAATCAAAGAAATTCTTGCGACCATGGAAGACTCCAACTCACTTTCCCAGAGCATTTCCAAAAACATTGAGACCGTTACGTCTGGAGCCGAGGGAACCGTGCAGGACGTAAACTCAAGTATGAACGTGCTTTCAGAAATCATTGAACAGATGAAGCAGATTGATGCGGCAAACAACTCAATCATGAGCGTGATGAAACAACTTGGAACTCAAATTGAAAACATCGGTGACGTCGTTGCAATCATAAACGACATCGCTGACCAGACAAGAATCATCGCTTTTAATGCTGAGCTTGAGGCCGTAAGCGCAGGAGACGAGGGACACAACTTCCATATCGTCGCTACTGAAATCAGGCGGCTTGCAAACAGCACGGTAAACAGCATCAATGAAATCAATTCGTACATTCAGAACATACAAAAATCTTTTGCAAATCTGATTGAATCATCTGAGACAGGAACCGGGTGCATTCAGGAGGAGACAGTGCTTGCCGAAGATCTTGAGTCGCAGTTTTCCGTAATAAAAGATTTGGCCGATGTCACGTCGCTGAAATCAAATGAAATCTCCGAAATAATCGATGAGCAGACACAGTCCTTCAACCAGATTGTAATCACCATACGGCAGATTTCAAGCGGCATAGAAAGTTTTGCATCTCTCACGCAGACAATCAGCAAGGCGGCCCTGGAAATGCAGACTGTCACGGAAAAACTCTCTACATTGCAAAGGGACTCGCTGATGTGATTTTTACCTGAGCGGAGTTTTCATCTCTGCCAGGGTCAAGAGGATGTTCGACATAATTCTGCAACTAACGTCGGTGAGTGATCCGGCATTGTCATTTTCGGTGTGAAAAAGTCTCCATGTTGCGGGAAGCCTGGATTTATATCCATACTCGGGACTTGATGTTTCTATCCTTTTTTTCTTGGAGGATTCCCTGTTCAAAACAGCGTCCTCAAGTTCCTTGTTGCGAAGAAGCTCCCTTGCGTAGGATGAGGCCTCGTCAGCAGGAAGCATGGTCAGTGCAACGGCGGGAATCCCACATGCAAGAAAAGCCGCATTGTCACTATACGGAACAGGCAGACTCATCCATCGACCGGGACATGATCGGCGAAGTAAATCTTGCGTGCGTTCGTAAAGGTCATTAAAATCTTCTATAAAATGTTTGGGAGCTTTTTCGGGAATAACCGTCCTTGAAAGAATAGGAACCTCACCTCGGCCACAACAGTCGAAAACATAAACGTCATCGCTCGTAATGCCCAGCCGCTTGAAGACACTCGCAATACCGTAAGCACCCTGCTCGCTCACACCGGTATTCCATCCCAGCTCCTCGCCGTCAGTAAAATAAATGCGCACGTTATGGAAGCTTCTCATCGCATTCAGCTCCACGGCCCAGTTCATCAGAAGCCAGTCCGAGGATGAGTTGTCATTGGCTCCGGGACTTCCATCCACACGGTCATAATGCGCGATAACCGTCTTGATTTTAAACTGCGGATTATAAAACTGAGGGGCAAACTGCACGAGAATATGATTTTTTCCGTCAATTATCGTCCTGTGTGAGTCTATGCCACGTTCCTTGAGCCAGTTCTGGATAAAATCAGCGCGGGATGTATCCTTTTTGATGTATTCCAGAAAATCTTCCGAATGAAAATCTACTTCCATACATTGATTATCGGTAGGGATTCGGAGGATTTTGAGGAGAACAAAATGCGGATATTTTTGAAAATTGTCTTAATCAGTAAGAGTCGTCTCTGTCCCAATCACGGTCTCTTCCACGGTCGAAACTTCGCTCGGAACCTCTGTTAGGATTTCTGTCCCTGCGGTCGAAATTTCTCCTTCCCCCATCCCGGCGGAATCCATTTCCAGACGCACCACGCTCCTTTTTTTCCTCGGCCATGCTCACGCGGATTTTTCTTCCGTCCAGTTCCTTTCCATTTTGGGCGGCAATAGCTTTCTCGGCGGCACTATCATCGGCAAATTCAATGAATCCAAAGCCCTTTGACTGCTGAGTGTCCTTGTCAATTATAAGATTCACGGAAACGATTTCCCCGAATGAAGAAAAGATATCCCTGAGGGTTTCTTCCGTAGTTGTGTAGCTCAGATTACCTGCATAAATTCTTTTAGACATATTTGTTCCTGTACGCCATGTGGCATTTTCGATATACGGAAAAGCCTCAAAATTCAGACGAATTTAAAACTTTCCCGGGCGCTGATTTTGCACCCTGTTCCTAGATTTTACCCCCAAGTTGAAAAACAGTCAACAAGAAAAGCAAAAAGTGGCAGAGAATCATAGTCCAATCTCTCTAATATCCAATTTTTTCTTAAAATTCACGTCAAATTTGAAAAAATTGCTTTTATTTTCATCCATTTTGTGCTATAATAAAGAGTATGAACAAGAGTGATTTTTACAGCCTTCTGAAGTCAGTCCCCAAAGCGGAGCTGCATCTTCATGGTGAAGCCGTAATCAGTAATAAAACTATAAGGCAGCTATATAAAAGCAAATTCGAAAAACCTATGCCGAAAGAGGAGTTGGAATCCTTATGGCAGTATGATGATTTGCCGGGATTTTTGGACTCATTCATCAAAATCCAGCAATTTTTCGTAAATGTCAATGACATAAAGTTTTATTTTGAAGATTTCGGTGACTACCTCAGCCGCAATAATATAGTTTACGTGGAGACATTCTTTTCGCCGACCGCACTCATGAGGACAGGATTCGACTTCCACGAGATGGTAAGCCACATTTCCGACGGAGTAAAATGCGCAAAAGAAAAATATAATGCAACTGTAAAAATCATCGTTGACGTAAGCCGCACATTCGGATTGGAAAACGCACAGCATAATTTGGATCTTGTTCTTGCGGAAAATAATCCTGACATAATTGGAATTGGACTTGGTGGAGACGAAGCAAAGGGTCCCGCACGAGAATATGAGGCTGTTTTCAAAAGAGCAAAGGAAGCCGGATTGCACAGAGTCGCACATGCGGGAGAGACGGTGGACAGCTGGAGCATGAAAGACTGCATCAATCTTCTTGAGGTTGAAAGAATCGGACACGGAATTTCCGCCGCCTATGACGGGGATTTTATGAAAGAACTTGCGGACACTCATTTTCCGCTTGAAGTCAGTCCCACGAGCAATATTTTCACGAAGCATTATGTCTCAAAGCTGGAGGATCATCCCTTCAAAAAGCTTTATGACGCAGGTTGTTTCGTCACTCTGAACACCGATGACCCCACTTTCTTTAAGGTGGACTTGATTGATGAGTATTGGAACATCTACCACAAGCTTCACTTCAAGATTGAGGACATCAAGCAGGTAGTTCTGAACGGATTCAAGGCAGCCTTTATGAGCGAGCAGGAAAAGCAGGGCTATTGCGATGCAGTGGAAAAAGCATGGACACAGTGGTTCAAGGAGCATCCTGACATTAAGAGTTAGTTTCCGATGACATCTCATTCAAATGACAGAACTTGAAGAAAACAAAGATTTCCTGACGACTCAAATCATTACTTACATTGGCAACAAAAGAAGTCTGATCGGGAACATAGAAAAAGAAGTCGAAATTATTTCAAAAAAAATCGGAAAAGAAAAGCTGATTTGTGCCGACATGTTCTCGGGCTCAGGAATCGTCGCAAGGATGCTGAAAAAACATTCCTCAAATCTGATTGTAAATGATTTGGAAAATTATTCATCCGTCATAAACAGCTGCTATCTGACGAACAAAAAAAAATTCCCTAAGCGAAAATATTATGAACTCCGCAAAGAAATTGAAGCATTGTGTGCAAAAAGAAAACGTGCCGGAATAATCACCAAAAATTACGCGCCAAAAAATGACAAAAAGATTTTAAAGGACGAGCGGGTTTTTTATACGCACGAAAACGCCCTGCTGATTGACACATACCGCTCCCTGATTGACAAACTTGTGACAGATGAAAAGATGAAAAAATTTTTTCTCGCGCCGCTCATTACGGAAGCATCAATCCACGTGAACACAAGCGGAGTTTTCAAGGGATTCTACAAGGACAAAAATACAGGCATAGGATGTTTCGGCGCAGCAGGCAAGGACGCTCTTTCAAGGATATTCGGCAGGATAGAATTAAAGGAACCCGTATTCAGTAACTTTGACTCCGATTTGGAGATATTTCAAAAAGATGCCGTTGAGCTTTCAAAGGAATTAAAAAATCTTGACATCGCATATCTCGATCCGCCGTACAATCAGCATCCATACGGTTCAAATTATTTCATGCTGAATCTGATCCTAAAAAACAAACTGGATGTTGAAGTCAGCAGGGTCAGCGGAATCACTCAGGGATGGAACCGGTCCGCATTCAACAAATCATACAGAGCATTTAACTCAATGGAAGAAATAATCGCAAATCTTCAAAGCCGATTCACAATCATCTCGTACAATTCGGAAGGATTCATAAGTTTTGATGAGATGTCGCAGATGCTAAAAAAATACGGCAAACTAAAAACAGTGGAGATTGCCTACAATACTTTCCGAGGAAGCCGCAACCTGAGGAACAGGGACATTCACGTTTCCGAATATCTTTTCGTTTTGGAAAAATGAATCCCTGCCCCAAAACAAGTTTGAGACGAAAGTAAATCAGCTCAAGACAAAGCGACGGTAAAATCAAGAGTGGTTTCTGTTCCTGTCCAGTCCTTCACGATGAGTTTTCCTTCACCGGCCTCTCCCACGGATTTTATGAAGCACCCCGCATGCCCACCCTTCAGACTCACGGCAGAAGGTCCCACAAGCTCAATCTTTCCTTCAGTTCTCAGCTCCACCGCCTCCTGACAATACGGAAGCAGATTGCCGTTCACATCAAGCGCGGAAATCCTCACAAGGGACATATCGTAAGTTCCATCCTCCACGAGCGACGTTCTGTATGTACTCAGCGCAATCTCCGCACGCACGGCACTTCCGAGAGAAACCTGCTTCACAACTTTTCCTCCACGGATTGCCTCGAAGCGGTAAGACACAACCTGCCCGCCCCAGTTGCCTATGTATTTTCCATAAAGCTGCCTCAGATGATTTGCGTCCGTCACACCGCGCAACCAAAGGAAAAATCCCTTGATGAGATAGCGGAACGGAAGCTTGTCCACTCCATATTTTTGCAGGGCAAAGAGCATTGACTTAACGGCCTTACCATGCTTTTCCTTGATTCCATCCTCATCCACAAGCCGATGACCGATGAAATCATCAATCAAAATTGGACCGTGGCGCAGATTTTTAAACGGTGAGTCCTTAGGGAAATAATCCTTGATAAAAATTCCATTCACATACAGCTTGACAGATTCCGCATTGGTGATTATATACACGTCTCCCCTGGCCCCGCCCGGATATTCACCGATGTTCATTGCGGAACTTACTTCCAGCACGTCGCCGACAACATCGCTTTCCGACTGTGCCCTGTAAACCGCAGCCGCAAGCTTTGGATTTCTGAACATATCCATCACGCCATGATAGCAGATATAGTCTCCGCTTCCAAAATCGCTGTGGGTATTATAATCAAACGCACACCATCCGCTCGATCCCGCAATCTCGTCGTACTCCGCAACGGTGTCCAAAACAGTGGCGTGCCTCAGCGCATGTTCCGTCCTGTGTGATTCGCAGTCAAAAGACTTTGTGGGAAACATGTGTCCGTTGTACTCAGTGACCATATACCCACCCCGGGTATTCGTAACCTTTTTTTTATGCAGCACACCTTTTCCAACGCCGTAAAAACTAAAATCGTTGAACGTGTAGACATCCTCAAGCAGGGAACTGTTTTTTAAGTAGCGGACTCCACCAGTGGGACGGCTCGAATCCAAACTGTGCGCAAGGGAATTGGTGCGTGTGTAAAAATCATCGTCGTCAAGCGACTCATTGATTCTCACTCCCCAGATAAAAACCGAAGGATGATTTCTGTACTGTCTGACCATATCCTCCACATTTTTTACCGCCTGATTTTTCCATGTCTCGCCGCCAATATGCTGCCATCCGGGAATCTCGGTAAAAACCAAAAGACCAATCTCATCACAGCGGTCCACAAAATGCTGACTCTGCGGATAGTGGGAAGTTCGGACCTCGTTCAGTCCAAGCTCGTATTTCAAAATATCCGCATCTTCCCTCTGCATATTTTTCGGAGCCGCATACCCGATGTAAGGCCAGCTCTGATGTCTGTTCAAACCACGGATTTTGATTTTCTTCTCATTCAGATAAAATCCCGACTCGTCAAAACGGATGTCCCTGAAACCGAAGCGAGTCTCCACGGAATCAACCACTGTACCGTTTTCATCAAGAAGCTCGCTCGTCAGCATGTACAATGCGGGAGTCTCCAAAGTCCACAGAGCGATGCCCGACGCATTTGCGGATGTGAGCACGATTTTTTTAGATGCACCGGTATTGATTTCAACACAGGGCTGATCAGGATTTCCGGTCACAGGCGCATTGACCGACGGCATGATTTTTTGTCGCAGCGTAAAACCTTGAGGGACAGACTCGGAACTAAGCGACACACGGGAATTAAAACGGTTGCCCTTTGTCGTCACAAAAACGTCCTCGATGTAAATGGGATTCAAAATCTTCAAAGACACTTCCCTGTAGATTCCGCCATAAGTCATGTAATCAATCACATTACCGAAGGGAGGAATATCAAGAGACTCACGGCTGTCCACTTTGATTGCAAGCACATTCTCTTTTCCCGCAGGATTCAATGCGTCGCTCAAGTCCACGTCAAAGGCAGTGTAACCGCAGCGATGTGTGTAAAGCTCCTTTCCGTTCAAAAACACAGTGCTCTCATGTGCCGCAGCACCCACACTCAGAATGATTTTTTTCCCCTCCCAGGATTTTTCCGTAACAAAAACTTTCTTATACAGACTGATTTTTTGATAAAGCTCAGGACTGAAATTATTGAAAGGAGTAATGCAAACCGTGTGCGGCAATCTCACCTGCTCAAATCCATCACTTGCGATGGAACCAATCATCTCATCAGAAAAATTCGGACTGTAATTCCAGCCGTCATTAAAAGGAATTGTATTACGCATGATTCGATTATAAGTCACACATGGAAATAAATCAAGAGCAAGAAAGTGGAAAGTTGAGAGTGGAAAGTGGAAAGCTCTCAGTGCTCAGTGCTCATTCCTCCCATCATACATCCAGGGTATGGCCGAAAAATCCGGAGTCGGAGGATGGCTCGCCTGCCTCAAACAGATGCCTTGTGTCGCCCAGTCTCTCCACACGGAAAATTGCCTCGCCCGGGATTCTTTCCTGAGTGCCGAGAACCGTCACAGAAGTTGGTGCAACGAAAAATCCCTGCCATAATGTTACCGGAGAGATTCCTGTAAGATGGGAAATCATTGCGAACATGACTCCAAGATGGCACACAAAGACGATGTTTCTTTCATCCAGATTTTTCTGAATTGCTTGCAGATGAGTGTCCACCGAAGCCTCTTCCTGAGTCAAATGTGGAAAGCAGTTGTAGATTGCGCTCCACTCGTCCTTTCTTGTGTAATCATAGCGAGAAAGAATTTCATCAAGTCCGTTACAGACTTCCCTGTATTTATCTTCAATCTTTTCTTTTGCCATTGGTTTTATATCAAACCACTTTCTGCGGTCGAAAAATTTTGGCTCAGAATAAAAATCCTCTGGCAACCAATCCCAGCATCCACGCAATTGTTTTGTTTTTGGATCCGTGATTTTATGGTCGAACTCTTTGAGCCAAGGAAGCGTCTCTGGCACTACGGAAATCTTTTTCAAAAATGGAGCGGCGGTTTCCTGAGCACGTCCGTAAGGTGAAAGATACACGTCATCTATCCTCCACTTGGAAACTCTTTCTGAAAGAATCTCCGCCTCTCTCTTTCCTTTTTCTGTGAGGCAATTGTTTTTGTAATCCGGATCTCCGTGACGAATAAAAATCAAATGCATTGACAGCTCCTATTCTGAAATAACGACCGAAGATTTTCCCCGGCTCAGATTTTTTATCTGTTCTGAAAATGTCTCGGATTCGCTTTTCCAAATCTCTCCCTGCACATCAACTCCCGAACCATAGTTTTCAGAAAGCGATGAAATGTGGTAATTTGAAAAAAGTCTCTTGATTGACTCGTAACTTCCATAATCCGACGAAAAAGAAAAATGCGATTTTTCAACAAGCTCCTCGGTACGGCACACGGCAAGTACTTCCTTCACCGAGTCCCCGTAAGCACGAACAAGTCCGCCAGTACCAAGCAAGGTTCCTCCGAAATATCGTGTAACAGTAATCAGTATGTTTGTAATTCCACTTCCCTTCAGGACATCGAGCATGGGGCGACCGGCAGTTCCAGAGGGCTCACCGTCATCGCTCATTCCACAGGTCTCAGCATTTTTTCCCACGGCAAAACAATGACACACATGGGTTGCGTCGGCGTATCGGAGTTTTTGCTCGTGAAGTTTTTCCCTGGCCTCTGCCTGTGAGTTTACTATAAATGCCTCAGCAATGAAACGTGAGTTTTTTATGACGAGTGTTGACGAAGCGCTTTCACAAAGAACTTTCATTTTCACTTTGATTTTCTGTGTTTGAGTCCGCAATATCAGCAGAATCATCCGTCAAATTATCAGCAGCACTTACATCCACGGCATTTGCATCCTCAGCATTTGAATCCGGTGCATCTGTAATTGAAACGGAGGCTCCGTCCAACACAATCTCATCTTTTTTTGTATCGGATGGCGGGATATAATCTGAGCCGTGAACCTGCAGCACTCCGGTCATTGAATAAAAATAAATTGGAAGGGCAAGATTTATTCTTACAAGCACACGGAACTGAGAGACAATCTGCATACAGGAAAGAAGCATGGAAAGAAAACCCATTGACGAATGAGCATCCGTAGGAATTAAACTCATCACAATGGAAATGACGAGCAATGCAATCAAATCTTTTCCGGCGGCATAAAACAAAAATCCGACGAAATGAAAAACCTGGGTAAAAACAAGTCTCGCACTGATCGCAATGGATCTGAACACACCGCAGTCGGGTCTTCTATAAAGAATAAGATAGACAAAAGCAAAAACCAGTTTCAGAATCAACAAAATAAGAGCATAAATTCCAGTCCCGAGAACAATAAAAGTCCGTATCGTATTTTCATCAATACTGCTTCCGGAAGTTTGATAAAGCTTGAAAAAATATAAGACCAGAAAGACAAGTCCAAAACCGAAGATAAAACTCAGCAAGGTATAAAAGGCCGCCATTCTAAGCACACGCCCTTTCTTTTCCCTGAATCCGTTGAAGAGATAACCCAGCGTCACATAAGATTTTTCAACCATGCGGGCACAAGTCACCTGAAGTCCATAATTAAGGATTTCACAAACTGTCATTGCAATGAACAAAAGGAGAATCAAACCGATTATAGAATGCAAAGAAAGCGGTCCGAAGCTATCTCCCAACATGTTCTCCAAGCCTCCACCGGGAACTGATTTTCTGACAAAAAATCCAGTCGAAAAACTCAGAAGAAGGCTCTGAATGATAGTGCAGACTACCAGAGTGATAATCGCCTTGCCACGGTTCAGCCTGTCGCACTGATTCAAAATCATCCGCATGATTTTATACTGTGGACGCAGCGTTCTGATTTCGTCTTTCATAAAATCTCCTATATAAACTCAACTCCAAATCAGGAGAAAACTATTGCAAGTCCAGTTCACCTGCGGGCTGTACCTTGATGCTTTCAGTCTCGTAAGCGCTCAAACGTACTCCCTGGGTTTTGTGTCCCTTCTCCTCGTAATCGGAGGAAACGAAAGTCTCTTCCTTTACCTTCTGCCTTGCTTTCTTAACGTAATGCAGCGTAAACTCAAAGTTTTCCCTCGTGTCCACATGAAGCACTTCCATTCCGTCAGGAGCAATGAGATAGTCACGGTTCATAATCCAGCTTGGAATTCGACATCGCTTTATGTAACAAAATTTCGTCTTCGGGTCGCGGTAGATGACAGTGAACAAAACCTTGGTGATGATTTCCTTGTCCGCATAATTACAGTACCACATTCCCGCATCGACAAAGAGTTTGTCCGGCACATCGCACACAGTATAGATTCCGCTTCGTCGCATGATGAAGATTCTGTCATAAGGAGTCACGCGGCAGATTTCAGTTCCACCCCAGACCGAAGTTCCAAGGTAGCCCTTGTCATCATAGCGGAGGGGAGTATCTCTTTTTGCGACTTCCTTAGCGTCAACGGCAGAGAAAGACGCAATCTGTGTGTGGCGAATAAATTCCTCTGGACGGAACTTGCCGAGCATTCCCTCAAGATATTCAACCGCACATGCCTTGAGATTTTTAAGTCTGCGAGCAATCTCCTTGAGTCTCGCATTGATTGCCTTAACCTGATCGCGGTTTTTGTTGATGTCGAAAAGTGAGATGCGGCGGATCGGAATCTTCAAAAGTCTCTCCACGTCCTCATCTGTCACCTCATGAAGGAGCTCCTTCTTATATGGAACAAATCCTTTTTTTACAGCCTCATTCACGGCTTCCGCAGTTTTCATCTGCTCAATCTTTTTGTAGATTCTTTCCTCAATAAAGATTCTTTCGAGCGTGCGTGCGTGAAGTTCCTCGTTGAGCTTGCCCCTTTCGAATTCCAGCTCGTCCTTGATGATTGCCTTGAGCTTCACCGAATAATATTTGATGATTTCGGTCGCGGTCATCGTGACAGGCTGGTTGTCCTTGATGACGAGCATCTGACAGCTGATTGATTTCTCGCAGTCGGTGTATGCATAGAGCGCGTTCTCAACATCCTTCGCATACACTCCCCTTGGCAATTTGATTTCTATCTGACAATGATCGGTGGTCAAATCCTGCACGGAACTGATTTTGAGTTTGCCGGATTTAAATGCGTCGTCAATTGATTTTTTCAAATCCTGCGCGTTGGTGTCTACCGGGAGCTCAGTGATTACAATCTTTTTGTCATCGGACAAATCAAGCTTTGCGCGGGAGACAATCTTTCCGTTTCCGTCATTGTAATTGCTCACGTCAATGAGTCCGCCGGTCTGCACATCGGGATAGATTTCAAACGGCTCGTCGTTCAGGGCTTTGATTTCCGCCTCAAGAACTTCCTTTAAATTATAAGGAAGAATCTTCGTGCTCATACCAACGGCAATTCCCTCGGCTCCGACAAGCAGCACCACAGGAATCTTCGCGCGGTACACCTCGGGTTCTGTTGAGCGTCCGTCGTAATTCGGAATGTAATGCGTTACCTCCGGGTTCGTCACAAAAATCTCTTTTGCAATCGGTCGCACGCGGCACTCAATGTAACGGGAAGCAGATGCCTCATCCCCCGTAAACACATTTCCGAAGTTTCCCTGCTTTTCAATGAAGAGTCCAACCTTGTCGTTCGGCACTCCGCCCTTGTTAGCGAGCACAACCAAAGCACCCTCAATGGAAGCGTCTCCGTGCGGGTGGTACATCATGCAGCGTCCAACAACATTTGCGGCTTTCTGAAAACGACCGTCATCCATGTTGAAAAGAGTATGCAGGATTCGTCTCTGAACCGGTTTCAGTCCATCCTCCAAATCCGGGATTGCGCGGCTTCGGATTACATAGCTTGCGAACTCAATAAAATTTTTATCAAAAATATTCTTTACAAATGCCATAAAAACCTCAAATCAAAAATGCGGCTCACACATCAATGTCTGCGTTGGACAGAAGATGCTTTTCAATGAACGTCCTTCGCTCAGGAGTATTTTTTCCCATGTAGAATGAGAGCAATGTAGGAATCGCCTTGAGCTGACTGATTTCCACCGGGGTCAGATGCATGGTCTCCGGCGTAATGAATTCCTTGAACTCATCTCCGTTGATTTCTCCAAGACCTTTGAAGCGTGAAGTCTCAGCTGAGTTACCAAGACGTGCGATCGCGGCATCACGCTCTTCCTCGCTGTAGCAATAGATGTTCTCCTTTTTGTTTCGCACGCGGAAAAGAGGTGTCTCAAGAATGTACACGCGACCAGAAGTTACAAGCTCCTCGAAGTAACCAAGGAAGAAAGTAAGCACAAGATTGCGGATATGGAATCCGTCGTTATCGGCATCAGTCGCAATTACAATTTTTGCATAGCGGATATTCTCAACGCTGTTCTCAATTCCCAGTGCCATCATCAGCTGATAGAGCTCATCGTTTTTGTAGATTTCGGTCTGCTTTTTTCCGTACATATTCTCAGGCTTTCCACGCAGAGAAAAAATTGCCTGATAGTCGGAGTTGCGCGAATGTGTCATGGTACCGGAAGCGGACTGTCCCTCGGTGATGAAAATCATGGAATTCTCGCCCTTGATTCCGTCCTGAACATGATAGCGGCAATCCTTGAGTTTTGGAATTTGGATGCTGAATTTTCTTGCGGCTTCCTTTGCCTTTACTTTGACCGCGCTGAGTTCCGTCCTGAGTTTTTCATTGGAAAGAATTTTCTCCTGGATTTTTTTCGCCGCCTCGGGATTTCGGTGGAGCCAGTCGTTCAGTCCAGACTGCACTTCGCTTACAATCCATGTGCGGATGTCCGTGTTGCCGAGTTTATTTTTGGTCTGGCTTTCAAAAACAGGATCCTTTATTTTCACGAGCAATGCAGCGGTAATTCCCTCGCGAACATCCTCGGCACGATAGCTTGTTCCGTAGAATTCATTCAGACTTCGGACAAGACCTTCCTTGAACGCATTCAGGTGGGTTCCTCCGTCCGCCGTATACTGACCGTTTACAAATGAAAAATATGTCTCGCCGTAAGCATTCGTGTGAGTAAAAGCGAACTTCAATCTTTCGCCCTGATAGCTTCCGATCGGATAAAGGCTCGTGTCCTCAATCTCTTTGTTCAAAAGATCGAAGAGTCCGTTGTCGCTGTGGAAATCCTGACCGTTGAGACGCACGGTAAGTCCCGTGTTCAGGTAGGCATAATTCCACATCCTTTTTTCAACGAACTCCATGTTGAAGCTGTATTTTCCGAAAACCTCAGTGTCCGGCACGAATTCAAAATAAGTTCCGTCGGGCTGCTTTGAAGGAAGCTTTCCGTTTTTCTCGCTCTTGATTTTTCCACGCTCAAAAATCGCCTCGGTATACTCACCCTTTCGGACGGAGACAACACGGAAATATGAGGAGAGAGCGTTGACGGCTTTCGTACCGACACCATTCATTCCAACGGAAAACTGGAAAACATCATCATTATATTTTGCACCGGTGTTGATTTCGCTCACACAGTCCACGACACGGCCAAGAGGAATTCCACGTCCATAGTCGCGCACTTTCACACGACCGTCGGCAACCTCAACGTCAATGCGTTTTCCGAATCCCATAATGAACTCATCCACGGCATTGTCAACGACCTCTTTCAAAAGAACATAGATTCCGTCATTCTGATTCGAACCGTCGCCCAATCTTCCGATGTACATTCCCGAGCGCAACCTGATATGCTCCAGAGCATCCAAGTGCTTAATCTGGGACTCGTCGTATTCCTTGATTGTCCTTTTCGGAGCCGCTTTTTCAGGAGTGATTTTTTTAGGCTCCTCTTTTTTTTCAACGGCAACCGCGGATTTTTTTACGGTCTTTGCTTTATCATCCGCCTTGGATTTAGAAACGGATGCCACCTTTTTATTTGCACTAGATTTTTTATCTTCTGATTTTTTCCCCGAAGCCTTTTTAACGGCTGGAGATTTCTTTTCGATTTTTCCACCCATAGATTTTATTATATCGAATCAGTTGATTTTAGTCTAGGGGAGGAGTTGAAAACTGAAAACTGAAGAGTTCACCTTTCAACTTTCACCTTTCAACTTTCAACTCTCACTCTTCCGGGATGAACTGGTGGATTGCGGGGACAAGGCCGGTGTCGCTTTCGTAATGGAATGTATGGATCTCCCTTCTGCCCGACGCCCAGTTTACGGCAAGCACATTTCCTTCGATTGGGGTTCCGTCCGCGGATTTCATTATGCCCAAGTTGATTTTTTCAACTTTTGTGCCGTCATAAAAATATGCGGATGAATCTGACATTCCGATGTTTTCCCTGATTATCAGCGCGTCACGGGTCATGGCAAGTTTTTCAATGAGTCCGTCATCCGGCAAAAACGAGCTGAATGCGTCATGAATCAAAACAGAAATGTGAAGAGAGGCCGGAGAAGCAGATTTTTCATCAGGCATCCCGGTATCCCAGCGTCCTTCATCGAACATGGCGGCGGCTTTTTGAAGAGTCGTGCAATCAACTTTCAGATTAGTGCCGTGAAGTGTCCGCTCGAAAAAATCACCATCGTGCATGTCGAAAATGTATGCGTCGAATCCCATCAGGAAACGAGCCTCTTTTCCCGCAAGACTCCGAAGATTGATTTCACCCGGATCCGTGCTGGTACGGTATCTGTCCCAGTCCCACCTTGTGCGTAATCCCAATCCGAGATCTCCGCTTCCCCCGATTACAATGGTCTGATTCGGAAGATTGTAATTGTTTACGAAAACTCTCTGCCTTGACATGGGCATCATTTTGTAATAATAGGACTCAATCAGAGCGGAATCTTCTTCCATATAAAATGCCCAGTATTGGTGCGACGTGGACTCAACGAACTCATCGGGGATAAAATCGTAAGTGCTGGAGCGGTCAACAATCACGGGACGGACGGCTCCCTTTTTCCTGCAATATTCCATCAGAGTAAAAACGGACTCAGGGCTGTCAATTTCAATGGGACGCGGATCCTCAAAATTTGCGATTGTGTTCAGGCTCACCTCGTCATGGATGGAAGTCATCTCGGGAATCTGGTAGTGGGAAAAATCCACGGACGCAACAAGCAGGGCATCGTCGGGAAGATTGTCACACAAAAAGTCTGCAAGCTCGGCGTAGGATGAAAAATCCTCATCGGTTGAAAGCGGCTTTAAAAGCAGGGGAAGAAATTTCGCATTCGGAAAATAATGTCGGATAAAAGGCACATGGATGAAAGCACCGTGCTCTTCCTTCCAAAGCTGGTCGGCAAAATCAACTTGAGAAGAAAAATCAGATTTGGAAAGTTTTTTCAAAAAAGTTTTATCAAGTTCAAGATTTCCCTCGGTGGTTTTAAAAATCACGTTCGGAAGCGGAGCCACTATTTCTTTTTTCCCCCGCTCGAAATGATCGGGTGAAAGAAGGACAACAAGGGACGGCTGGGCTTTTTCAGAAAGAGCCTTGTAAAATGAGTTCTGTCTGAAAGTCGTAATGTCGTGATGAGGAATGATAATTGCCTTCGGAAATTTTTCAGGGATGGTATATGCGGATGAAGTTTTGAAAGTGTGCTCCCAAAGTTTTGCATCACCCGCATACTGACCGTAAACCTCGACGCTTTCTTTTTTGCAGGATGAAAAAATCAGCGCAGGAAAAAGAATCAAGGCCAGGATCAAAAAACGTATTTTGTTTTTCATCGGTAATTTCGTAACCGCTTATTTGTAGCGGCGTCCACCCCACTCAACCACGGCGAATCCGGATCTTGTGCGCGGTGTCAAAATCTGCTCCTTAACCTCAATCGGCTCGTCAAGCTTGCGATGGTCGAAGAAAACACGGATTACGGAATCAGGCTTGGGACTTACGGTAAGAGGTGCCTCTTTGTCCTGCTGGTCCTGCGGGATGAAAGTGATGTAGAGATAGGGCTTTCCCTCAAGCTCAGGAATCCAGTACTCGTTGAAATCCGCAATCTCCTTTTCGTTGAGTCCAAGGACTGCAAGTTTTTCCTTGAAGAAATTCTCGGCTTCCTCGGTCGGGATTACAAATCCCTCGGTGATTGAAGAAGTGTAATCCTTGTCGCGGCTTTCCCAATAGAGGTAGGGGTATTCCTTCTTTGATTTTTTCTCCACGATTTTTCCGTCAGGCCATGCGGTGACTTTCCACTCTTTTCCCATCTCCGGGATTGACTCGATGACTCCTCCCTCGGGAGCGACGGAGACTGTGACGTTCTGCTTCTTTTTCGGATAGAGGTAAATCACAGGTTTTGCCTTTTCAGCGCCACCTCCACAATAGACGTAATATGTGAGCGAATATGTTTTCTGGCTTCCGTCCTCGAAGGTTGCGATGAAACGGTAGCAGTTGGTTCCCTGAATCAGATTGTCCAGCTTTCCACCGACGTGATATGCGAAAGTCGTGTCTCCGGGCTTGAACTCCTTGAGCGTCCAGTCATCGATTTTTATCATATCCGTCTCGTCAGATCCATACTGATCGGGGACCTTTGTCCTTCGTCCCTCAAGATATTCCTGAATGTATTTGGAATCATAAGGTGCCCAGATTACGCGGATGGATTGACAGTCGGGGGAAACGGAGCCTGTGAAATCAAGCTTCACCTCATCAACGTTGTAGACATTGTAAAGATATTTTTCGTCCTCATCTTTGGGACTGTCAATTCTGATGTAGGAATCTCCCTTCCATTTTGATGTGGCGGGCTCTGATTTTTCAACGACAGCGACAGTCTCAGCGGGCTCAGATTTTTCAGCGGAACCAGTTTCCTCGCTTGTTCCCTGTGCGTTGAGTTTTGCCTCAAGCTCGCTGATTTTGTTTTCAAGAGATTGTATATCAGACTTTTTTTCGCATGAGACGAATGCAAGTGACAGTCCGAGACATGCAAGCGTAAAGATTATTTTTTTCATTTTAGCCTCCATAGTGTATTATTTAATGGTAATCATTTTTATGCCGTCTGTCAAGAAGCCGTGTCTTTGGCTACCAGATTCGGTATCTTCCTGAAAGTGCGAGCAGGGCAAAAATGTAAAGGCAGTTGTCGTAGTATCGTCTTCCTCCTTTTCGCATCGGCTCGTTCCAGAACCACTCCACCCATTTTCTGGCAATCTCGAAATCACTTCCCTTTTCCTCGCTGTATGGAATGGCAAGCGTACTCTGGGCGATTGTGGATATGAGTCCCAGCGGATGAAGCACCGGGCGCATGAGTGGTGTACCGTCAATTTTGTACTCACATCGCACGGCCTCCAAATCTGTTTTGAAAAATTTCATCATCCTGAGTGGAGCCGCAAAATGTCCCTTGTCGGTTTTAAACCATTCCGCGTCCAGCCCGATGTTTGCCGCAGTACGATATGCGTCGCTGAAGAAGTTTCCAAAATTGCCCCATGGGAAATCCTTGGTCATGGGTGTGCCGTCAAAGTTCGCGTACTCAGGATTCAATCCGGTTTCCTTGTGACATGCCGTAACCAAAAAATCACGGCTTGCATCCGCGGCTCTCTTCCAGAAGGGACGGTCCTCCTCATAAGCCCACAAAGCAAAAAGCTCATAGAAATGCGGAAGATGATAGGAAGGATCCGTATGAGGGCATCCGGGGACAAAAAGAATCTGGGCGTTATCGCGGTTCCACATGGGAGCTCCCGCACGACCGTTCTCGCCCTTGTGGAGACACGCACGAAGGATGTCCTTTGCCTCGCGGCTGTACTCGAAGATTCCCTCTCCGTCGCCCCATCGATGTGAAGCGAAAAAAAGTGCCATCGCAAAAAACTCTTCTCCATCGGGTGCGGGTCCCTCTGCATTTTTCTTTCCGTCAGTTGCGCATGACCAAGCAAAATATCCCTCGTTCTCGCCGTAATCCATGTACATGTAAGTCTTGGCCCATTTCCAGATTCTGTCAAACTCTTCCTTTTTATCAAGCTGCACGCACATCATCATTCCGTAAGACATGCCCTCGGTTCTCGCGTCATTGTTGCCGGTGTCCTCAAGATAACCCATGTCCGCACCCGCATCATGGTAAATGCGATCCTCGCTGTCATAGAAAAATGTCCTTACGGCATTCTCAATCTTTTTCTCCACGTCCTCATCGCTCTTCCCGATTTCCTTAAAGACGTTCCTGTAAACTCTCTTTGTGTAGTCTGACATAAAAACCTGCCTTTGGCGTATTTGATAGCTCCATGCTACTCGGATTCGTGGGATTTGTAAAGCCCTTTTGATTGTGTATCTTCTTGACTATTTTCTTTGCAATTTATACTGAGACGAGTCAATATCATTAATATATTCCATGAAAATAGGGCGACTTTCTCCGAGCGGGCCGTTGTAGAAAATATAGTATTTTTGTGAGGGCTGGGCACCGTATTTATTTAGAAGATATGACACATCTATTTCAGCAGTTTTCAAATACTCACGCGGTTTTAAACAAACAACATCGCTTTCAAGATTTCTTTCCGCCACTTTAAGAACAAGTCCATTATATTTCAAAAATCCTCCATTTTCATCCATTACGGAGAACCAGTCATTTTTCAAAAGCTTAGACTTCTCTTCAACAAAACTCAAATAAAACCTAGGAATGACAATTTCATTTTCAGAAACATTGAAACATTCTAAAAAGAACTTCAGCTTTCCATCCACGTCTCGAATGCAAGGAAACACTCTGATATCTTCCTTATCAAAAATCTCTGTGTAAGGTCCAGTAATCCAGTCTCTGCTTTTTCTTTGCCGCATCTCAAACCGTTCTCTTTCACCGGACAAGTCGATCAAGATATTTCCAAGCTCATACATAAAACCTGAAGTCGGACTCCACCTGCAAACCACTTTATATGAGCCGTCGATATTTGTCTCCATCAGCCAGTCACATCCATCACACCCATTGGACTTTTCCTCTGTCGGCTTTTCATAAAACTTTTTCTTTTTAAGGGCCTTAAGAAAATCGTCTATCTCTTTTTTCTGCACAGGCTCCTTCTTATAAAAAGCTATTTTGTGTTCTTTCTGATTAGGGAAACTTTCAACGAATACTTCAAGATTTGCGTCATCATCCGTCCATGTGATTTTTATGACATAGCTCCTTGTCATGGATTCCATGCACGAAAATCTTATGGTGTTACATTCGGCATCCATCAGGCACACAGGATCAAGCAGATTCAAAACATCAGAATAGTGTTTTGTCATAATTTCACCAAAAGTACCTTCCGGGAAAAATTTCAAATCCTTGGAATATACATTCAAAGAAATCAAAAGCATAGAAAAAATCAGCATCAGTCTTTTCATTTTTTTACTCTCCCGCTTGGCTCATTATAGCAAAAACTTTTAATTCTGTAAAGTTTGTATTCATTAAGATAAAAAGGCATCATTTAGCCCCAATTTTCTTAATATCTTCCAGGAACAAATCAAAATCGCTCTTAAGATTTGCCAGCTCCTTCTGTCGGAACAGTTCATATTCCATCTCCGCTTTCTGCATTGCCTGCTCGTGGCTGATAGAACCTTTTCCTTCAAGAATTTTCCGCTGATGGGCTACAATCTGATTGTCAAGTGCATTTATCCAGTCCTGCATTTTCATTGGCTTTTCTTCCAAGGCTTGGAACTCAGCAAAATCCAAGAATTCTGAAACAAGAAGATTTAGCCTTTTCAATTCAATCTCAGAAAGATAATTCTTTGCAATCTTTACATCGTCTTTCGTTACATAATCGCCTTTGAAATTTGTCATTCCAACAAAAGTTTTTTCGCTGTCAACACGTTCATAAATCAATTCAGCAGCAGTATGTTCGTGAACTGCATAATGCAATTTATTCTGAACAGTTGCAAAAAAGTTTAGAGTCATCTTAGAACGCGGGTCATAATCTGTTGCTGTTGCATAAATATCTGTAACCTGCTGATAGAAATTGCGCTCGCTTGAACGAATATCGCGGATTCTTTGCAAGAGTTCCTTAAAATAGCGGTTGCGACCTTGCTTAAGCCGCTCATCGTCCATTGTAAAACCTTTCTGAATATACTCATGAAGCCGCTGCGTTGCCCATCTACGGAAACGAACTGCAACATCAGACTGAACTCGGTAACCGATTGCAATGATGATGTCGAGGTTGTAATGAGCAATACTTCTTTTTACATTACGCTTCCCCTCTTTTTGAACTAACAAGAAATCCTTGTGAGTTGCATATTCTGGAAGTTCACCGTCTTTGTAAATATTTTCGATATGTAGGCTTATATTTTGCTGGGTTGTATTGTAGATTTCAGCGAGTTGAGTTTGCGTTACCCACACATCTTCATCTGCAAAACGCACGGAAACATTGGTTTTTCCGTTTTCGTCGGTGTATAAGAGGATTTCATTTTCATTGTTTGTATTCAGTTCTTTTTTCATATTGCTACCTCGTATTCGATTAACTGGGATTCGGACATTATACGAACCTCCTACCGTAATAATTTTTCATCTTCAACGTTTTCCAGAACATTCATCTAATTATGGCGAATTCGCCATAATTAAAAGCGGGGTTATATACTTTTTCCAAATACCAATGTATTCCAGCGTATTTCGATTTCTGAGCCAGTCCGTAATAAAGAAATCTCCATCTTTTGCTTTTAGCATATCAGTGAGACAAAGATAGTCCTCGTTGTTTACTTGAACAACAGTAATTTCGGTATCTTTTACATTTATTTTTGCCATATTATAAACCTCAAAAAAATTGTGAATTTATAGCACGCCGCCCTATGCATCTGCAAATCGTTCTAATCCGCTTCACGTATTGCACACCGAACTTTGGTAAGCAATACTCGTGCAAGCCCATTTGAGATATTCATCACGCCAAGATTCTTTCTATTCGATTAACTGGGATTCGGACATTATTGGAACTCCTTATGTTTCAGATGTTAGGTTATATCAATTTTTTACAAAACTCATTTTTTTCTATATCACCATAAAAATATTCGATAAAATTTTCAATGTATTCTTTTTCTAATGAACTTAATTTTGTATGTTCCAAAACATACAAATGAATTGCTCGACCTATTGCAAAAGAAAGTTTATTACTAGTATTTATATCGATTTTTTCTCTTGAAGCATCTGGATAACACTTATCTAGTAAAATATTTATTTCAAAATTTGCAAGAATAAGCCCTCTGAGCAATACAGGAATTGTAATGTCAAAATAAGATATTTTGACATTTTTTACGAAAAGTGAGTTTTTCTCATAGTTAGTTAACCGATGTTTTTCTTCATATTTTGCAAATAAATCATTATCTATGTAAACTGACACTTGCTCTGTTTTTATCAAACATGATACGACATCGTAGTTATAATGTTGTTTTTTTATAAAGTCTTGAAGAAGTCTTGTAAAATCATTTTTTTCATTATCTCCCTTTACATCCAATTCCATGTCAACAAGTTCATAATTATCAAAGCTATAGAATAAATTCTCATCGGTTATATAAATTTTGATAGGATCAAAGAGATAGTATTTTTTTCTCATATATTCAAAAGTTTCCTCTTCATCCTCAAGAATTTCTTGTGCTTGATAATATGTTTCACTCTCATTACAATCTAAAGGATAAATCTCTAAGCATCTTAGATATTTTCCTTCCGTAACTGCTCTTCGTATGTCATAACTACAACTATTATTCAATTGCCAATTTCCCAAATCTTCATAATCGACAATCATTGAAGAAAAATAATCTGTATCATATAAATATTCACCCGTATTAGAAAATGGAGAAAGAATCGAAAGAATTCCATGAAATTTAGCCCCTCCTTTTGAGACATCTAATAAGGGGCTACTGCAAGAACATTGAACATTCGATAGATATTCTGAAATATCGATTATATTTTTTAATCCTCTTTGTTCAAATAAAACAGAAGTTTCTTCTTCATTTTCAGATACCACAATTTTAACACCAGTATCTTTGAAAGTTTCTGTAATATATCTAATAACCTCTTCTTTGGATTTAAACACTCGAAAAAATGCATCCCTATTAAAGGAAATCTGTGTTCCAGATTCTGGATAACAATTCTCTTCTTTCTTCTGAATAACAAAACGACTACTTTTCGTCAATTGCAAAATATTAGACATATTCGGTTGTTTAAACGAAGTTGTTTTCACTGTTATCACATCAGAAAGCAAAAATGAAGAAATAAAACCTATCCCATAATGACTTATTGGTTTATATTTTATTGGCAAATTATGAAATTCTTCAGATTGATAAAAAGAATGTCCGAGTTTGAGAAAATAGTTTCTAATATCTTCAGAAGACATTCCAATTCCATTGTCTTTTATCGTGACTTTATCATTAGAAATGATAATTTTTATTATCGGTTCATATATACTATCATTTTGTTTTGATATTTCTTTTTTAAATAAAACAGCATCTAGAGCATTTTGAATTATTTCCCTTAAAGCACATTTCTTATCATTGTATAATTGTTCCCCCATCAAAAGTTTAGAAATAGCTAAATAATCCATTGAAAATTGCAAATCAACAGAATCAAATGTTTTGTGTTCTATTTTGTTCTGTATTGTATTTCCAATTTGCAATAAATACTTTTCATCACTGACCCGGAGTAGTTCTTTCGCTTCTTTTATTTCATTTTCGATTGAAGCAAAGTAATTAAGAATTCCAAGATATATTTCTGGCTCTTCGCACTCACCCGTAAAATAAATATTTCTATGTTCATCAATTTTAGGGAAATTAGTGATTGAGAAATGCTTTTCCCACTCAAATTTACTTGTAGAAGATAGTTTTAGGAATTTAAATAAACTATCAGGCGTTCTTCTTGAATCAAAATCTAGATAGTCGCCTAATCTCAATAAGCAAGAAATAAATTGAGGATTAACAGTGTCATTACCATATTGTTTTAGAGAAGGAAGATTTTTTTGAATCCACTCATAACTTTCACCATGAGCTCTTGATAATAATGCAAGCAAACTCTTAAAACTTACAGAACTTTCATTATCAATCTTAAAAACATCATCTTTATTATATTGTGTGTTCAAATAATCTTCCGAACGAATATGATGTATCTTTCGAATTTCATTCTGTTCAGAAGGCTTTAATTTATTTTCTGTTTCACTTACAGCCATTCCAATATCATGAAATATCGCAGAAAAAAGCATGATAACAAGTTCTGTATCATTATAGTTTTCTATTGGCAATGGTAGCAAATCGACCATATAATCAGCAACTCTAGCTGAATGGCCAATATCATGATTTGTGTAATTAGAAAACATTACTGGAGTACGTGAAAGTACAAATTTCACATCAGATGCAACAGTATCAATTCTTTCACAATAAAAGCGATTATTTTTTCCTTCCAAATACTTATATATCTTTGTTTCGTTTATTTCCATTTCTTTGTTCCATATTCATAAAAATGAAATCAAATGTTATCCCAAATCTTTGCAGTCTTTGAATCAAAAATATGTACCTTGCACTTGAACTTTGATTCTATAGATTCTATATGTTTTTTATCATCTTCACTGTAAACGCCTATATAAACACTCCATAATTTCTTTTTGAAATCTTGCATTGTAGCTTTATTTATTGCTTTAATAATATGCTCGTCATACTCACCAAAATTAAATCCGTAAGTAATCAAGGAGCCAGAAATATTACACAATGAATCATAGCAATATGCTAAATAGTAATTATGTTTGATATGATTTAATTTTTCATCTCCATTACCAGCTGTAACAAAGATTGGATATGTGCCTTTATTCATTAATTTTTGTATTTGCTCCATGAGATAATTTTTCCCATCGTATTCTTGTTTAACAATTTCATTAAACATATCAAATAAATGCAACGCACCATGAAGATAAAAGATATTTTGCTCCTCTTTATGTTTTCCCCAACGTAATTCAGAATAATCAGCTTCTTCTGAAGGAATAAAATCTTGTCCGTCTTCTTTATCACGTCCAAAACCGTCAATACAGTTTTGATTATTACTTCTCATTAGAACCCAATATAGTAATAAATCATAATTTGTAGAAAATATTTTACCTTTGGACTCAGTAAAATATTTTAGAAAATAAGAACATGAATCAATTTTATTTTGGGGAATCGAAAATACATGTTCTGGATGACTATTCTCAACTGCTTCAATAAGCAATGTCTTTAATTTATCAGATAAAACTTTTAGTCTTTCCTTAATATCAGACTGATTATCAAATGCTTCTATTAACTTTATAAACAAATCAATTTCTTTCATTATTTGCTCAAAATTACTTGTTTTTATAACTTGGAACAGAGTCTTCAAGTCTTTATCATTAGTCGAATCAATAAATGAACTCAAGGCATTATATGAAAAAATAGAAGGATTATACGAAATACTAAATCCGTTTCCCATCAATAGATTCGGTACTCGATTAGTTTTTTTTAAGTGTTTTACTACATCATCATAATTCATTAAATCCATAATTTACATCTCCCTAACCTTAGTTTCGATAAAGGAGATTTCTTCTGCAGAAAGTCCATATTTCCCGTACAACTGTTTATCTATTTCTGAAACCGACTTGCTCCAATCAATATCGCTGTTTGTCGTAAAATCTTGTAATGGTACATTGAGCCAAGTTTCACGAGGATTATCTTGTGTTACTTTTAGGGTACCAAGCATTGCACGGGCGAATTTTGTTTTTATATACTTCATGCAATTTTCAGCTTCATCT
>JAEEYO010000067.1 GCA_016288205.1 Treponema sp. | reverse complement strand
TCTTCTCAAGCTTTGCAAGATACTTTGAAACGTCTGCATCAAGTCCAGCCGGATACTTTCTTCCGAGCTTGTAGTATTCCTGACAAACGTCAATAGAGATTGTGAATCCAGGTGGAACAGGAAGGCTCAAAGGTGCCTTTGCCATCTCAGCAAGGTTGGCTCCCTTTCCTCCGAGGATAGGACGCATGGTCTCATTACCTTCTGCGTCTCCGTTACCAAAGAAATAAACATATTTGGTCTTAGCCATTAATGTCCTCCATATATATATGTATCAACAGTATATCGCTATTTGTTTTGTGGGTCAACTGTTAGCGCGCATTTAGTGGCAATTTCATTGCAAATTATTTCATTATTCCGCCACGGCTAGACAAAATCCAAAGAAAAGTTATAATAAAATCGGCTATGGAATTTTTGGAATACAAGCGCCAGGTTTCTCAACACTGGCATCGGAGACTTTTATTTTTATACTGGGCCCTGTGGCTGATTGTTCTTCTGCTGGAACTTGGACTCGCATTTATATTTTGCAACCTGCTTCCCGGCTACCAGCACCACCCCGGCTCTTACTTCGCGAAAAGAGTGCTGCTTCCATCAGGAATTAATTTCGCATCGGTCCTCACCTATACGATTATCTATAAAAACACAAAGAAAAGAATACGCTTTGAAAACTGGGCAAGCACGCTGTCAATCACAATCATCTCAATCTCCATCGCGACCTTCCACAATTATTTCCAGGCGCTCCTTTTTCTTCCCTGCCTCCCGATTTTCGTCTCCGCGATTTTCTCGGACCCCGCGCTTACAAATACGACCGCCATAATCAGCGGACTCTCCTCAAGCATCATATTCCACTTCTGGTCACAGCACGTTGAAAAGAAAACATGGCTCCTTGTGTTCCTGCCGACCTTCATCGTATGGCTTGCCGTCCTCATAATCAGCTACATCTTCGTAAAGCTCATCATGCAGGCACAATCCGAGCAGAGCGATTTTATCTACGAGGCATATTCCACTCAGGAAGAACTGATCAGCGAGCTGAACATAGATCCGATGACGGGACTCAGCAACCGCAGGGCCATGGACAAAGCCCTCTCGCTTTACATACAGAAATTCAACGAGGAAGATTTTACGCCCCGCCTCGCAATAATGGACATTGACCATTTCAAGACCGTAAACGACACTTACGGACACAATGCCGGAGACATAGCCATAAAGGGACTTGCCTCCATAATAAAAAAACACATGGGCGGAATAAGACGCGCGTTCCGGTTCGGCGGCGATGAGATGGTCCTTCTTTTCAACCGGGAATCAAAGGAAGAAATTAACAAAATAATCGAAAGCATACGGGAAGATTTCAGGACGACGGAATTCCCCTTCAAACCGAAAAGTCCGCTCACAATCAGCGTGGGAGTCTCTTCGCTGCAAAAGGGACAGTCCAAAAAGGCATGGTTTGAAATCACCGACAAAACCATGTACAAGTCAAAGCAAAACGGAAGGGACCAAATCACTTACAACGACTAGACCCGGCCCCGCAAATGTTATTATTTATTCAGAGTCCTCTTCCGCATCCAGATTTGTCTTTCGGTGGACGGACAATCCTCCCGTGGCCTCAACGCTTATCGTGCAAACCTCGCCGGCTTTCATGGAAATATGATTCACCACTCCGTTCGCGCTTCGGATTCCCATCTCACGGCTCTGATTCTCGTCCTTGAGTATGGAAAAAAGCTCCCTCAGACGCATGAAAAACGCATCCTCCGTAAGACCGTAAATCTCATCCGCCTCAAGACAATATATGACAGGAAGATTTTCCTCATTGAACATGCAGGTAAGCGGGATTCCCTCGTCGGGCTTCATATATTCGGAATAGACACGGTACGGATAAGCGATGTTCTGATTTTTCCCCGTCTCAATCTCCGAGTACTCAAAGTTCACGTTGATGCTGTCTATCGCAATCTCCCTGCCCTTCAGCACCAGCTCCTGACTTGAGACTGTCTCTCCGTCCTCCGAGAGCACCTCAATCTTATATCTCTTCTCAATGTCCGTGGGGCCGGTTCTCAAAGTCTGACCCATCATCGTAATCCGAGCCACGTCCTCAACCCGCGACAGATTTTTCACCATGATGCCCAGTTCCTTTATCCTCTGCATATTGTCCACGACCTTGCGCAGATTGCTAACGCTCACAAAAACCGTGTTCAGTCCGACGAGCGAGGCGAAAATCAACGCGATTACGGGAGCATGTTTTAAGAGGCGCGTCAAAAATTCCTGGGCGGAATCCAAAATGACGAAACAGACTTGCCCGAAACTCTGCTTTCCGAAATGCTTGCACTCATAATACAGTTTTTTCGAGGCGAACAATGCGAACCAAATCAGCAGTATGGCAAGGGCAGGAAGAAGCACAGGAACAAGAAGCGACACAATCTGCTTTATGACCGTCCACAGAATCTGGATTACGGGAGCGTTTTCCCACGACACGGCCTGATTGAATCCAGCGTAGATTTTAGGCACGACATTAATCAAAAGGACTGCCAGACCGGCAATCAAAATGCAGATCAGGGCAAAGGCGAGCAGCTTCGGCCACACCTTCTTTTTCCGCGGCTTAAAATCTTCCGGCAGAGTCTGAGAATCCATTTCGGACAAATCCTGATTATTTTCTTCCATAATAAATTCTCCGCTCAATCCGCCTTGACTATCTCAATTCCGCCGGTATGAGGATGGCAGAGCACGCTGTACACGACACCCTTTTTGAACTGTCTTATGGTCTTCAAATCATGCACGGCCGTACCGTATTGATTTTTGCTCTGAGTCTCCACTCCGGATTTTACAATCTCGTAATAATTTTTCAGTTCCTTTGTCAGGTTGTCCCTGTCCGCTTTTTCAATGAGTGGATCGACAAGACCGCTATAAATGGAAGGAAATCCGTTTTTGTCGTAGAGATCGTGCAGGCGCTCGCTTTCCGCAAGGGGAATCTTGTCCGTGTACAAGCCGCTGGGATAAAACACGTAATTTTTCTTGGACAGCCGTATGACCTGAAAATCAAGGTTCAGCTCGTCTCCGTACAGCGAGTATGTTTTTGCCTTGGAAACTTTCTTTCCGGTGATGACATCGCAAAAAACCACTTTCACCTTTATTTCCGAATCCTTCTTTTTCACAATCTCAAACTGCATCGGGACAAAATCTTCCTTCAGCGTCTCTATCTGCTCGGAAAGCTCCAGGATTTTCTTTTCCGTGCTTGAAAGGCAGCATTTTATGGCTCCGAAGAAAATCAATATCACAGCCACGACAGCGGCGGCTATGAGGATTTTCCGCTTGGTCTCATCCGTTAATTCCATCTCGCAATCTCCAACAAAATCAGATGTTTTACATATCCATAATAACACGAAAAGCAAAAAACATTAAGTGGGAATACTTAAAAAGTTCAGTTTTTATGGACAGCCATGAGCTCCGTCTCTCCCACTTGATTTTTCCACCCCACAGGCATAGAATCAAAGCATGAGTTCATGTACATTCCGACCTGCCACACCGGATGACGCGGCCGACCTGCTTGAAATTTACGCGCCTTATGTCCGGGAAACAGCAATTTCCTTTGAATATGAAGTTCCTTCCGTAAGCGAATTCAAGGAGCGCATTGAAAAAATCTCCGCCCGGTTTCCATACATCGTGGCCCTTTCAGACGAGGGAGGCAAAGAGACAATCTGCGGATATGCATACGGGGGTGTTTTCCATGCGAGGGAGGCTTACAAGCACTGCACGGAAATTTCCATCTACCTGAGAAGCGACATGCGGGGAAAGGGTCTCGGGGCCGAGCTGTACCGTGAGCTTGAGAGGACTCTGATTGAGCGCGGGTTTACGACCGTCTATGCTGGAATTGCGGCGACACGAAGAAATCCGGACGAGCATCTGACCGAGGCAAGCATAAGATTCCACACCAAAATGGGATTCCATCACGCGGCCCTTATGAGACATTGCGGACTGAAATTCGGAAAGTGGTACGACCTTGTTTACATGGAAAAACAACTTGTAAATATAGAAGAAAAAAATCAGGGCTTTGAAATCTGCGACATCTACACCGAGGACCGTTTTCCCACGGGAAAGACACTCGTTCGGGGGAAGAACACAAGGGGCGAGCTCCACCTGATTGTCCACGTATGCATTCTCAACTCCAAGGACCAGATGCTCATCCAAAAAAGAAGCGGCACAAAATCAAAGGACCCCGGATTGTGGGACCTGAGCGTAGCGGGCCATGTTGACTCAGGAGAAACAAGCCGGGAGGGAGCCGAGCGAGAGATGAGGGAGGAGCTGGGACTTTCCCTCCAGATTTCGGAGCGTCCCTACTTCACGATAAATTTCGACCACGGCTTTGATGACTATTACATCTTGGAGCGGGATCTTGAGCTTGAAAAACTGAGGCTGCAGGAAAGCGAGGTAGCGTCCGTGATGTGGGCGGACAGAACGATGATTCACAAGATGATTGAGGAAGGATCGTTCATTCCCTATCACGCTTCCCTGATCGACCTGATTTTTGAAAACCGCAGTCACAGGGGATCGCACAAGTTTTAGAAATCAACTGGCTTCGGAAAAAGCCTACCAGACCCAGTCTTCCATAAAGCCGAAGAGCCTCAATCCCGCCGTGAGCGAGACGTTGTTGGAGCGTTCCCTGTCGTTGTAGCTTACGCTGTTCCCGGAGATTGAGACATACGGGGCAAAAGTTGTATTGATGGAAAAGCACAGATCCAGGCCGTAATCCACTCCGAAATAAAGGCGTGAGCTCTTGTCGTCAAAAAGCTCGTGGATGTTCGTAATTCCAAGGCGGCCCTCAACATAGGGAATGATAATAAAGCGCCACAAATCGAAAGGTGCCTGAACGCGGTAGATTGCACCAAAAGTATAGGCATTGCGCTCCTCAGGGCCGGAAGAAAGCTCCATGACAAGCTTCTCCTGCTGATAGAACAAACCTATGCCGAAAAACTGCGCGTTGAGCATGGCCGCCACATCAAAGCCCTTGGTGTCGGTTTCAGTCGGAACCAAAAACGAGCCCTTTATGTTCAGTATATACGGATCCCCGAAATAATCATCGCCGAACCAGTCAGAACCGCCGCTTCGCTTCTTCTTGATAAAACTTTCCAGTCCCTCAAGCTCGGAAATCTTCCAAAGGCCGTTTTCCCTTACCCAGGCGGACTGAATCGTTTTCTCTCCGTCAGAGAACGCGACCTTCGCAGTATTTTCGTAAATGTACATGGAATCAATGGAAAAACTGGAGCTGTTTCCAAAAATCTTCTTGATACACGATGCCGTCACATAAGCAAGTCCCGCATGTGGATTGGCCCTGAAATTTGACTTGAAGCTGTAGCTGTCATTCACCTTCGAAAGATAAATATCCACGCCGCTATCAGTCAAAAGCTTGGTGGAGACGAACCGGGCTGCGATCCGATCCGAATTGGAGGAAGGAGAAGTGACCATGCTGAGGAAAAGATTCAGGGGCAGGTCAACGTCATCAAGCATGACATTGCGCCAGTTCTTTACGAAATCAGAAAGCGTGGGATAAACGAATTCCGCGTAGATGCTGTCCGAGTCGGACTTTGACGGACGGTTCATTCCAAGCAGGGTGTAAGAGGAACCGGAGCTCATGTCAGAAAGCAGGACGGGACTACCGGCAAGGGCATCCTTCGCTGAGTGCAAAAAATTGTTGGAGCGCACATCCGTAACCATCGCGGGCTGGACTTCCAATCGATTGGACGTAAAATTCGGAACCACAACTCTCTGTCCGACAGTGGGAAGCACATTGGTTAAGCTCAAGGCTTTTCCGGCATAAGTTTCAGGCAGCTCGACAAGGAGGAAATTATTTTGGGAATCCAGGGCGGAAAGTTTTAAATCCTTGAGTGCGGAGGATGTCTCTGAGGCAAAGCAGATGTCAAAGCGGGTAAAGCTCGAAAGCCCCGCGGTACCGACACTGAGCACATATTTTTTACCGGCTGCATCCCGGACCACAATGCCCATATTTCCTTCGCCAGATAAAAAATTCTTGATTACGGAAACTTCCTCAGATCTTTTGCGGCTAGAAAAATCAGCTTCCGCATCCTTGAGCATTTTGTAGACACTGTCATTTTCGCTCGGACTTATCCGGCAGACAAAATCAGCAGGGGTCAGAGGGGTCTGGGCACAAATCACGAGTGCCGTCAAAAACATTCCACATATAATGGAAATAAACTTTTTTGCTTTCATCATACCCTCAGAATACCATATAAACAACACGGATTCAAGTATTCCCGGCCAACGGACTTCTCCAAGCCATTGATTCAAAGCAAAAAGTTCTATAGAATATAATAAGAGCTGGAGGCAGATATGAAGATTTTAATTGTAGTGGACATGCAGAATGATTTTATTGACGGATCACTTGGTACAAAAGAGGCCGTTGCTATCGTGCCGAATGTCGCCGCAAAAATCGCTGAGTTCAGGAAAGCGGGACACGAAGTTGTATTCACAAGGGACACGCACCAGAAAAATTATCTTGAGACTCAGGAGGGAAAAAATCTTCCGGTCGTCCACTGCATTGAAGGAAGCGAGGGATGGCAAATTTCCGGCAAACTCGAAGTCGGCGGCTCAAAGATTTTCAACAAGCCAAGCTTCGGCTCCATGGATTTGGGGGACTACATCTTTGAGCGGGTGTCAAAGGACAAAAGCATAGACGAAATCGTGCTCGTGGGACTCTGCACCGGAATCTGCGTAATCAGCAATGCGTTCATCATCAAGGCAAAAGTTCCAGAAATCCCAATCTCCGTGGACAGCTCATGCTGCGCCTGCGTCACACCCGAAAGCCACGCCAACGCGCTCAATGCCATGAAACTCTGCCAGATTGCTATTAAGGACGGAAAAAATCTATGAGTCAGTCAAAAGAGAAGATCATCAAGCGCGTAAAAAAGAACCACACATGGCTCAGTATGTTTTCATTCATCACAACGGTGGCATTCTCCTTTTTGCTGATTACCGTCTTCGTAGTTCTCTTGAGCTCATATCTTACGAAATCCAAGCTTTCCTCCGAATATGACGCAATCGCATACATGGCGAAAATCTACGAAAGCTCAGGCGATGACATCCCGGAAGCGTCTTTATACAAGACCCTGAACAATGAGGGACGCTTCTATTTCATAAAGGACTCGGCCGGAAATGTGCTGTACCAGAACGGTCCGATTACATGCGACGAGAGAAAGGAATTTTTCACGTACAATCTGAACATGAAAAAAATCCCGACCTTTACCGACAAGGATAATTTTTTCAAGGAGGAAAGTGATGACGGTCTAATCTTCGACTACAGACACGCGCTTTCCCTGCTTGTGCAGACGGACTTCTTTGAAAAGGAAACAAGCATCCTGCTGAACCACGAAATTGGGGCAGACGAGTTTTTCAACGACGAGGCACACATTGAGGATTTCGCGCAGAACCTCCTCCAGTTCCCGATCTGGTTTTCAATTGACGTAAAGAACGGAAGCGAGAAATTCATAGGCAAGGCTCATTTCAAAATCAACGGAACAGACCTCACCATTTTCCTCTGCTTCATAGTCTTCCTGATTTTGCTCGCCATCATAATTTTCTTCATCCTGCTGATAAGGCTCATCAACGACATAAGGAACCAAAGGAAGTCTCTCAACCTGCTCTTCAAGGACATGACGACCGACGGACACAACCTCATGTGGTTTTTGTACAAGGGACAGAAAATCCTCCGCGAGAAGAAAAACGCCAAAAATGAGTATGCCGTAGTGAACCTCGCCTTTTTGAAATACACGAATTTCTGCACCTGCCATTCAATCAGCGAGGGCGAAAAACTTCTCAGGGATTTTTACAGGACGGTTGAGTCCATGCTTGAGACCGGGGAGCTGATTTCACACAGCACATCCTCGAACTACGCGATTCTCCTTCACTGCCCCGACAGAGATTTCGTAAAGGACAGGGTTCTGGGCTTAATCAGGACTCTGGAAAAAACAAGGAGCAACCATTCGTTCCGTTTCCATGCCGGCATTGATTTCATCGAAGTCTCAAAAAACAAAAACGGCAAGATTGTGCGCCGGAAAAAGGCGAACCTGGAGCAAGAATACAACAACGCATGTACCGCCAATACAGTAATCGCGGACAAAGCGGAATCAGGCATAGCGGTGTTTGACAAGGAGATGGTTGAAGAGCAGAAATGGATGGACTTCGTTCAGGAAGAGCAGAAAAACGCCCTGAAAAACGAGGAGTTCATCGTCTACTACCAGCCAAAGTACAATCCGAGCACAAACGAGCTGAGCGGAGCCGAGGCCCTGATACGATGGAATTCACCGAAGCACGGATTCATCAGCCCCGGAAAATTCATCCCTATTTTTGAGACCAACGGTTTTATCACCGAGATTGACCACTACATGCTGAGCCATGTCGCACGTGACGTAAAGCGATGGCACGACGCCGGGCTTACATGTGTTCCAATCTCCGTAAACATATCGCGGGCACACTTTATAGAAAACAATCTTGCGGAGCAGATACGGGATTCCGTTGACGAGGCCGGTGCACCAAGGAACCTGATTGAGATAGAGCTTACCGAAAGCGCGTTCTTCGACGACAAAAAGCTTCTCATCTCCACAATCTCAAAGCTCAAGGAATTCGGATTCGCCGTCTCGCTCGATGACTTCGGATCAGGATTCTCATCACTTAACACACTCAAGGACATGCCGCTGGATGTTCTTAAAATTGACGCGGAATTCTTCCGTGGTGAAAGCGCCGACACAAGGGGAAAGGTGGTCGTCTCAGAGACAATCCGTCTTGCGAAGAGTCTGAACATGAAGACCGTTGCGGAAGGCATAGAAGTGAAGGATCAGGTGCTCTTCCTTGCCGAACAGGGCTGCGACATGATTCAGGGATTCTATTTCGCCAAACCCATGCCGGGAAATGAATTTGAAGACAGGATGAGAAATCCCAAGTCGGAAAAATCGGATGAGCCGGCTGAGACAAAAACGGAAGAGGCGGAGCCTGACAAAGCCGATGAACCAAATGAAGGAGAAAATGCGGACGGCATGAAACAGGAGAATCAGAGTCCCGAGGAACAAATCAAGATGGACTCAGATAAACTGAGCAAAGATTGACGCGGCAACAACCGTAATCAGTCCGCACACGGCGATCGAAAGACTGCTCATGGCACCCTCAACGTCCCCAATCTCCATTGCCTTTGCGGTACCGAGCATGTGGGATGAGGTTCCGATCGCCACACCTTTCGCAACCGGCTCCGTAATCCTGAAAAGCTTGCACAAAATCTCCGCGAAAATATTCCCGAGGTTTCCCGCAATGATTATGACGGCCATCGTAATCGGAACAAGACCTCCAAGCTCCTCACTCAGCGCAAGTCCCATGGCCGTGGTAATGCTCTTCGGCAAAATGGAGACATATTCCCTGTGTCCGACACCAAACACGAGGCACATACCGAGCACAGTCACCATGTTCGCAAGCACCCCAGAGATAATTCCGCCAAGAATCGCCTTCCAGTTCGACCTCAATTTCTCAAACTGCTCGTAAAGCGGGATGCCCAGACATACCGTTGCGGGAGTGAGGAAAAAGTTCAGCACCTTCGTGTTCGCCTGATAAGTCGGCAGGTCAATCTTCAAAAGCAGGACGGTTCCGATCGAAATGACTATGGCAATCAGCATGCCGTTCAGAATCTTGAAGTGGAATTTCTTTTTCATCCAGTCGCCGAGCAGATAGGAACCCACGGTCAAAAACACACAGAAATAAACTGAGCCACAAAAAAAATCTTTCATTTTGATTTCTCCACCGCCGCAGATTTTTTATCCCTTCTTTTTTGTGAGACCCGGATTATGAGCTGAGTTATCTGCCCCGACACAAAAAACACCACGAGCGTTGAAACCACCGTGATCAACAAAAGCTGCCACCAATATTTCTTGAACTCATCCATCGCGCTGATGATGGCGACACCGGGCGCGACAAAAAGAATGGGCAGGATGTCAATGAAAAATCTTCCCGTCTCACGCACCGATGAAAGCTTCACCAGCTTTGTTTTCAGGCAGACGAAAAGGATTACGAGACCGTAAATGCTCGCCGGAATTTGCAGCGGAATAAAATGGTTCAGAACTTCCCCTGCAAGGGAAATCAACAAAATGATTATGAATTGTCGTGCGTACTTCATGATTTTCTAGGGAAGAAGAATATTATAATGGAAGAGATTTGTCAACATTGATTTTTGCGATAACGTTGTTTCAACCTTGAAAAAAGCTTCCATTTTTTATATGCTATTTACAGGAGGATTGCTTATGGCAAACAGATGTCCGAGCTGCGGAGGAACACTCCGTTTCGACATACAAAAACAAAAATTGGTCTGCGAATACTGTGAAAGTGAATTTGCGCCTGACAGCATCGCGGAAATGGGTGGAGCCGGTGAAAGTGAAGCATTCGGCAGCGAACCAGAAAGCGAAACAATGGATGCAAAAATCTTCACATGCCCCAACTGCGGAGCCGAAGTATTTGCGACAGATCTTGATGCGGTTGAGTACTGCTCATACTGCGGAACATTCGTAACACTGGAAAGCAGGCTCGCGAAACTTCAAAAGCCGTCCTACATTCTTCCGTTCACAATTACAAAGGAAAAATGTCTGGAGCTCTACAAAGAAAAACTCAAGAAAACACACTTCCTGCCCAAGGACATGCAGGCAAACAACGCGGAGAACATGTTCCGCAACACATACATTCCGTTCTGGGTCTACACCGAAAAAATGAACCCGGACGCGTCAGTAAAATTCAGCACGACCGAATCCTGGAGGAGCGGAAACACCGAGTACACTCAGCATTACGACATAAGCGCAAAGCCCGAGGGTACAGTGGACGGTATTTTCTTCGACGCATCAGCGACTTTGGACGACCGTATCAGCGAGCAGATCGGAAATTTCTCCCTGGACTCCCTGCAGCCGTACAACAGCTCCCTGATGACGGGATCCTATGCGGACGTGGCCGACGTTGAAAAGAATGTCTATGAGGATGATGTGCGCAAAAAAGGTGAGGACGCTATTTCCAATGCCGTCGCTTCCGAAATCAACTCGCAGGACAGATTCAGCAGCGATTTCCGCCATCACTCAAGCGTGAGCCATTTGAGCTCAAAGAATACGGACGGAAACTATTCAAATGTGGACGCAAAGCTCGCCATGCTTCCCGTCTGGTTTATGACATGGAAAAACAAGGACAGGCTCTGCTATTCAGTAATCAACGGAAACACTGGAAAGATGTTCGCTGAGATTCCGGCAGACCTGAAGAAGTACACCCTCGTATCTTTACTGCTCTCACTCCCGATTTTCGCGATATTCAACTTTTGCTTTACCTTCATGCCGGGAACCATCCTTTTAATCACCGCCGTTCTTACCGCCATAATGTTCTTCACACGAATGGGCGTTCTGAAAAAACTCAACAGACAGGAAAACAGGATGGACGACAAGGGCTTCCAAAGAGTTTTCGCTGCTCAGGAAGGACAGTCTTCTCAGACGGAGCGATCAGCCTCAAACGAGTCCTCAGAAAAAGAGGGAAAGAAAAAAGTCAGTCTTTCGGGCATTCCGTCCATAATAGCGCTGGCAGTTACGGCATTCTTGATTTACAAGAAATACCCCAATGACCTCTACTACTACATCGGAGTGTTCCTGAACATACTTTCCACCTTCGTGTCGGTAGCTTCCGTGGTCAAGGCACACAACCTGAGCTGCTCACGCCCAATCCCACATTTCTTTGACAAATCAAAGGAGGCTGGAAAATGAAAAAGATTCTTACACTGATTTTTGCATCGCTTTTTGCATTCTCATTCCTCGCACCTCTTTCCGCCCAGGAAGACATCATTCCGCTTGAAGGCGAATTGACTGACAGCGGTGATGATGCGGACATTGATTTCCCATATTACGACAATCATGACACAGATCATATCGTGGCAATATGGGATTACGCGGATGCTTTGACAGATGACGAAGAGTCTAAGCTCATCGCCGCAATGAGTCCATTCACGAAATGGGGAGACTCACTCTTTTTAATCTCTGATGACGAATCCGAGATGGACAGCAAAGAGACGGCGGAAAGTCTGATGAAGGACTACACAGACCGCGCAATATTTGTTGTTGATTTGTATCGTAAAGAAATGTACCTTCACACTACCGGTGCCATTCATGATGTCATAGACGAAGAAATATCAGAAGCCATAGTTGACGGCATTGTGGAATCTGCGGCAAACGGAGACTTCTGTGCAGGGATGGAATCAGCATACGAAAATATGATTTCCCTGCTCTCCGATGGAAAATCACCCGCACCATACGAGCCTCTGACATACACCAACTCAGAGACCTCCCTTTCCGCAAAGGTAATGGACGAGGCGGATCTTCTTTCAGCTGAGGAAGAGAAAATGCTTCTGAGCGAAATGCAGAACATGACTCAGTGGGGCAACGCACTCTTCTATACGACAACACAGAATGCCGGCGTCTCATCACAGGAACTTGCGGCGATTACTTATGAAAGGGTTTTCGGCAAAGACTCCGACGGCTCAATCTTCCTGATTGACATGAACCAGCGGAGACTTGAAATCCGCAGCTACGGAGCTGTGTACGGCACCATAACCAATGACTACGCGCAGACGATCACGGACAACATTTACAAGAAGGCAAGCGGCGGAAATTACTACGACTGCGCATCCGAGGCATTCAAGCAGATGACGACCCTGCTCGCCGGAGGAAAAATCAGGCAGCCGATGAAGTACATAAGCAACTATCTGCTTGCACTTGCACTTGCCCTCATCATCTGCTACTTCTACATGCGCTCACAGCCAAAGACATCAAATGAAAAGGCTCAGCCGAAAGCAGATCCTGTCTTCAACGGTACGGTCAACAACATATCCGTAACGAAGGGCAGACTTTCATCAAGAGTCATACAGTCCTCTTCAGGTGGTGGCGGACGTTCCGGCGGTGGCGGTGGTGGTCACTCCGGTGGTGGCGGTGGCCACAGTTTCTAAAATCCAAAGAATCAGAATCACTTTATGCCCCGTCTCTCATGGCGGGGTATTTTTAGGAGGAGCCTATGCCACCTGTGCCAGGAATGGGAATGAGAAACGGATTTTTAACAGATGAGGAAAAAGCCAACAGACCGAAAGTCACGGGTGCTTTGCTCAAGCGGATTTTTTCATGGCTCCGTCCGTACTGGAAGCAGCTGCTCGTGGTTTTCATCGCAATCTCCGTCTCTTCCACATGCTCACTTCTTCCATCGGTGCTTACAGGAAGAATCATTGACGAGGGACTAATCGGAAAAAACCTGAGTGCCCTAATCATCCTGATTCTTCTTTCCTTCGGCGTTACCCTGGGCGCGAACCTTATAGGCGTGCTTGAGAGTTTCATGAACACATGGATTGCCCAGCACATCACCTTCGACATGCGGAACAAAATGTACCAGCACCTGCAGAAGATGAGCCAGAAATTTTTCACCACGAACAATCAGGGCGACATAATCACCCGAATGACGAGTGACATCTCCGGGGTCCAGCAAATCATCACGGGAACCCTCTCAAGCATTTTCTCGAATTCCATCACGCTGATTGTGGCACTCGTCGCCATGTACCAGAAAAACTGGATGCTCGCGACTCTCGGTGTCCTGATCATTCCGCTTTTTGTAATTCCGACCAGAACCGCCGGAAAAGCAAGGTGGTCTTTCACAAGGGACGCTCAGGCATGCAACGATGAGATGAACGGAATCCTGAACGAGACACTTTCGGTCAGCGGGCAACTTTTGGTTAAGCTCTTCGGCAAGGAGGCGGTGGAGTACAAGCGCTATGAGGACGTGAACAGACGCATGATAAAACTGAACGTCAAGGAGAGCATGGCAGGACGTTGGTTCCGCGTGATCCTCGGCACTTTCGCGAGCATAGGCCCCATGGTTCTTTATCTTGTGGGCGGACTTTTGATTATGAAAACCGACAGCACGATCACCGTGGGAGACATCACCGTATTCGTGGCACTGCTCGGAAAAATGTACGGCCCCGTGAACCAGCTTTTGAACATTCAGGTTGACTGGATAAAATCCATGGCCATGTTCACGCGAATCTTTGAGTACTTCGACATGCCGGTGGAAATTGAGAACGCACCCGACGCGATTGTCCCGGACTCAGATCCGAATCATGTCGTAAACGGGGAGATTGAATTTAAGGACGTGGATTTTTCATACAATCCCGAGCGGAAGATTTTGGACGACGTGAGCTTCAAGCTAAAATCCGGGGACTGCATCGCCATAGTAGGCCCCTCAGGATCCGGCAAGAGCACGCTGATAAATCTGATTCCGAGGCTATACGACGTGGACTCGGGCTCCGTGCTTTTTGACGGTACGGACGTTCGGAAACTGGACCTTGCATTTTTAAGGCGCAACATCGGAATCGTGAGTCAGGAGACCTATCTTTTTAACGGAAGCATACGCGACAATCTTCTCTACGCAAAACCGGACGCGACGGAGGAGGAGCTGATTGAGGCATGCAAAAAGGCGAACATCTACGATTTCATTTCTTCCCAGGAGACAGGATTCGACACGATGGTCGGGAACAGGGGACTCAAACTTTCTGGCGGAGAAAAACAGAGAATCTCCATAGCGAGGGTGCTTTTAAAAGATCCCGCCCTACTGATTTTTGACGAGGCGACCTCAGCTTTGGACTCCATTTCCGAAAGCAAAATCCAAAAAGCCATAGACCCATTGGTGGAAGAGAGAACCAGCATTCTGATCGCACACAGGCTCTCCACAATCCTCGCGGCGGATGAAATACTTGTAATCAAAGACGGAAAGATTGCGGAGCGCGGAACCCATGAGAATCTTGTGAAGGCCGGTGGAGTCTACACGGAGCTTTACGAGACGCAGTTCAAAAAGGGAAAGCCCGAATCTTGATTATCAGTATCTGAAGTGCTCGCAGTGTTTGTCTCAAACATTAGCCGCAGCGAAATCCTTTTCCCTTGATTTGGCTCTGTGCCGCATGAACAAAGTCGTCGCAATCAAAAGTCCTATTGCGTTCACACCGAGGCTTATCGGATAGACCGACATGAGAACGGGGAAAGTGTGTAAGAAACGGAAAACCGCAAAAACCCAGAAGAGCCTGATTCCACACACGCTTGCCACGGTAATTGCTGCAGGAAGGGCTGAGCGTCCGTAACCTCGGAGGTAGCCAGAAAAGACTTCCACCTGGAAAGAAAAGAGATGGCCGATTACAAGGATTTTCAATCTGGTCATGCCGTAGTCAATAACACCGGGATTGTCGTTGAAAATGTGAAGAAGCGGACGACCAAATGTGACAATCAATATGCACATTACAATGGTAAACGCACCGTCGAGCAAAAAGGAATATTTGAGAGTCTTCTTGCAACGATCCTCTTTTCCCGCCCCGTAATTCTGACCGACAAAAGTTGTACATGCCTGTCCGAATGAGTTAATTATATAGAAGGAAAAGCAGTCAATGTTGAACGCAGCGGAAGATGCCGCCATCACGACGGTTCCCAAACTGTTGATCGCAGACTGAACGCACATATTTGAAAGTGAAAAAACACAGCCCTGTAAACCGGACGGAATTCCAATCCGCATGATTTTTTTAAGGAGCACGGGATCTATCGCCAGTTTGGAAAACTCCACCCGGATTGCAGTCTTTTCGTTAAGGAGCATCACAAGCAGGATTAAGGCGCTCACGGCATTTGCAATCACCGTGGCAAGGGCCACACCATCGGCTTTTCTGTGAAGGACCACGACAAAGAAAACATTCAGTCCCACGTTCAGAACACCGGTCAGAGCCAGAGCAATAAGCGGCTTCTCAGTTTTTCCCTGACTTCGGAAAATGGCGGCCTCAAAATTGTAGAGGAAAATTACAGGAAGACCGGCAATGTAAATCCTGAGGTAGGAAAGAGCCATGGGATAAACTTCATCAGGAACAGCGAGCAGATGTAAAATAGGAGCTGCCAAAAGTTCCGCAATCAGAGCAATCGTCACACCGCCAATGACGGAAATGACCATGGAGGTATGCACGGCCTTCGAGACCTTCTCCAAATCCTTCTGCCCCGTAAGCTGGGAGATGACCACATTGCTTCCGAGCGACATGCCCAAAAAGAGATTTACCAAAAATGAGATTATCGGAGTGTTGCAGCCGACAGCGGCCATGGCAGCCTCACCCGCAAAATGACCGACCACGGCAACATCCGAAGCGTTGAAAAGCTGCTGCAGGATTCCTGTCAACGCAAGCGGCAAGGCATAGCGGAGGATTTTGTCCCACAGAGAACCGTTCAGCATGTCAAGACTTTTATTAAATCTGCTCATTCCAGTTTTCAGCCCTCGTTTTCGTAAGCCACAAGATGCTCCTTTCCGTAGGTTTTTCTGAGGAGCGGTTTTTCAATTTTTCCGGTGGGATTCCGCGGAACCTCGGCGAAGATAATTTTTCTGGGCCTCTTGTAGCGTGGAAGTCCAAGGCAGTATTCGTTCATCTCCTCTTCGGTGCAGGTCATTCCGGGCTTTATGCTGATGATGGCACCCGCGATCTCTCCCTGACGGCGGTCCGGCAGTCCGATTACGGCGACATCATTCACCTTGTCGAATTTGCGGATGAAGTTCTCAATCTCAACCGGATAGAGGTTTTCTCCTCCGCTTACAATCACATCCTTCTTGCGGTCCACGAGGAAAATGAATCCGTCGTCATCCTGCTTCGCGACATCTCCCGTGTAGAGCCATCCGTCCTTGAGCACTTCCGCAGTCGCCTCGGGATTGTTGTAGTAACATTCCATCACGCCCGGACCCTTCACGCACAGCTCTCCGCACTCACCCTGCTTCACTGGATTTCCTGAGTCGTCCACAATCTTGCACTCCCAGCCGAATCCGGGAACACCGATCGCACCGACTTTGTGTATGTTCTCCACTCCAAGGTGCACGCATCCCGGTCCGATAGACTCCGAAAGTCCGTAGTTCGTGTCGTACTGGTGGTTCGGGAAATAATCCCTCCAGTGCTTGATAAGGCTCGGGGGAACCGGCTGTGCTCCAATGTGCATGAGCCTCCACTGGGAAAGGGCAAAGTCACTGATTTTCAAATCCCCACGGTCAAGCGCATCAAGAATATCCTGAGCCCAGGGTACGAGCAGCCAAACAATCGTACAATGCTCCTTGCTCACGGCATCCAGAATATACTGCGGTTTTGTTCCACGGAGAAGCACGGCCTTGCTTCCTGCGACGAGAGAGCCCATCCAGTGCATTTTGGCTCCAGTGTGATAGAGAGGCGGAATGCAGAGGAAACAGTCATCACGGCTTGTGGAATGGTGCTTCTGCTCCACGATTGCGGCGTGCATGAGCGAGCGGTGCTTGTGCAGGATGGCCTTGGGGAATCCGGTCGTTCCTGATGAAAAATAGATCGCGGCAAAATCATCGTCGGTAATCTTGATGTCGGGCGCTACACTTGAGCAGTCGGCAACAAGCTCACGGTAACTTTCGGCAAATGTGGGGCATCCCTCACCGACATAAATCAGCAGACGGTTCTTTGAAATGCTGTCCGCAATGGACTCAATGCGCCCGATGAACTCAGGTCCGAAAAGCAGGATGTCAACTTCGGCAAGGTCGGCGCAGTATTTTATTTCGTCGGATGAGTAGCGAAAGTTAAACGGAACGGCTATGGCACCGGTTTTCAGAATTCCGAAATAGATTGGAAGCCACTCAAGGCAGTTCATCATCAGTATGGCAACCTTGTCTCCCTTTTTGATTCCGCGGCTCAAAAGCATGTTTGCCATTCGGTTGGCTTTTTCATTAAAGACATGCCAGGTGATTTCACGACGGTAGCTTGCTTCGGTGCTGGGTTGAATCAGGGAATATTCCTTCCATGTAACGCGACGGGTGTCTTTTTGTTCAGGGTTCAGTTCAATCAGGGCTGTTTCGTTCCCGTATTTTTCTGCATTGCGTACTAAAAAGTCTGTGACGGGCATTATTAAATTTTTCCTCCAGGGTGAAAAATGAGATTCTTTAATTATATCATACAAATGAAGAATTTGATAGAGGAAAACCTTCCGTTTTGTTTGATTCGTTGGGATAATTGATTTTGGGAAGAAAAGATTCGAATTAGGCGTAATTTCGAGTTTTATAAAAGCCTGTCATTGCCGGGCTGGACCCGGCAATCTTATAATGGCATGGCCTTTAGAAACTTACCATTGGAATTGTGATTTTCTTGTCGCTGTTTATGGAAACCTTGTGTTTTTTGAATTTGCCGGGAATGCCCTTTCCGTCGTAATTGCTTAAACCGACCGGCTCCTTTGGCATGCCTAAAAATCCTGTGTCAAGCTCGCCATTTTTGTTGATGTCTTGGCAGAGCATAAAAGCGAAATCACCATCTGGAAGTTCCGTCTCGAAAGTGATGGATCCAAGTTTTGGCTCAATACGCGCTTCTTGATATGAAATCCTTTTGTCGTAGGCCTTGGCAGAGTCGTAGATGCAAAGGATTATTTCTCCTTCCGCTGATCCGATTTTCGTAATCTCCACGCTCACTTTGTTGAGCTTCGGACTTTCTTCCGCAAAAAGACTTCCCGTGCAGAGAGCCGCAAGAACACATAAGACAGCCGTAAAAATCTTTTTCTTCATTTGTTTTTCCTCCTATTGATTTTCAAATTTAACAAATGCGCATATTGAAAGGATTGCCGTAAAAATCACCGCGCTGTATGTGCTGAATCTTTCGACAATTCCGAAGTATTGTTTTGGAACCGCACCGCTTCCTGCAGCCCCAATGAACATCAGCAAAAAGGCCACGACAGAAAGCCACGCAAGGATTTTGTTTCCGCTTTTGAATCCTCCGATCGCAATCAGAATTAAGGAAACGATGGAAAGCAAAACTACAAGCACGGTTACGACAAACACATGTACAAATGATTGAAAGCTTCCGTCGTATCCGCTTCCCGACAAAGGAAACAGAGTGTAGCCAATGGCTGAAATCCAGTTCATCAGTACAAAAAGATAGATGCCAAGACGCAGGAGCCTTTCGGATTTTTTGTCCCAGAGCTGTTTTGTAAAGACGCAAATCAGTGCACAAGCGACGCACGAAAAAATGCCGTGAATGTGCGAGAGTCCTCCCGAAACAGTGAGTGATGGAGCATTAGCCGCCGTTAAATCACTTACAGCTTGAGCCATCCAATTATATCCCGGGTAATATTTTGCACCGATGCAATCATGCAGGAGATAAAAGACCGCGCTCAAAACTCCGCAAGCTAAAATCCAGATTTTTGCACTTTTGTTAAAATCATTCCTTTCCATTTTTACAAGCCTCCTTTGCCGAATAGATTCTGGAAAATTCTTCTATATAATTTTTCATCATATTTTTTTCCGGTCCCTTTGTGTTTTTTGCTCCGTCGTCAAGCTGATTCAAGTCGCACTCAAAATCAATTATGGAATGAACCGCCATTGCAAAAGAAAGGGCCGCTGCATCCGCGTCGTAAAAATTTGCAATGTTTTTTACCTGCAATGCATAAAACAATTTTTTTGTCGCATCGATCATGGCTTTTGTTTCCATCACCATGATTTCGGCGGCACTTTTGTCTATGCTCCTTTGGGACATGATTATTTTATAGAACATGAACATTTCCGGACTTGTGCAAAGTTGCTTGTAGGATTCAACCATTTGCGTGAGGATTTTTTTTAGGGAGCGTCCGTCACCAAGAGATTCAAAATCCATTCCGTTGTTTCCAAGATTTTGCTTGGCCTGATTTCGCAAAAAGGAATACATTTCGCGCACAATCTCGTCCTTGGAGGAAAAGTGGTTGTACAGTGAGGGCTTTGAAATGCCAACCTTGTCCGCAATCTGGTTCATGGAAACAGTGCCGAGTCCATTTTCGGAAGCAAGTTCCAGTGTCGCCTTGATAATGTCGCTTTTTCTGTTTGTGCTACTCATCGGTTAATATAATACGACCGAATGGTAGTTTTTGTCAAGATATTTTTTTTATTTTTTTAGCTTTAACATGATATATTCAAAATGCACTATATGTGCTATACTGTAATGGGCATTTTGAAAAACTCATTTGCAATGATTTTTTCGAGATGCCTGCCGAGTTTGTGGAGGACTTATGAAAATAAAATTTGCGTTTATGCCATTGGCGATTGCTTTGGCTGCCGTGGGATTTGTCTCATGCGGCGGAGAAAAGGATGTGCGGCCGGATTTTGTAAAGGAAAACATGAAGCTTGTCTGGTCGGATGAATTCAGCGGTGAAAGTAATGAGCCGAACAGCGAAAACTGGGATTATGATACTGGCAACAACGGCAACGGATGGGGAAACGGAGAGAGACAGTATTACACGGCGGAAAGAACCCACTCCTATGTAAGCAAAGGAACGCTCAAGATTGTGGCGAAGAAAAATGACAAGGACAGATGGGAAAGCGCGCGTCTCAAAACAAGCTTCAAGCAGAACTTCAAGTACGGCTACATCGAATTCCGTGCGAAACTTCCGGTGGAAAGCGGCTCATGGCCTGCACTCTGGATGATGCCTCAGCTTGCGACTTACGGTCAGTGGCCAAGGAGCGGCGAGATTGACGTGATGGAATACGCAACGAACACATGGGGCAAAAAAACTTACGGAACGGTCCATTGCAAGGCAGGCTCCGGCGGAAATGCTGTGAGCAGCGACTACATCGAAATCCCCGACGTGACAAAATGGCACACTTATGCGGTGCTCTGGACTGAAGATAAAATCCAGTGGTACTACGACGGAAAGCAGATCAACGAATACAAGAATCCTCAGACCGGATGGGAAGCATGGCCCTTTGACCAGCCCTTCTACATCATAATGAATGTGGCGATGGGCGGAACCCTTGGCGGCGACATCCCCAAGGACATGAAGGAGTGCAAGATGGAAGTTGATTACGTGAGGGTTTATCAGGCTAAGTAATCATAAAAAGTAAGTCCGCATCATGCCCTTTCCCTTCACGTCAATCTCAATGCTTTCGTTGTAGTGAAAAAGATTTTCGGTCTGTACTCTCGTGGTCTCCGTCACGTGGATTCTCATGGGAAGTCCTGTGCTTTCCATCCTGCTCGCAACATTTACTGTGTCGCCCCAGATGTCGTAAATGAACTTTGTCTTTCCGATTACACCCGCGACCAGTGAGCCTGAGTTTATTCCGAGCCTGAGCTGAAGTTTTACAGGTGAGCTTTCGTTGAACAAGCGCACGTCATCCAAAAGTCCCTCCGCGAAATGAATCATTTTTGCAGCCCCGTCGTTGTCACTTTCCTGCGTAAGTCCCGTCGCCGCCATGTATGCGTCACCGATCGTCTTGATTTTCTCAATTCCCTCACGCTGGGCACGCTCGTCAAACATGGAAAACATTTTGTTCAGCATGGTGACGACTTCCTCAGCCTTCAGTCCCCCGCTTATTTTCGTGAATCCCACGATGTCGGTAAAAAGGACGGTGACGTTCGGATATTCCTTCGCTATGGTGCTGCTCGGGTGGGCCGTAAGCTCCTTCGCGATTTCTTTCGGCAGAATGTTCAGAAGAAGACTTTCCGATCGGTTCTTTTCAGTCTCAAGTTCCTTCGTGCGCTCCTTTACGGTGTTCTCAAGTTTTTTGTTTTCTTCCTCAACCCGGATGAGCTTTCCCTCAAAAAGCATGATGGTCATTGAGATGATAAATACAACGGAAAGCAGGGCAAGGAAAATGTCAAAGAACACATTTGTAAGCGGCTTCAAAATGCTCGAATAATTGAATGTGATTTTTTGTTCAAGCGGCTGATAGTCACGCGGCGTATACATGATGCATCCGAATCCCAGCGTCTTCAATGGTGTGATTTTGTAAAAATCCTCTCCATGGATATTTTCGTTGTCACCCTCACGCGGTTTTTTGACATTCAGTTTACCAGACGAAAGATTGAAAGTTCCGTTCCATGGCCCCGGATCCACAGAACAGTCAGCAGGGACAAAAATTGAGAAATTCCAGTCGGTGATGATTGTGCTGCTCATATTGTTAAAAATCATGCCGTCGAACTGGGCTCCCATTCTCTCAAGATCACCCTCGTCAACCCACTGCTTGTCCGCATTCCTTACAAAAGTCACGCAGACTGATTTTGAAGCGTCGTTTTCTGAATAAGGCTCATCGATCACCAGAGTTTTTTCCGGCAGCGATATGCCCTTGATTGAGATGATTAAAAGAATCAGAAGAAGTCCCCCAAGGCTTACGGAAAGGGTCTGCCAGAGATGATTTCTTTTAACTCTTTTTCGTGTTTCCGGTGAAACAAGCTCCGCCTTATAAATCGGACTTAAACGAGTGGACGCGCGCTCCCCCGAATAAAACTCAAGCTCCATCAGTTTTATGGAGGAATAGAAAAGATGGAGTGAACCAAGTCCGAGGGAAACATTTATCCAGGGGAATCCGTAGTTGACAAGAATCAAAACCACGGCGGCCAGAGGCAGGATAAAATAAAGCATAAGGGAGACAAAGACATTCGTCGCAAGTTTTTTTCTGTTCTGCAAAAGCATCGTGAGCGTGATAAGTCCGGGCAGAATTCCCAAGGCGACGCTCAGGGGATAAAAAGTGCTTCTGTGGTAAATATTGTTTTCGTCAAAAAAATAGAAAAGATCCGTGAACTGACTGACGGCCGTAAGGATAATTCCGGCAAGACACAAAAAGAGAACCACGAAAAGCTGAGCCGGGATCCCGTCTTTTACGGAAGATTTCGGATGCAAAAGCAGCGAAAAACTCAGGCGCGACTGTTTTATGAACTCGCAGACATAAAAGCAGAAGAAAAACGCCACGGAAGAGTTGCATATAAAAACAAAGAAATTGCTGAGGCGCACCATATACCAACCCGCCGTGCTTGTGTTTCCCCGGAAAATGTAGGCGAGGGCATCTGAAAGAAGCAGAAAGCCGGTGAAGAACTCGATGAAAATGAGGGTCCGTCTGCCGTTTTGTTTAAGCGTATGTCCGGAGCATAAAAAAATCCCGACCTGAAAGCAGAAGAAAGAGAGAAAGATAAGAGATACTATGCTGATAATCCTAGTAACGTCAGTCATCTTGCAGTTTTCCTAAAAAAAATTCTATTTATATTATATCATTGAAATAGAAAAATTTAAAGGAATAATTTCCTCTATGCTCAAAAAAAATCTCCCTATGCCGTGTACAGCTTGACCTTTTCCTTCCTTCCACGGATTTCACTCTCATCCACAAAACTCAGATCCAGAGATTGCGCGGAGGATTTTATGAGGCTTGCCGTGTTTTCCGAAATGAGCAGGTCCTTCTGATAAGTCTTGCACAGCCCCTCAATGCGGCTCGCAGTGTTCACGGTGTCTCCGATTACGGTATATTCCATGCGGTTTGACGCTCCTATGTTTCCCGCAAGAACAGGTCCTGAGTGAAGGCCGATTCCAAAGCGAATCTGTGGGAAATCTTTTTGCGCGAACCGCTTGTTCATCTCAATCAGCTCAAGCCGCATGGCAAGGGAAGCCCTGTAAGCGTCCGTCGCATGATTTTCTGAATGTACCGGTGCGCCGAAAAGTGCCATGACAGCGTCCCCGATGTATTTGTTGATTACGCCTCCATTGGAAGTAATGCATTTTTCCAGGCCCGTAAAATATTCGTTCAAAAGCGCGACGATTTTTTCAGGCGACATATTCTCGGAAAGACTTGTAAATCCACGGATATCGCAGAACATCACGGTGACATCCCTGGTCTCTCCTCCAAGCGCAACGTTTCCGCTCAAAAGATAATCCCTGACCTGGGGCGTTACAATCTTTCCGAAAGTGTCACGCATGAACTCCTTTTCCTTGAGCGATTTTGTCATGGAGTTGAAAGTGTCGCCGAGCACGCCCATCTCATCGTTGGAGCAGATAACGGTTTTTACGCCGTAGTTTCCCTTTGAAATTTCATTCGCGCTGTCGGTAAGTTTTTTAAGAGGCTTTTGGAAGTAAGATGAAATCAGCATGGTCAGAATCAGTCCGATTAAAATCAAAAGTGTGGTAAAAATAAAATCGGTGTAGTTCGGAATCTCCACGTGGTACCGCTTCGTGCAGAAAAGCCTGATTCCCAAATACGACGCCGGGAAAACCGAGCTTGAGAAAAAATAAAAAAGGAACACTCGTTTTATGGAAGAAAGTGATGTCCGCTCGATCTCCGAAATGTTGCCCTCCGGAAAAAGATGAGGAAGCACTACATTGCGGTTCAGGGTCTCCAGAGTAAAATAAATCAGGGTAAAAGAAAATATCGACAGAAAAAAATACGACGTGATTGATGAAATCATGATGAAGGAAATCTCTGTATTGAAATGATATTTGAAATAAATCAGGGCCACCATCTCCACAACAAAATTTGCAATCCATCCAGAGATGCCCCTTGCGGCGAACTCACCGGGTATGTGCACCATTATTTTTATATACTCTTTTTCATTTTTTTTGAATTTTCTGAGCTGCAATGTATAGCTTATACAGAGAAAAACCGGAACCACGTAGCAGAATATGCTGAGTGAATTTATGAGTATGGGATGCTGCTCCATAAATTCGTCCCACAGTTTGAGAGGAGCCGTGTCGGGCATGGGGAAATTTGAGAGGTTTGAGGAAATCACTGCAAGTATATTTGCAAAAAGACAGATGAGCCCGTAAACGTAGATGTGACGCTTCAGAAAAAAATCCTTTATTTTCATGCTGATATTGTACCACGAAATAAAAAATATTGACAGTGGGAGACTGAGATTCCACCCACTAGATTTTCCCATTGAAATCTGATAGGCTTTGCGCATAAAAAAGGAAGAGAAAATGACAGGTACAATTGATTTGAAGAACATTCCCTGCTTCGGAATTGCCGGAAACATTGCGGGACACCTTGAGCAGGCGGGCGAGGCAAAGGATTTTGTGAACATAAAGACAGCGGAAGAAAATGCTCCCAAAGCGATTTTTCCAAGCTACATTCCCCATGTGAAAAGCGACGGCGTGGTCCCGAATTTTTTGAAGGTCTTTCCATTCAGCTCAGAAAAAATCATTTTTCCGTCGGACACAGACGGCAAGCTTCAGATTGAGCCTGAGTGCGCGCTTGTTTGCTCGGTAAAATGGAGCGGAGATTCTGTGGAAGATCTGAGGCCGGAATATTTTTGCGCTTCAAACGACTGTTCCATAAGGCGCGAGGGTGCGAAAAAAATCAGCGAAAAGAAAAACTGGGGCGAGTGCAGCAAGGGTGCGTCCGCTAATTTGATCCCCATAGAAAAATTTGCGCTGGACGGAATCATCAGCACATACAGAATCGCATCTTATTTAATCCGTGACGGAGAAATCTTTGAGTACGGAGAAAACTCCCCGGTAAGAAACTACTCATATTTTTACGAAAAGCTTGTCCGCTGGATAATCGAAAAAATCAACACGCAGATTGACGAGGGACCGGTTGAGAAAATCCGCGACTATCTGATTGCATCCGGTAAGCCTGAGCGGATTCTGATTTCCATCGGTGCGACGCGCTATACGGAATTCGGAGAGACACATTTTTTAAAGAACGGAGATGCTGCGGTGGTTGTGCTTTATCCTGAAACAGAATATTCCGCGGATGACATAAAAGGCTTTTTACATGAAAAAGATTTCTCGCACAAGGACATCTCATTCTTGTTTGAGGAAGTGGAGAGATGAAAGTGGAGAGATGAAAGTGGAAAACGGAAAGTGGAGAGTGGAAAGCTGAGAAGTTGAAAAAAAATTAACAAACGGATTGGTTCATGGGAACAAATCCGCTTGTTTTTTATCCTTATTGACTGACTTCTTTGAGTCTGATTTTGTTTAACTCACACAGCCTTGCTTTCAAGAGCGTGCAGGATTCCGTTCTGATATGCGTAGCTGTAAAGGATTTCTGAAATATCTGCGAGCGGCTTTTTGACGTTGAGCGGCTGGTCGAAACCGATGTTGTACATGAAGGACATAAGCTCCTTTGTGCTCTCAGGGTTCCAGAGTTTGGCGTTGTCAATGTCGATGAATGTGCAGTGCTCGGATTCCGCAATCGCCTTGATGTGGCGGTTCATCTCGTCGAAGCAATGTCCGTTTGTCGCGTCAATGTTGGAGACCAGGGCGACCCTTCTTTTTTTGTTGTCCTTTTTGACATAGGAAATCAGGTCGATGTACTTGATGTCGAACTCGGCGGAGTTTTTCTTGAAAAGATCCAGATCATCATTTCCGATGTGCAGAATCACTGCCTCAGGATTCATCGGCTCAATCTTTTCGCTGAAAGATTTCTTCGCATCCTTGAGAGAAAGACCGTGCACGCTCCTGTTGTACATGGGGAAGTTCAGCTCGTAGCTCTGAGCAATCTCCGCAACCGGAATCTCTTTGTCCGCTGATCCTCCGAAAAGAATCACTGCCTCATTTTCTGTGTTTGACTTGAACATAACTTCTGTCCTCCTGTCCAATGAACGATTTCTGAAATATATGATTAGATTTGTAAGTACGATTAAAAGATTCAAAAGATAAACCGCAAGAACGTAATTAATCTGGTGGTTCATTACTTTTGCCGTTATTCCCGCAAGATAGCCCGTAATAATCAAAAGGATAAAAGCGAGGCTCGTTCCTTTCGCGGATTTTGCCTTGTACGCCTTGATTACGTTAAGCGGCCAGGAAAATCCGAAACAGACTAACATTCCAGCTTCAAAAATTGATGCCATTATTTTTTCCTCCGTGGGACCTTTGCTCCGTCCCTTTTTTTTATGACTCAATCATATCAACTTGAAAAATGGATTGCAATTTTAAGAAAGATAAAAAATAATTTTTTCAGTCACCGCAATTTTTTTTACTTAAAAAAGGTTTTGCTTATTTAAAAATCTGCTATAATGAAAGCGTGAGAAAGAATAAGGAACAAAAAAAAGCGCCGCTGAATTCTATTAGAAAAGAAATGCAGCGAACCCATTTGATTTTGATTGTGGTCATCACAATTCTTCTGAGCGTGGGAGGCGCGTGCATCAACATCAACGCGAACACACAGGCGATGGATCAGAATCTCCTGAACACCGCCGACCTGATTTCCCGCCTCTACAGTTTTACGAAAAATCTTCCGCAGGATGAATTCCGAAAATACTTTAACTCAGTGTGCGAGGAGCTTCCAGACGTGGACGTAATTTCCATAGTGAACTCAAGCAACTTCCGTCTCTACCACACGAACAATAATCTGATCGGGACCATCTACGGAGGCACGAACCCGCATTTGGAAGTTGCGCAGAAAGACCTGCACATTGTAGACGAAAACGGACCTTCAGGACCACAGCGAAGAACATATTCCGCCATTTACGACGACAACGGAGACTACTGCGGTTTCATAATGACAATCATCCTGAAAACCTCCATACATTCGGCAATGGTAAAGACCGTCATGCTTTTTATAATTGTGACCATCGCCGCAATCCTGATAGAGATAGCAATCTCAAGGACGATTTCACACCGGCTGAAACAAAAACTTTTGGGATATGAACCCGAGACTTTTTCATCCATGTTCACAATCCGCGACAATATTTTGGAGTCAATCCACGACGGAGTTCTTTCGGTGGACAGTGAAAACCAGGTGCAATTTGTAAATACCGTCGCCGAGAAAATCCTTGGGGATGATGAAAAATCACAGGCGGACATGAAGAAAAAAATCTTCGCAGAAAAATTCCTCGCACGGATTTTGAAAAACGGAGAGAGCATTTTTGGCGTGAGGGAAAAAACTGAGTCGGGAACCGAGCTTCTGATTGACTGCATCCCCGTGAAAAAGGACGGACACATTGACGGAGCCGTGGCAATCCTCCACGACCGGACGGAATACACAAAGCTCATGGAAGACCTTGCGGGTACAAAATATCTCGTGGACTCAATGCGTGCGAACAACCACGACTTTACGAACAAGCTGCACGTAATTCTCGGACTGATTCAGATCGGTGCTTATGACAAGGCCGTTTCATATATAGAAAACATTTCGATAATCCAGCGCGAAACATTGAGCCAGGTCATACGTCTGGTGGACAATCCTTCTTTCGCGGCCCTGCTCATCGGTAAGATTGCGAGGGCATCGGAGTGCAACGTAAAATTTGTTTTGAAAGAAGGACTGCATTTCAGCAGCGCGGACATACAGCTTCCGTCAGAGGCCCTTGTCACGATTGTCGGAAACTTGATTGACAACGCCCTTGATGCGATGAATCAAAAAGCGTCATTGGAATCTGTCACCGGATCCTCATCCCGCGAGCTGATTTTCGGTGCGTTCACAAAACCCGGCGAGCTTTTGATTACGGTAAAGGACCGTGGGTGCGGAATCCCCAAGGAACTTCGCGACAAGATTTTTGAGAACGGTTTTTCCACAAAGGGAACGGGACGCGGCGTGGGACTCTATCACACAAAAAATCTGGTGGAAAGTTTGGGCGGAAAGATTTCCTTTGAGTCTCAGGCTGGAAACGGAACGTGTTTTATGGTAAACTTCAAACAGAGTTGATTAAGGGGCGCGTATGGCTTACAATGTTTTGATTGTTGAAGATGATCCGATGGTCGCGATGATTAACGAGGAGTATGTCCGCAAGAACAAGAGTTTTTCTGTGTGCGGCTCATGCAGGACTGGGCAGGACGCGCTGGAATTTCTTGAGAACAACAAAACCGACCTTGTGATTATGGACGTTTACATGCCGGTCATGGACGGAGTTGAGACACTGAAAAAAATCCGCGAGCGAAAATTCAGCACCGAAGTGATTATGGTGACGGCGGCGAACGATCCCTCCACATTGGAAAACACCATGCACCTTGGCGTAATTGACTATCTGATAAAACCCTTTGCCTATGAGCGTTTTCAGGTTGCGCTTGAAAAATTTGTAGCCAAAGTCTCCGTACTGAAAGATGCCGTAGTCTTGGATCAGAGCCGTGTGGACTGCATCATCACGAACACAAAGCCCGTTTCGCAAAAGGGACTCCCGAAAGGAATACAGGAAAAAACTCTGGACCTGATTCTTTCATTTTTGGATGAGCATAAGCAATGGACCACGGTGGACGACATTTCCGAAAGCGTGGGACTTTCGAATGTAACCGTCAGACATTACATGGCTTATCTGGTTGAAAGCGGAAAGGCGGAACAGAGCATAAGTTATGAGACCGGCGGACGGCCAAGAGTGCTCTATAAAAAATGAGGGCTCCGACGGACCCCCCAACTGATTTTTTTCGTTTGTCTGATACTAAAGCTTGAACGTGCCGAGCTGGGCCGCAAGCTCCATTGTGTCGTGCTGGTTCTGGTCTGAGCTCAACTGCACTTTCTTTACCGAATCAGTAATGGATGAAATGCTTCTTGTCATGGACTGCATGCTTTCCGTAATGCGCCTTGAGACATCCGAAAGAACCTTCATTTCCTTAACGACCTGATCCGCGCCCTCAAGCATTTCCGCCGAGTTGTCCTTTACCGTAATCGTGGAATTGCTGATGCTCTTCATTGCCTCAAGGACCTGCTTGTTTCCTTCGTTCTGCTCGTCCATCGCGTTTTTAACCACAAGCTCCTGCTCCCGCACAGTCTGCGCAAGATTGTAGATGACGTCGAACTGCTGCTGGACTCCCGCAATGCTCATGTTAATCTGTCCGATAGCCTCGGAAAGCGTTTTCAGGTTGGAGTTGATTGCCTTACCCTGCTTGTTGGACTGCTCGGCCAGCTTTCGGATTTCATCGGCAACAACGGCAAATCCACGTCCAGCCTCTCCTGCGTGTGCGGACTCAATTGCGGCGTTCATGGCGAGAAGGTTCGTCTGGCTCGCTATTGTCTGAATGATTTTGCTTGCCTCCATCAATCCGGCTGACTGTGCAAGGACATCCTTTGAAATATTCGCCGCATGCTGGACACGGCCACGGCCCTCATCAGATGCCGCTCCAAGCTGATTTACGGCCTCGTTGTTCTTTTCCAGAATATGTGTGACGGAGTTGATGTTCGCGACCATCTCATCAACAGAGGCGGAAGACTGGTTGACCGACGCAGACTGATTTTCAATGCTGTCGTTAAGCTCGCGGATCCTTGCCACAATCTGATTGACCGAAGCGTTCGACTCATCCACACCGGCCGCCTGATTTCTCATCTCATCCACAACCAGATCAATGTTCTTTTCTATGTCGCCGACATTGGAATTTGCCAGAGTAAGATTGTCCTTGAGAAGACCTGCCGTTGTTACGGAATCCTGTGCGGACGCGTTCATGTTGCTCAGAAGGGATTTCATTGCCTCGCGGAACTGATTGATGTTGTTGACGAGGCTTCCAATCTCACACCGGCACTCCACCTTGAGGGCAGGCAGATGATAATTCTTTTTTGAAAGCTCCGACGTATGCTCCTGAACGGCATTGATTCCGTCATTGATAGCCTTTGTCGTAAAGAAAATGTTTATGAGGTTCACAACCGCAAATGCTATTGCCATCGGCATGATTTTTTTCAGCAGAAGATAATGCGTTCCTTGAAGAAGGTTTCCGGGAACAGAAACTACGTGCTCTATTATAAAAACGATGGAGATTATGGCAAAACACATAACGGTAAGACATCTTGGAATGAATCCCATAATCTGCACTTCCTTGTAATGCGGAAGCCAACACAGGGATTGTTCACAGATTGCAAGGAGCATTACAAAACCAAAAAGCGCAAAGGTAAATGACACACCCATAAGCAGTGAAAACCAAGAGTAATAGCTCTTCCAGTTTGACTCAAATGCATGCAAGCTCAGTCCCTTGGCGTTCGCACGCATGATTACGATGAAAGCAAGGGATATGTATGCGATCATTACCAGCGCGATGTTGACAATGTACCAAAGCTTGAAAAATCTGTTTGTGGATTCCACGGCTTTTTTTGATCCGTCGTAGGCCTTCAGTTTTTGCCTGTAAAGATAGTATGAAAGAGTCGGAATTGCGATTAAGGAGCCGATGACCGTCGGAAAAAGAAGCGGATCAAAGGCAAGCGAAAGATATTCCTTCACGTTTACGGCTTCGGTGAACAATGCGACAGGCCCGAAGACAAGGACAGGAAAAAGATAGCAGTAAAGCAACGCTGCATAGGCCTTTTTATTAAATGCGGCACGATTTCCATAATTGTATTCCATAAAAGATAACCTCACTCTAGGATGCAAATGCACCCATATATCATTTTAACACGCGTTTGTTTTGCCGACAAGGTTGAATTGAAAAAAATGGAAAGTTTTTTGGATTTTTTCAGCCGCGGCCTGGTATTGAAATGTTTAAGTCTTTACAATATAATATGGAAAACTATCTGTAGGGGAATGATTGTGAAAGTGATGAAAAATACGAAAACTGCGGTTCTTGCAATTATGGGCGCGCTTGCCCTGCTCGTTTCCTGCCGTGAAAAAGATAAGACTGGAAAAGGAGCGGGAAAAAAAACGGAGGCTGAAACCGCCGCTCAGCCGGATGTGACCTCCGAAGAGGAATCCGAGCCTGATTATGGGGAGTGGTTCATGGCACAGACCGATTATGCCCCGGTAAAATCCGTGGTGGCCACAAGCGAGTTGGTTGAGGCTCAGTTTGAGGGTCGCTATCTCTATCCCCCGATCAATATTTTGGACGGAGATTTTGACAGCACTTGGTGCGAGGCTGATGAGAATGGTTCTGGAATCGGCGAGTCGCTTACCGTGGAATTTGCGGAGCCGGTGAGTTTTGATGAAATCCAGATTGTGAACGGATTTGCCTCCAAGGATTATTACGAAAAGAACAACCGCGTAAAATCAATCACCCTCACCCAGACCGCGACCAAGATGGAAGTCAAGGATTGGGACAGCGAAAAGTCACAGTACAACGTTGAGACCAAAAATCACTTCCAGCAGAAAGTGTATTTTCTTGAGGACGGAATCCCAGACTGGCAGCCGATTAAATTTGAGCTTCCACAGACCGCGCAGACAATCACGATAAAGATCAACGACATTTACAAGGGCGAAAAATACGACGACACATGTTTGGACGACATCCGGCTTTTGTACAAGGGCAAGGTGATTCCTTTCACCAATATAACGGAGCTGAAATCCCTGCAGGAAGAAAACTCAAAACAGATGCTTTCGGAAAAGAGCGATGAGTCGTTCAGAAAACAGTTCCGCGATTTGTTCAGGGGCAGCGACGTAATTTATCTGGTCGGTGATGATCCGAATGATTTTAAGACCATACTCGATTATGGCAAGGACGAGGATGGCAACGACGAATATTTATTCCGTCCCGGTTCCTCTGATCTGGTCGAGGTCGGTGACTCTCAGTCCGCTTTATATGCTGAGATAGAAAAATCACAGTATGCCGATATGTACCTGAACAAGGAAGAGAAAAAATTCTTCAAGGATTTCGAGGAATTCCCCAAAACAAAATACGCGCTTCTGGGCTGGAAATGGAGCAGCTACACGAGGACAAAGTATACTCTTGGCAACCACCGCATCTTGAAAACAGAATCCATCGCTTATGTCGAGACAACCACTGCGATCATCGCAAAAATTGAAGGCAACACAATCTACCTGAACGGAACAAAATACAAAGTCCTTTCTGGAAAAGATGTCTCTGACTGGCGTTACTGGGACGGTCCGTAATAAGGTGTACCGCTTTGTTCCTCAGAAACACAGGTCGGTTCTCCGCGTAAAGCTGGGCGAAAAATTTTATTGCTTCATCCGGCATTGCGTGTGGGTCCGGTACCGCAGTCTCTTTGCTTCCCTTGGAAAAAATTCCCTCGACGAGTCAAAAATCCGCGAGCAGTTTCCTTTTGTAGCCGCAAGTCATTCAAGCCCCCTTTACAGGAATCTTTCGGAAACGGATACGGCCTTGCAAGATGGAAAAGTGAACAATGTCTCCGTCGCATTAAAAAAAATCTCCGGCCTTGTCTTGCCCCCGGGGAAAATCTTTTCTTACTGGAAGCTGATTGGAAATCCCACGCAAAAAAAAGGATACCAAAACGGCATGATGCTCGTAAACGGAAAACCTGTCGCCGCAATCGGTGGTGGACTTTGCGCCCTCTCAAACCTCTTGTACTGGCTCACACTTCACACGCCTCTTTCCGTGATTGAGCGATTCCGTCACAGCTACGATGTTTTTCCCGACTCCAACCGGACACAGCCTTTCGGAAGCGGTGCGACCTGCGTTTACAATTATCGCGACCTGATGATCCGAAATGACACTTCCTCGGATTATGCCATTCTGATTTGGATTGACGGCGGTGTTTTGCACGGTGAGTGGCGGACAAAAAATCCCGTGAGAGATTTTTATGAGGTATATCAAAAGGAGCACTGGATAAGCTCTGAGATGGGTGGCGTTTACGTGAGGCACAACACAATCTGGAGAAAGCATTTTGTGGAGGAGAGTCCTGAGGCCGGACGCAGACTTTTGAGCGATGAATATGTGACGGAAAACCATGCGCTTATGATGTACGAGCCTCTTTTGGAATCCAGGGCAGATGAGGAGAAAAAATGATGGAAAGAAAATGCAGTTTAAAAAAATCAAGACGCGTCGTTTTATTTTTCACCCTGCTCATTTCCTTCGCTCTCGTTACGGGAGTCCGTTTTTTCATGTTGCAAAAGTCCCCTGAGCCCAACGGACTTGACGGATATTTTTATGCGCTACAGGCAAAGTCCCTCTTGGAAACAGGCCATCTGGAAAATCCCAGCTTTCAGTGCGGATATTTTTTGTGCGGCGCATGTTCATTCATTTTCCGAAATCCGATTGTGGGTGTAAAAGTTTGGTCGGCACTTTCTTCGGCAGGCATTTCCCTCGCGATTTTTTTACTGCTCTATTCGCTCACCGGAAAAATCATCCTGTCCCTCTTCGGATTTTTTCTTGCCTCCGCCTCCCCCACGATTTCGCTCATGGGAATAAATTACATCAACAATCAGACCGGCATTCTCTTTTTGATTTTATATGCGGCAAGTCTTTCAGAACTTTCAAAAATCCTTCCTGAAAAAAATTGCAAGCCCGCGTCAAAAATATTTTTATGCGCACTCACCCTGTGTCTTTTCGTCTTTTCCGCCCTGAGCCATAAGCTCACCCTTGTGTTTTCCTTCGTCCTGAGCTTTGTCGTCCTGCTTCCGATTTTTTTCCGCATCCTGAAAAAGTACCGCACATTAAATCTCATCGTCTGGCTCTGCGGCATTTTGATTTTTTTAGCCGGCGGATTTTTTGCGTTCAAATTTTTCCGCCTGCACAGTCCACGCTTTGCAAACGCATTTGCCCTACCCAGTCTTCCGGCCCTTTCCCACAAATCCATGCAAAACGCGCTCGGTTTGGGCACTGTCGAAATGTCGGTCTACGCGCCTCTTTTATATTTGGCGGCAATCTGCGTCCTGATTCTGAAAGGTCCCAAGCGTCATCTTTTGCTTTTGGTTCCCGCAATTTATTTTCCGTTTTGGAATCTGGAAAGCGACATGGGCCTGCGTCTATGGATGACCGCCGTTCCTCTGGGCATTCCCCTGCTCCTTTATTTTTTCAGCTCGATTTTGCCGGCTGACGTAAAGCTTTCAAAAAAGATTTTTCCCGCGGTACTCTGCGTGTTAAATTTTCTCTCAGTGATTGCGACATTTTTTACTCTCCGCTTTTACGACCCTAAAACTGACCCGCCGTATTTGTATTACAAAAAAGTTGTGAGAGACATTGATTTGGAAAAAGACTCTCTTTTAATCGCACACCTGGGATTGAATCACGTCTACACTTACGAAAAGGATTTGAAGGATTGCCTGAACTGGCTTCCGAACTTTGATGTGGCAAAGGAAAAATTGTGGCGGCTTGCCTATGGTGTGAGCGAGAGACGAATCAGGGATGTGCTTGAGTCCTGCAATGCGATGCCTGAGACAGCGAAAGATTTAATCCGAGGAATTGACCAGAACTACGTGCTTTTGCGTGAGGATTTATGGCAGGAGTATCTTTCGCATGAAGAGAGCGACATTGCCGAGGCACTTTGCAACTGGTATAATCCGCACGAAGTCCGCCCAGATTATATAAGAAAAATAAAATCTAAAAAATGAGGTGGAAAATGTTTTTGACTTTGAGACGTTTTTTATTTAACCGCATGACAGACCTGCTTCCTTCGTCATGTTTCGCATGGAGGCGTTTTGTCCTTCGCCTGATGGGAGTCCGCGTAAAAAAATCCGTGCGTGTGAACTCGGGATTCAGGGTCTACGGATCAGGCCCCTTGTTTTTTAACGACGACGTGTGGATCGGACGCAACTGTCATTTTTATACCATCGGAAATGCGGGTGTGGAAGTCGGAGCGAACACAGAGATTGGACCCGAGTGCGCTTTTAATTGCCAGACTCATCAAGTGGGAGAAAAGGATCATCGTGCGGGAGAGTGCGTGCATCATGGCATAAGCGTTGGAAGCGGCGTGTGGATGGGAATGCGGTGCACGGTCCTTTGTGAAAAAATAGGCGACGGTGCTGTAGTCGGAGCTGGAGCCGTAGTGCTGGATGACGTTGCGGAAAACACCCTTGCCGCAGGAGTTCCCGCCGTGGAAAAGAAAAGTTTTATATCAGACTAACAAAACCTTTTGACCCGTAGATTTTATGATGCTTGAATGAAACTTGACAGCGAAAAAATTATTGGATAGAATTAAAAAAGGGAAAAGCGGAAAGTCAAAAAATACTTTTTAGGAGACGTTTATGCTGGAAGATTTTTTTGATGATGAAACTGAACCTGTCGTAAAGCCGGAAGCCTTTTATGGCCCTCAAAAGTTTGTCACGGACAAATGCCTAATTATTTTTTCCAAAGTAATTCACGACCATCTTTTGTCTCATTGCAAATGCGAGCAGGTGGCTTTGATAAAGTCATGCAATGGAAACATTCCGATTTATGCCATGGAATACAAGGGTGAGAAAATCTGCTTTTACCTGAGCTCACTGGGATCCGCAATGGCCGCCGCACGCTGTTATGAAGCCCACTGGCTTACCGGAGCGACATTTTTCATCATGTTCGGCTCTTGTGGTTCATTGGATCCTGAAAAAACGAGCGGCAAATATATTCTTCCCACTCAGGCTTACCGGGGCGAGGGAGCCTCGTATTATTATGCGCCCTCATCGGATTTCATCGACATAAAGACCTGCAATGCGATGGAGGAGATTTTTACGGATTTAAAAATTCCGTTTGTGAAGGGACGTGTCTGGACCACCGACTGCATGGACCGAGAGACCCGGGGACTTGTGGCGAAACGAAAAGAAGAAGGATGCATCGCGGTTGACATGGAGCTTGCCGGAGTTCAGGCAGCCTGTGATTTTTACGGACTGAGCCTGTATGATTTCCTTGAGGCCGGGGATGTCCTTTCCGAAAATGATTACGACGTCAAAGACTTGGACAATGCGAATCATGGAGTGGCGAAGCTTTTCATTGCTCTGGATGTTGCACTGCGTGCTATACTTCTTTAAATTTGCAGGCTTAGGAGTAAATCATGGAAGAAACAAAAAAGAAAAAGAAAGTCGCGTCAAAAATCCTCATGCTTATTTTCCTTGTGCTTTTGATCTTTTTAACCGTGCAGGGTGTGCGATGTGCATTGGCGGTAAAAAAAGCAAGGGCGAATCTTTTGAGCTATGGGTCGAGGACCGCGGATTTGTCTTACGGAAAAATGAGCTACGTGGACAAGGGAAGCGGAGAGAGTGTGATTCTTTCAGTGCATGGAATCTTCGGCGGATACGACCAGGGCTTTGAGACTTGCAGGGATTTTTCCTCCGACTACAGAATTATTTCCCCCTCGCGCTTCGGATATTTAGGAAGCGATGTCTCAGGGAACGGAACTCCATCCGAGCAGACCGCGGCATATTGTGAGCTTTTGGACAAATTGCAGATTCAAAAAGTCTTCGTGCTCGCAACTTCGGCAGGTGGAAGCGTCGCAATCCGTTTCGCCCTTGATTTTCCCGAGAGATGCAAAGGGCTGATTCTTTATTGCTCCGGTATGCCTTGCGTGGAAAAGCCTGAGAAGATGCCGGGATATTCAGGACCGCCTCCTTTTTTGTGCAACGATTTCGCGATGTTTCTTATGAGCCCCTTGTTCAAGCCGATTATGGGAATGGAGCCTTCTACAATCTATTCCATGCTTCCGGTCAGCGAAAGAAAAAAGGGAGCAGTCCTTGATGCGAGCGTTACGAACGGTGACATGGAAAGAAATTTCGAAAGCTATAACGTGGAGAGCCTTGAAGTCCCCACTCTGATTCTTCATGCGAAGGATGACAAGCTTGCGGATTACACAAAGACAGAAAAAGCCGTGCCACGTTTTCCATCCTGCACATTCGTCTCTTTTGAGGACGGCGGTCACTTGATGGCGGGTCATACCGAGGAAGTGAAAAAAGCGGTCTCCGATTTCATCTCAAATTCTGAGAAGAGGTGAGTGAAAATTTCTGACGAATCAACTTTGGAAAATCCATACGAAATGCGCCTCGACGATTTTTTTACCGAGCATGGATTCAAGACCTATCGTGCCGTGAGAAAGCTCTTGAAAAATAAAAATGTTACGGTAAACGGCGTGCGTGTTTTGGAGCCGGGATTCAGGCTCAACACAAAGAGCGACAGTCTTTCGGTGGACGGAGAAAGCGTAACCGTAAGCTCTCACATTTATCTTATGATGAACAAGTGTCAGGGCGTGGTGTGCACAACCGTACTTGATGGCTGGAACAAATCCGTGTACTCGATGTTCCCGGAAGATTTGCTTCATCCAAAAAATCTTCCAATATTACACAGCGTGGGTCGGCTGGACATTGACACGGAAGGCCTTTTGGTTTTTACGACCGACGGAAAGCTCAGTCACAGGCTCACAACCCCTGAGTCCCATGTGAAAAAAACATATCTCGTCTACCTGCGGGACCCCTGCGATGAGGCGGAAAGAAAAAGATACTGCGACACATTTGCGGATGGAAATCTTTTTGTGAAGGAAGAAAAACGTGCGCCCTCTTTCAGGACAAAACCCGCGCTTTTGGAATGGCCAGACGAGGAGGATGAATACTGCACTTTGTCCGGCTCAGGCCTTACATTCTGCCGTCTCACTTTGACCGAGGGAAAATTCCATCAGGTGAAGAGAATGTTCGCCGCAATGGGAAACGAGGTGATTTTTCTGAAACGCATTTCGATGGGAAATCTTTTTCTGGATGCCAGTTTGAAACCGGGCGAGTGGCGGTACCTTTGTGAAAGAGAGATACTACAAATGCAGGAAAGATGAAAGAGAAAATGGCAAGGAGATTTTTATCCCCCTGCCATTTTAAATCAGCGGCTATGATTATTTTAGTTTGAATGCCTTTGACTGATCAGCAGGGAATATTTCCAGATGATAGTTTCCGTAGGTCTTGTTGTTCACCTGATACGAAAGCCTGAACATAAGTTCCGCGGACTTGTCATTAACGACATCATTCCCGAAGCTGTTCTTTCCCGAGAAGTCGAAATTGTTCGCCGAGGCACCCAGATAGTTCCAGCTCTGGTAATCCCAGTTCTTTTTCATCACCTCAACGACAAAGAACTCGTCCCAGTTGTCTTCCAGCGCAGCATCCTTTTTGCCGATTTTCAACACCGGTGCAGGATTCAAAACCAGCCTATTGTTTGAAACCGTGTAGGCGGGTCTGTTCGCGACATAAAATTCACCCTGACCGTTTGTCGCGTATGCCGTGTAAGTTACGGAATCAATCTCCTTCCAGTCCTTGTCGTAATAAATGAAATCAAACTTATATGAGTTTCCGGGCTCGGTAAAAGGATATCCGTATTCAGTCTGCGTAATGTATTTTGCCTGGTCATTGTCCTGAGCTGAATCAGCGAGACAACTTCCGTTCAAGAAGATTTTTCTGGCAAAAGCATTCTTCGGTACGTTCCTGAGCTTGAACTTGATTCCCTTGTAAGAAGTGTTCGTCACCTTGGAGACCGTCACCTTATTTGTCTTCCAAATTGAGTCAAGATAAGCGAAACGTGTCTTAAGCCATCCCTTCAGACGCTCGGCTGCCTGCTGCTGTGTCTTACACGCTTTGCTTGCGTCGCAGAGCTCATGTCCCACAATCGACGGGTCGCCGATGTTCTTCCAGACTTTCTGGTCGGTCTTGATGCTCTTCGCATATTTTTTTGTGACGAAATCAATCAGCTCAAGAAGCTTGTCGAGAGTTCCGATTTCCTGCACCTCAGCCCACTTGTTCTTTACGGCCTTCTGGAACCAGTCGTGGTTCACGAAAACCATCATCCAGGGGTTCGCATGGAAGGGCTCCTGATGATTTACGTCCCACTGTCTTACGGCAGCATGAAGTCCCTTTCCGTCAGCACAGAAATTCTTGTTTCCCAATCCCGAGTCAAAGTCCCAGGGTGCCTCAAAATGGATTTTCTTGTCTCCGCCGGGTCCGAAATCAACGGAGAAATAGAAACTTGAGTAATACAAATCCGGGTCAACCACAAGCTCGGTGATTACGTATGTGGAAATCAGGGATTCCATGTCGATCACCTTTGAGATGCAGTCATAGGGATTTGTCGCGCTGGATTTCACAAGATTGTATGAGCGGTCGAACTCAAGGAAATTCCAGTTGTAGGCGGCCTCGTAGCAGATTTTCCAGACTTTGTCCATGTAGTCGCCGATGAAGGCTTTCTGTGAATCGTTCGTTATCTGGCTCTTGATTGTGTATCCCAACTTCTCAACGGCAACCTCATTTCCGTTGATGTCCTTCAGCTTGCAGCCGTGATTGATTTCAAACGCATTTTTTTCGGCCCATGCATATCCGTCCATCTCAAGGAAGTATCCGATGTCGGTGCCGGCATAGTCCTTTTTCGGCTCGGTCACGTTGATTTTGTTTTTGCCGGTCTCCATCAGCTCGGCAAGAAGATAGAGTCCCCATGGCTTTCCGTTGATTTCCACCTCGACAAATTTGAAGTCGCTCGTGTAGCCCGGAGAAATCAGGTTTCCTATATAAAGTCCGACGGCATCGCGCGTAAGAGACCAGTCCTTGAATCCAGCGAGAAGAACCCAGTCCCTGTTCTGATTTCCGTTGTTGATTCCGAGCACCGACTGCTTTTCATCAAAGCGGATTCTAAGCGGCTTTTTCGGATAGTCCGTGGTCCAGTTTCCGCGTACCTTGACCTTCGCACTTGCATTGGAAATGGCAGGACTCTTTGAGCCGTCATTGATTGTAATGGTGCATTTCTCATAATACGGAGCAGGATCGTTCCTGAACTCTCCCCAACTTTTTCTGGATTCCGTGACATGGGCCGCAACAGGCTTGGAAGCGAAATCATTCTTGCCGGTCTCCGACTTGATTTTGATTACCGGTATTTTTTCCGGAAGCGCAGGATTAAAATCAGGGTTCGCCTGTCTTCGGATTCTTGCCTCTGAAAAAGCGGTGAAAAGCACGGATGCGGACAAGATCATTAGCAAAAAGCTTTTTTTCATGTAACTCCTCCTTAAATGAAAAATACTTTCCTTAATTATAACACAAATTTTATAAAAATGTTACTTTTAAAACAAATCTGTCCAAACTTTTTTCTCGCTCGCAGGACGCACGGGATTCACATCGCATACCTTGAACAAATCTCTTACGGTGAAAAATTCCGCGCCCCTTTCTTTCAGGACGGGAATGGCGTTTTTCAGGGCCTCCACGGTCTTTCCGTTTCCGCTCAGGTCATGCAGGAGGATAATCTGTCCGTCATGAACATTGTCCAAAAGCAGCTTGCATCTTTCTTCCGCGCTCGCATCTGGCTCCCAGTCCCTTATTCCAAGTCCGCATATAAAGGGCATGTGGATTGTCTCAAACATCAGGTCGTTTACCGCGATGTACGGCGGACGGAAGAACATGGGCGCAATTCCGGTGCAGGCCTCTATCATCTCGTTGGTTCTCTCCACCTCATTTCTCATCTGCTCAGCCGTCAGATCGGGGAAAGCGGGATGGGTCCAGGAATGACATTCCACCGTGTGTCCCTCGTCAATCTCGCGCTTGATCGTGGATTTGCTTTCGTCCGTGATGTTCTGTCCGATCAAAAAGAAAGATGCCCTTATGCCGTGGCTCTTCAGCAGGTCCAGAACCTCAAGGCTTGTGTCAGTGTTGGGTCCGTCATCAAATGTAAATGAAATGCGTAATTTTCCTTCCATATTATTTCTCCTCAGGAAATTTCATGTTCCACTGTTTCCTGCACTCATCCATTATCTGCATGATTGCGATTGTGTCCGCGTGCGGAATCATCGGGCTTTCCAAGAGTCCTTCGCGGAGGCATCGGTTTGCTTCCATGATTTCGTATTCGTAGCCGTTGACTTTGACCGGGAGAGAGCATTTTTCAACCACAATTCCGTCAGCGTCATAAAGGGTCGCCTCGTTGCAGCAGAAGAACCATTTGTCGGTCACGATGGAGCCCCTGTCTCCGACCACCACGGCATTGTTCAGGCTTGGCAGCTCGAAACTTGCCAAAAGGGACGCGCTGGATCCGTTTTTATATTTCAGGATGATTGCGTTGCTCAGGTCCACGCCCTCCCTTCCGAGACGCGCCGTGCTCTCAATCTTTTCGGGCTTGGTTCCCAAAATTGACGTGGCAAAAGCGAGGTCATAAACACTCATGTCCAAAAGGGCTCCTCCGCCACAGTCCGCACGGAAAAGCCTGTCGTTTGAGTTGTATGGAATGTGGGAGCAGAAATCAGCGCGCACATATTGCGGTGTTCCGATTTTTCCTTCCGCAATCCATTCCTTGATTTTCAAAAACGAGGGACGGCATTTCATCCACATGGCTTCCATAAAAAAGCGCCCGTTCTTTTTCGCGCACTCAATCATCTCAAGGGACTGTGCCGTGTTCAGGGCAAGCGATTTTTCACAGAGAACGTGACGGCCATTTTTCAGGCAGAGAAGGGAATCTCCGTAGTGGCTGCTCATCGGTGTCGCGATGTAAACTATGTCCACGTTTTTGTCAGCCGCAAGCTCAGCGTAAGATCCATAGGCTTTTTCAAATCCGTTTTCCTTTGCAAATGCATCGGCCTTGTCCTTTGTTCTTGACGCGACCGCATAACAGCTGCATCCCTCGGTTCCCCTGAGTGCCTCGGCGAATGTCTTTGCGATTCTTCCGGTCCCCAAAATGCCCCAGCGAATTTTTTCTTCCATAATTCTCTCCATTTTTAGGTGCTTTTTTCAGAATACACGAATGCGTTTTTTAGGGCAAGTGTTTTTTTAAATCGACCAGAAATCAAAGAAATTGTACCACTGGAAGGGTCTTTCCATGGCGTATTTTTCCAAGAGAGAGACATATTCACCGCAGAGCTTTTCCGACCTTGCGATTCTTTCCTTTCGTCCGCAATCAAACTCAATGGAAGATTTTTTCACGATCATGTCGTATTTTGGGCGGAACATAAATGTTTTCTGTCTGAGCGCAAAGACAAAATAAACGCTCGCGTTCAAAATTGATGCGAGAAAAAAAGAGCCGTAAGGAAACGCCGCTTTCTGCCCAAGGAAATCCTTTTCAAAATTCCTGTCCTGCGCATTTGCCGAAGTCCTGTCTCCAGCAATCACCACGAGTCCCCCGCGCGCTATGCAGTCCTGCAATTTTTCCACCGTGTCCACACCGATGTCCGAAGCCGAGATCAAATCCATTTTGTAAAGTGGATTCAAATCCGCAAGAGTCTGATTGAATCGGGCAGTCACGTTCATGTCCATAATCGCCACGACGGGAAGCTCCTTGTCAACGCTCGTCTGATTGTATGTCGCAAGGGTACGAAGAAGCTCCATGTTTCCGAGATGGGATCCGATCAGCATGACTCCCTCTCCGCGGCAAAGTCTTTCGTTAAGTCCGGCAATGTCGTCATCATGAAACACAACTTCCTCAAGGCTCGCTTTCCCACACCAACCGGCGACTTTCTCAACCAGAGTGAGGGCAAATGAAAGAACCTGCGGATAAGTGCGAGGTCTTTTGAGAGAGTGCCCTTCCGAAAACGCGATTATTCTTTTCTGATAACGCTTCGCTTCAATCCTTGCGCGCTTTGAAAAAATCCAGTAGAAAAAACTCACGGGAAGGGCAATGAAAGCGAGGACTCCGAACGGCAGAATTTTTACGAGCCACACAAGAAATCTTATGGGACGGTTTGATTTCGCGACTTCCTTTTCCTGAGACCAATGCAGGGATTTTTTATCGTCCTGATTTTTCATCTTTCCTCCGCCGGATCGCACGGATCAAAAGGACTGGAAAACGGAGAATCATTCCGATGCAAAGCCGGGTAAAAGTCAGGGAGATTGCAACATTGTCGCGCACCATCCTGAAATTTGAGATTCCGTCGGCAGGATATGTCACCCTCACGCCCATGTTCACGAGCGGAACATTTTTCCATAGCAGATGTACGAGTATGTCCACGTCGTAAGCCATGCGTGCGTTTATCCATGCGTGGCGGTCCAGAAGTTTTGCGTACGGCTCCACCGGATATATCCTGAATCCGCAGAGAACGTCCCTGATGTTTTCATTCAGAGTGACTACCCGCGCCCAATTGTTCGAGAACTCGCGTCCGTTTTTTCTTAGGGCAGGGGCGCTTTCATCATAGATGGGAAATCCGCAGATGACCGCCTCAGGATTTTTCTCCGCCGCATCCAGAAATTCCCTGCACACAGCGGTATCATGCTGGGCATCGGCATCAAGCTGGAAAGCATGGGTCAAGCCAAGCTCCCTCGCCTTTCTCACGCCGTCATTCATGGCTCGTCCCTTTCCACCGTTTTTCTTTCTAACCACCAAAGTCACTAGCGAATATTTTTCAGCGACATCATTGATGAAAGCTCTGTTGGCCTCATCGTTTCCGTCATCCACGACGATTATGGGAAGCTCATACTGCAGGAGATTTTTTACCACAAGTTCAAGCGTCGCTCCATGATTGTACACCGGAACAATAAATCCTGTTTTGATCATTTCGCGGAATCCTTGGGAAAAGCCTTAAACGCACCGCAGGAATAAACCCTTTTGTCCGTAGCGTCAGAGATTTCAAAAGCGACCTGATTTTTTTCCGAATCAACATCCAGACTCATAAGAAGACTCGTGCCGGGAAGAATGGGTGAGGAGAATTTCATCCTGCGGATTTTTTCCACGCCGCGCTCTATGCCGAAATATTTTTTGGAAAAGCGTGTCACAATCTCAAGCTGGGCTACGGCCGGAAGGAGCTTAAAGTCCGGGAAATGTCCGTCAAAAAAATCACTCTCGGCAGGGACAGAAAACACAATCTCCAGATGATTTTCAGTGCGCACATTTACAATCTCATTTTCTACGCCATGCACTTTCTCTGCCACTGCTGTCATTTCTGAGACTCATCTCCATCGGAACTGTTGTCAAAAAGAGCCTCAATGTCTTCCTTGTGCTTCTTTCCCTGCACATCGGTCGGGAGTTTTTCCACGAAGCGCCATTTTTTCGGAATCACCACGTTCTCAAAATACTGCATCAAAAAATCATGGAAGAATTTGTTGAGAGAAAGTTTGCGCTGACCCTCGAATTTTTTCTTACCCTCGTCATTAAGCGAAAGTGCCGCCGCGAGATACTGACGTCTGTCCTCCATAGCGATGACCTTCACGTCCTCAACAAGACCTGTCTGCAGGAGACGGTTCTCAACTTCGGTCATGCTGATTCTTTTCTCTTCTATTTTGACTATGGAATCCGAGCGTCCCTTGAGCAGGAATCTTCCGTCGGGCAAAATGTCAACCAAATCAGCGGTGGCAAATCCGGCCTTGTCCTTTATGTAGGGAGAGACAATCACCAGACAGCCGTCATCACCCTTCCAGATTTTCGCATTGTCAAAGGGTGTCCATTCAAGCCCGAATTTAGACTGCCGGTAAGCTATGCCGCTTGTCTCTGTGGAACCATAGACCTCAAGAGGCCATGCCCCGAAAACAGAGTCGGTTTTTTCAGCAAGGGACGGAAGCAGGAGTCCTCCGCTCGTGAAGATAAAGCAGTCCTTTGTGGGAAGGGATGACTCAATCTCCACGGTTCTCTTTAAAAATGCCGGCGTCGCGATTATCATGTACTGGGAGTCATCAAGAGACTCAAACTCTTCCGGGAATTCAATCCTCTTTCTCCGGAATGGAACGGACATGGCAAAAGGAAGTGAAATGCCGAAAAGGAATCCGTAGATGTGGTGCTGGCTCACGGTGGTGACAAGCTTTCGTCTTGTGAATTCCTCCCTCCACTTTGAGATTATAAACGCGTTGTCCGTCTCAAATTCCGTCATGCGCTGATGGACGGCTTTCGGTTTGCCCGTGCTTCCAGATGTGTACATGAAGATTTTGGTCTCATCGGAATTGATCCCGGGAGAACAGCGGATCTCGCTCTCTTTCGGCAAAGGGGATTTTTCAATCATGTCGGGAATGAAAACGGAGGACGCTGCGTTCTGGTCGGTCAAAAATCCGCATCCGTCAGTCTTGATCTCATTCAAGAAGGACTCGCTGATGTTCTGTGTGAGCATCACGGTTTTTCCGCACTGCAACAAAGCGACGAAAACCACAAGGAAGTACCAGTAATCCTCGCAATGCAGAATCCACTCGTTGACATCGCTTGAGGAAAGGAACGCACGCACTTTCGCGGTGTCTCTCAAAAAATCAAGCCATGTCTTATAATTGCCGGACGACCATTTGCCTTCGTAGCAGACCACACAGTCATCGGGATGGGAATCGAACCTGAATTTCGTTATGAACGGAACTTCACTCGCAGACATCTTTCAACCCGCCGTAAGAGGCTCTATTGTCTCAATGACATCGCTTATGGTATGCACGTCCTTGAATGTGTCCGGACTGATTTTTCCGGGAATGAACTGCTTCATCTTACCGATCAGATCTATCACGTCGATTGAGTCCAAGTCCAAATCATCCACGACATTTGCATCCATGGTTATTTTTTCCTCGTCAATCTCAAAATCATCCACGAGGATTGTCTTTAATTTATTGAAGATTTCATCTTTCGTCATCTTAGTTTTCCTTAGCCGTTTCTGCGGTAATATACTTTGCCAAAGCGTCAACAGAAGCAAAGTGCTGTTTATTTTCCGCGCTTTCAGAAGAGAATTTCACGCCGAATTTCTTTTTCAACGCGACACCAAGCTCAAGAGCGTCTATGGAATCAAGGCCCAGACCTTCTCCGAACAGAGGCTCCGAATCCACAATGTCTTCAGGAGTTACGTCCTCAAGCTCCAGGGACGAAATTATCACTTCTTTTATTTGCTGATTTAAATTTTCCATAAAAGCCACCCCCCGTCAAAAAAATTCAGCGCTAGATTGCAATATTTTAATAAAATTTTATCATTTATTCAAGTGGGACTTTACAAATCACTTAATTTGTGAAATAATCACGGAAGATTTTTAACATCTAAGGAGAAAGCTATGAAAAAAAATGGCAAACATTGTGCTCGCACTTTTCGCGGCACTCTCAGTATTTATGTTCGTTTCTTGTGGCAGCGGATCTGGAGTCTTTACAGCTGAGCAGCTCTCAAAGAAGGATTGGAAAGAGTTCAAAGGAACTTGGGAAGTTGTAATGAAATCAACTTTCGCCGGAGAAGAGAATGAGCCAGAGACTGATGAGATCACAATCGAAAACGAGGACGATTTCAAGGAATTCATCGACGGATTGAAGAGCTTTGACGAAGAAGTTTCCCAGACAGAGGTTGAGGATGAGGAACTCGGAAAAGTGACCATAAGCGGTGACACAAAGGGCTTCAATTACTCAAAGGGAAAGCTTTCCCGCAAAATCAAGATAACCATGGCCCTTCTCGGTGAGGAGATGTCCGTGGACATGGAGCTTATCGCAACAAGAAAGTAAGAGCATTTAGAGCAAATTTCTAAATATGCTGAACAAAAGGGCTTCTCGGGACAAAGGTCTTGGGAAAGCCCCTTTTTTTTAAACTTATTTCCATCCGCTTTTTTTTCGCCCTACACATTTTCAAGCAAATCTGATATAATATTCCTATCTTTTTTACAGGAGATTTTTATGGATCAGAATCGGCCACGCGGAAGAGAGAAAAATGTAACCAACAACAGCACCGGTGTACACAAGCGGGGAGACGGACTTGGGACAGGACCTGTAGGCTCCTCAAACGGATACTCAGGAAGAACCGGAAGCAGTCATTCAAGCAGTTCCGGAAACTCAAACTCAAGCAGGCCCTCAAGCGGACCAAACAAAGCCGCATTGGGCGGAGGACTCTCTCTGCCGCTCATAATCGGAATTGTCATTTTCTTCCTTTTGAAAGGAGGCGGACTTGGAGGACTTTTAGGAGGTCTCACCGGTTCATCTCAAGATGATTCCACGGAAATCTACGAGCAGGAAAGCACTCCCATTGAATCATCAGGCTCCGGACTGGGCGGAGTTCTAGGAGGACTCTTCGGCGGCTCCTCTGACGGAAACAGCTCATTCTCATCATCATCGGGCACTTCATCGGCGACATCCTACAGCAAGGTTGACACATCCGTGGCAGCGGGATCCAGGGCAAAGCGCACTCAGTTTGTGGGCAACGGAAACGACACTGTCACACTCATGGTCTATATGTGCGGAACAGACTTGGAATCAAAGTACGGCATGGCGACCTCCGACCTAAGCGAGATGGCGGGAGCTAAATTCGGCGACAACGTGAAAATAATCGTCTACACGGGCGGATGCAAAAAATGGAAGCAGGGCGGAATCAGCAACTCGACCAACCAGATTTATCAGGTGGTGAGCGGAGGACTCAAAAAGCTGGTTGACAACGACGGCTCCAAAGTGATGACCGATCCGGCGACCCTTTCTGCATTCATCAAGTGGGCCGCGAAAAATTATCCCGCAAGCCGCTACGAGCTCATTCTCTGGGACCACGGCGGAGGATCCATCAGCGGATACGGATATGACGAAAAATTCGCGTCAAAAGGCTCCATGAATCTTGCAGGAATCAACAAGGCGCTCAAGGCAGGAGGAATCCAGTTTGACTTCATCGGATTTGATGCCTGTCTCATGGCCACGGCGGAAACAGCCCTCATGCTCAACAACCACGCTGACTATATGATCGCATCTGAGGAAACTGAGCCTGGAATCGGCTGGTACTACACGAACTGGCTCTCACAGCTTGGAAGCAACACTTCCACACCAACTCTTGACCTTGGAAAAACCATAGTGGATGATTTTGTCGCAAAATGCAACCAGCAGTGCACGGGACAGAAAACGACGCTTTCAGTAATCGACCTCGCGGAGTTCTCCAACACAGTCCCCGACTCGCTCACGTCATTCTCAAAATCAATCACCAAGCAGATTAAGAACAAGGACTACCAGACCGTTTCCGACGCGCGTTATGCCACAAGGGAATTCGCGACCAGCTCCAGAATCGACCAGATTGATTTAGTGGACCTCTGCAAAAAGCTCAACACCAGCGAAAGCCTTGCCCTCGCGAAATCCATACAGGGCGCGGTCAAATACAACAAGACTTCATCAAGCATGACCAACGCATACGGAGTCTCCATCTATTTCCCGTACCAGAAAGCGGCTTATGTCGATACGGTCTGCGACACCTACGAGCAGATTGGCATGGACGACGATTATGCGGCGGCAATCAAACAGTTCGCGAGTCTTGAGGTCAGCGGACAGGTTGCGGCGGGAGGCTCCTCGGCTTCATCAGGCTCACTCTTCGGCTCTCTGCTCGGCACTTTGGGCGGCGGATCCTACTCTTCCTCTTCCGCTTCCGGCAATGCGGATGTGATCGGGGACCTGCTTTCATCATTCCTCGGCGGTGGATCTGGAATCATCAGCGGACTTTCCGGAAGAAACATCGACTTTATGTCAGATCCCGCGCTCTCTGTAAATGACACTGCAAATTACATCGCAAGCAATCACTTTGACGCGAGCAATCTCGTATGGAAAAAGTCCGGCAGCAATATCATCCTTGATTTGCCTGAGTCACAATGGAAACTCGTGCACGCGTTGGATCTGAACATGTTCGTGGATGACGGCGAGGGATTCATCGACATGGGACTGGACAATGTTTACGACTGGACGGATGACGGAAAACTCATCGCGGCATCAGACCGCACATGGCTTGCAATCAACGGTCAGCCGGTCGCTTATTACCATGAGTACACGAGCGACACCGGAGATGAGTACACCATCTCAGGACGTGTTCCAGCCATGCTCAACGGCACGCGCGTAAACCTGTGGATTGTGTTTGACGACAAGAATCCCAAGGGCTACATTGCGGGGGCCTCAACCGACTACCATGAGAATGAGACTCTCACAGCGGCAAAGAACCTGACGAAGCTCAACGTGGGGGACAAGCTGGAATTCCTCTGCGACTACTACAGCTACGACGGCGACTATTCGGACAGCTACTATCTTGGCGAGCCGATGACCGTACAAAACAAGATGGAAATCAGCAACGTGGATGTGGGCGCGGACGTAAAAATCTGCTACCGCTTCACGGACATCTACAATCAGGAATACTGGACACCGAGCCTGGAGTTCTAAGTCAAGTCTTACAAACGGCTGTCACTCCGAAGCAATTTGGGGTGGCAGTTTTTTATTTCCCGCTCAAAAAATCAAGGGCATAGAATGTGTATATGGCGGTGCTTGTCAACATTCCGTCTTCGTCAATGTCGAAAGCAGAATCGTGATGGGAAGCCGTTGTTTCCGCTTTTTCAGGATTGCCAGTCCCAAAGTAAGCATAGACACCCGGAACCTTCAAAATGAACTCGGCAAAATCATCTCCTCCCAAGGCAGGGGTTCTTTCTTTTATTACATTTTCCGCACCGAAAATTCTGTCCGCAGTTTGTTGAACTTCAAGTGAAACAGCAGGATTGTTTACAAGAGGGGATGTAAAATCAGTCCACTCAAAGGAAACGGAGCCGCCGAAACTTTCCGCAATATTTGAAGCAAGCTTTTCCATTTTGAGCCGCACTTCCTTTCTGATTTTGCCGTCGAAAACTCTGACCGTTCCTTCCAATTCCGCACTCTTCGCAACGATATTATACGCGTCTCCCGCCGTGATTTTTCCAATGCCGACCAAAATATTTTCCATGGGAGAAATGGTCCGCGTGATTATGGCCTGCAACGAGACCACAATCTGACTTGCGATGTACACGGCATCCGAACCGAGCTGGGGAGTGGAAACATGGGCCGGAGCACCGTGGACGTTTATTTTGAACCAGTCAACGGAAGCATTGTTCGCACCCGGAACCACGGCGATTTTTCCTGTGGCGATATTTGAGGCCGCATGGACACCGAAGCACCTGTGCGCTCCGTCAAGGAATCCGCCGTCAACAAAAAGACGTGCCCCGTAACCGATTTCCTCACCCTGCTGGAAACAAAGCCTTATTGTTCCTCCGAAAGAGTCCCTGTTTGCACAAAGGATTTTAGCCGCCCCTAAAAGACTTGCCGCATGGGAATCGTGACCGCAGGCATGCATCCGGTTCGGAATCCGCGACTTATACTCGCACTCGTGGGTTTCTTGAATCGGGAGAGCGTCAATGTCCGCACGAAGAACGATTGTCCTTTCTCCGGGCAGGTTTCCCTTGATTTCGGAATATACTCCGGTTTCACCCACACGCTGATGGTGGAGCCCCAGCAAATCAAGTTCCTCTTCAATCCTTTTTGCGGTATTAAACTCCTCCTTCGCAATCTCAGGATTTTTGTGGAAGTAACGCCGCAACTCAACCACGCGCGGATGGTCTTCGTTTATCTGCTGCAAAATTGATTTGTCGAAATCCCTCATATTTTCCTCAATCGAAAAAGGCTGATCCATTTACGAATCAGCCCTGATTTTTTTTACCATCTTACGGCTTTGTCCACGGTCTTTACGGTCTTTGCTCCGTCAGCCGCACTGAAGGACTTGTAGTTGAACGAGGGAAAGAACGCCTCATTGAACTTTGTAAGCAGGTATTCGGCCACAACCTGTGAATGGAATGCATCCACAATCTTTTTGTAAGTCTCGTTATTTACATCCTTGGTTCTTGCAACGATGACATTTACATAAGGATTGTTTCCGCCCTCCGACTGCTTTTCAATAATCAGTCCGTCCCTTGAGGGAACAAGTCCCGTTGGGATTGCATAAGTTCCGTTGATTGTGGCACCTGCGTAATCATTGAGTGTCTGTGGCAGGGTGTTTGCGGTCTGAGGCACGACTTCCACATTGTAAACATACTTTGTGATGTCCTTGAGCTCAGGAGTATATCCTGCGGCCGGATTTACTTCAATCAAACCTGCGGCTTCAATCAGTTTGATTCCACGGCTCAGGTTTGTTCCGTCACTTGGAATTGCAATCTTAAGCGCGTTTGCTGAAGGGGACGCCGCATCAATTTTTCCTGCCGCTGCCTTAATTGCGTCGATGGACTTGTACTTCTTTGAGTACAGGGTCAAAGGAGCTATCAGAGTGTCGCCGATTACAGAAAGCTTGTAGCCGTTGTTTGCAATCTCGTTGTTCAGATATGCCTTGTGCTGGAAAGCGTTCAAATCAATGTCGCCGCTGTTCAAAGCTTCGTTAGGAAGATTGTAGGCGGAGAACTCCACCAGCTCAATTTTGATTCCGCTCTTCTGACTGTCAAGAACATATTGCACCGCCTTCCACTGATCATTGGAAGCTCCGCACACACCTACTTTAACAGTCTTTGTCTTTGGCTTGGCGAAAGCACCCACTGCAAAAACCGCACCGAGAACAGCAAGAGCTGCCACTGTAATAATTCTCTTTTTCATATTTACCTCCTATCCTGTTCTTTCCGACAGGCATTTTAATTTGTAACTTTTTTAGTGAACAACCTGCTGTTCGTCGTCTTTTTTGCAAGGAAGGATCCCACGAACTGCAAAAGACAAATGAACGCAAGAAGCACAATTATACACGCATAAATTATGTCCTGGTGATTTAAGCCCTGACCATAATTGATGGCGAAATCTCCCAGACCGCCGGCACCCACCGCACCAGCCATCGTCGTAAGCCCCACAAGCGAAATTGCCGTGATTGTCGTCACGCGGATCAACTCAGGAACCGACTCATGCAGGTAGACCCTGAAAATCAGACCAAATGTTCCGCTTCCCATACTTTTTGCAGCCTCAATTTTTCCCGGGCTCACTGTTTCCAGAGCAGTCTCAACCTGTCTTGAAAAAAACGGCACGGTCCCGAAGACCAGCGGAATGATGGCTCCCTTTACTCCGATTGCGGTTCCAACAATTTTGCGTGTAAATGGAATCAGGAAGACCAAAAGAATTATGAACGGAATGGAGCGGAAAAGATTTATGACTCCACTCACAACGGCATGAATAATTTTGTTCGGTTTGATTCCGTCTTTTTTGAAAACAACAAGCACGGTTCCAAAAATCATTCCGAAGAAAAAAGAAATGAGGCCAGAGATTACGAACATCCTGAATGTCGCGGAGCAGTTATTCAAAAACTTGTACCAGTATGCGTACAGATTGGGCAGATATTTTTCCACAAAGTTCATTCATTTCCTCCTGTCAAAAAAACAGCCGGATTGATTTCCGTCACTTTGATTTTCTTTTCCTCAAGATATGCCAAAGCGTCCCCTACCGATTTTTCATTGCCATTCAGCACGACGATTATCCGTCCGAGCGCGCCTTCCGAAAGTATGTCGATGTTTGCGAGCACGATGTTCACGTCCACCGAAAAGAGCCTGGAGATTTCAGAAATGGCGGCCTTACCGGCGACATCGCCTTCAAACTGTAGGCGCAAAAGTTTTCCACTCTCCGCCACATCCACGAGCCCTGATTTTTCCCTGACAAGTTTTCCAAGATTTGAAAGCGATGACTGCGACTCCACGAACCTTTTGCTTATCTCTTTTTCCGGATTTGCAAAAATCTCGTAGACGCTTCCGCTTTCAACAATCCTGCCGTTTTCCATCACGGCGACTTTCTGACAAACTGACTTTATGACAGCCATCTCATGTGTAATCAAAATGATTGTGAGCCTGAGTTTTTTGTTCAACTCCTTCAACAACTCAAGAATTGATTCCGTCGCCTCAGGATCAAGCGCGCTGGTTGCCTCGTCACTTAAAAGAATCGCGGGATTATTTGCCAAGGCACGTGCGATCGCGACCCTCTGTTTTTGTCCGCCCGAAAGCTGGCTCGGATAAACATTTGCCTTTTCAGTAAGTCCGACCAAATCCAAAAGCTCAAAGACACGTCCCGTAATCTCCTTTTTTGATTTTCCCGTAAACTGCAATGGATAGGCAACATTTTCAAAAACCGTGGAGCGGTCAAGAAGATTGAAGTGCTGGAAAATCATCCCGACCTGGCTGCGGACTTTTTTTAGTTCCTTGCTGGAAATGATTTTTTCCACTCCATTTTCTTCCCACGCAAGTTTCGTGCCGTTCACGCTTACAAATCCCTTGTCTGGATTTTCAAGCAAATTGATAGTTCGGACTAACGTAGATTTTCCGGCTCCTGAGAAACCGATGATGCCGAAGATTTCTCCCTCTTCCACAGAAAGAGAAACATTGTCCACGGCCGTCAGTTTTTTCTCACCGCTTGAAAAAGTTTTGGTAACGTCCCTAAGCTCAACTATCTTTCCCATTGCAAATCCCTTTAATCAGTTCTTTATGCCAATATCTTAGTATTTTGCCGGGCTTTGTTCAAATATAAAATTTCAATGGTGACATATAGGAAAAAGATATAAGGATGGATCTGTCTAAAAAGTTCAAAAAATGTCATTACCGAGCTCGATCCGGTAATCTATATTATTGAATTAAAGATTCCCATACGTGATATAAAACGATAAATCGAAAATTATGTGGCATTTTTGTTTTTCTCGTCATTTATGGAAAAGATTTTTTTTGCGCTTCCGGCAACGCTGTAAATCAAAACGGCGGGACCTACAAGCACGAGAAAAATCAGCGTGTGGGTGTTCCACAAAAACACTCCGATTTCAGTAAAAAGAATCAGGACGAGGAAAAAGGTTCTTCCAAGATAGGACACGCTTAAAAGGAAAGAGTTTTTTATGTGAAAGAAAACTTTGTTCTCATATCTCGCGGCAAGGGGATAGGCGTAAATCAGGGAAAATGCGACGAGCACAAAGGCAACTATGCTTGCGACAATCACAGGAATGCCGGGGTCAGTTTTCAGAATCTGCACATCAAGATAAAATCCGTAGATTGCGACGAGAGTAATCAGCCACAGGACGGTGCCCTGCTTCCAGTTTTCCTTGAATCCCTTCCAGAAATCCTTGAAGACATATCCCTCTTTGTTCTCAAGCATCTTGAACACGACCGAATATGCGGCGAGCGTGGAAGCCCCCACCGTGATTATTGGGAGGCTGAATAAAATCCAGCAGAAATTTAAAAGCAGGACACTGGCAAAAAAAGAGAGACCCTTGTAGAGTTTGCTTTCGGGACTGAATAATGACATATTTATAATATAACAGGAAATCGGGCGATTGGCAACCGCGCCCAAAATCATCTTGCGAAAAAGTTTTGTTTTAATGTAAAATATACTTATTCGGTTTACAATCAGGCGGTGAAAGAAAATGAAAAATCCTTGGGAAGAAATTAGTCTGGAAGATTACGAAAATCACATGTGCCTTGAGTCCGTGATGCAGCTTCAGACTATGAACGTCATAATGAAAAATCAGTTTGAAAAATATCCTGTCACAAGCGCGATGATTCTTGGAATTGCCGGCGGTAACGGGGTGGAGCATATAAACCGGAGCAAATACAAGGCGGTTTATGGAATTGACATTAACGAGGAATATCTTAAAGCCGTTGCCGAGCGTTATTCCGATTTCTCTGATGTCCTTACTTGCATGAAGATTGACCTAAACAATGAGACTGAAAAACTTCCGCATGCAGATTTGATAATCGCGAATCTTTTGGTTGAATACATCGGCTATGAAGTTTTCAAGAAAAGCGTCTTAAAGGTAAATCCTGAATATGTGTCCTGCGTGATTCAGATTAACACGGATAAAAAGAAATGGGTTTCGGACTCACCCTATCTCCATGCATTTGACCGGCTCGATGAAGTTCATCATCAGATGGAAGAAAAAGCCCTCAGCGGTTCAATGAAAGAGATTGGATATTCGCTGATATTTCAAGAATCAAAGGCGCTCCCGAACGGAAAGGCACTGGTGCGTCTGGATTTTCAGAGGAGTTGAAAATGGAAAACAAAGCCCTTTACGTCCTTGCAGGGTATGAGGACGAGACAGAGAAAAATCTTTCCGCCATGCAAGAAAAACTTTATGCGTCTGGATTTGAAGGAGTGCAGACAAAAAACATTCCCATGCACATAACGCTCGGCTCCTTTCCTTGTGAAAAAGAAAGCGAGTTGAAAAAACAGCTTGAGCAGATTGCGCAAAAGACGTGGGCATTTGATGTGACCGTCAATCATGTCGGGATCTTTGGCGGATCCGATGTGAATGTCCTTTTTGTCGCTCCGGACATAAACAGGCCCCTGCTCGATTTAAAGGAAAACTTCGGTGAAAGCTTTGACTGGACCCCGCACACCACGCTGCTGATTGACAAGAGCGATGTTGTTCACAAAGCCGTCCCAAATGTGATGGCTGATTTTCATCACTTTGTCGCAAAGGTGAGCGTGCTTTATCTGTACGAGTTTTGGCCCGCCCGGCATATTCTTACGGTTCATCTCAAGGGATAAAATTCAGGAGGAAGATTATGACGACAATTATTAAGCTTTCCTGGCTTTCACTTATAATTGCGATGCTCGGCGACATTGCGATTTCTTTTGTGCTGCCACTTTTTTACAAGACCTACAGCATTTCCAAAATGTCCATCAGTGCCTTGGGAAATCCGCAGAGTCCCGTAAGACTGATTTTTAATTTGTGGATGCTCGCGGAAGGGATTCTTTTTCTTTTTTCCCTGCCCGCCCTGTTCAAAAAATATCATGCGGTCTCGTCCGTGCTCACAAATGTGATGCTCGTTTTCATCGCGCTTTTTGCAATCGGTGCGTGCGTGTTCACATGCTTTTTCAGCGTCAATGAGTCAAAGGATGTCGTGACCGTCTCCTCAAAAATCCACGGCGTGGGTTCAGCGCTTGGCTTTATGCTTTTTCTTTTCGTCCCTCTCTTGCTTGGAATCATGTCATTTAAAAACGACGAGGGCATAATCGGAATAATCAGCGTGTGCTCCTTTGTAATCTCCATGGCATTTTTCGTTCTTTTTGTCATGTCGGATAAACCTGAATTTTCCGGAACACTCATCAGCAGCGAGGGCTTGTGGCAAAGATTAAATTTGATTTTTATGTATCTGCCGCTTTTAATTGCCGCCATTACCTCAACATCTCAATAAGATGCGGACCTCCTTACCTGCATGGGGATTGTAATCGCGACATAAACCAGAGTCAGGGCGAACGAAACTGCGAGTGAGACAATTCCGTAGACATTTGGATTCAGACAATATTCCGTGAACCAGAATGTGGGCAAGAAACTCGCGATGTATTTTATTCCGTTGTGACTTTCTTAGTCATTGCTAAAAGATATCAAGCGAAAAAAATAAAAAAATCCCCCGGAAACACAGACTCAACATCCGGCCCTCCGGGGGTCATTCAGATTAAAGCGCTAACATTGCAACTCTTGTCTTCTATTAGTCCTTTGCAGCCTCGTCCTCAGCGGCCTTTTTCTTGGCGGCTTCCTTGACATAGAAAGCATCCACATCGGCGACACCCAGCTCACGAGCTTCCTTGATCATGCTGTCAACCAAGGACTTAAACTCCGCGTCATTCTTTGCATACATCGCACGCCATGTTCCCGTCTTGATCGCCGTGGCAACCTGATTTGCGACAACCTGCAGCTCGTCGGATTTCGGTCCCTCGGAATAGGTTGATGAAGGAGCGAGCGTATATGCACCCTTTCCAAGATAATCCTCGACGGAAACAGAATTTGCCCATTCCCTCCACTTGGATTCAATTTCAGACTGAGGCGGGAGAGCGTTGCTTGCCCATGAATCCTTGTTGTAGGTCTCTCCGTTTGACTCGGGGTTTGTAGCGTCGTTTGCCCATGTGATGTTGTTCATCTGGAAAAGTCCGTCCTTGTATGTACCGGCATAAGGAGCTGGCATCGGAGTGCTCTGGTCGCTCTGGCACTTCTTTCCAAGGTCGGTGAAGTAGGTCTTTCCGTTTGCGTCATAATCCCATGCCACACCCTTGGGGCCGTAAAGCGATGTCATGAATCCCTCGGGAGTACAGAGCCAGTTGATGATTGCCATACAAAGCTCAGGATATTCTGTCTTTGCACCGATTGACCAGATGCGGTTTCCACCATAAACAGACTGTCCGTAGCAGATTGGAGACGCCTCGGTCGGGCGAACAGGATACATCGCCTTTCCGCTCTGAACGTGAGCATCCGTGTTGTAGGATCCTGATGCCATCCAGTTGAAGATGTTCCAGAAAGCGGTTCCGTTCACATAGTTCTCGCTCATGCCGTCATACTGCTGAGTCTGGCTGTCTGGATCAAGAAGTCCGTCCTGATAAAGATCGTTCAGGAATTTGAGAGCCTTCAAATAAGGACCGTTCTCCTCCAGGCATGAGTGATAGGTTCCGGTGGTTGGATCATAAAGGCCGAATCCGAATTCATCCCATCCGACGTAAGCGGTTCCAAGTGACTTAACATACATGACCATGTTTCCGTCCCAATCCGGGAAGAGAGAAACACCATAGGTCTCATTTCCCTGATCGTCGGTCGGGCAGATTTCCTTCATCTGCTTTAAAACCTTGTGCAGGTCATCCAGATTTTTAATCTCAGGTCTTCCAAGCTTGTCATAAAGGTCAAAGCGGAGATCCCAAGTATAGAAGAATCCCTGGCGGTCCTTTGAAGTTGTGGAAACTCCATGTCCGAATCCGTAGATTTTTCCTGTTGAGGAAATGTTGCGGTTCTTCTCAAGGGCAAGCGGCATGTTCTTCTTGATGTAGGAACCGTAGTTTGAAAGCAGGTCCTCCTCTTCCCAGTCAAAAAGCATTCCGCCCTCAGCGGCACCAAGATAGTCATCAGAATCATTTCCCCAGATAACGATGTCACCGAGGTTTCCGCTCTCCATACGGGTCGTGTAAGTGTTGCCGGACTCAGGGATGATGTTCAGCTTTACGTTGAACTTTTCCAGCATGACCTGACCGAACCAACCAAGCTGCTCTCCTGAATAGTTTGCGAGCTGATCGTAAACCTGCAGGGTAACAGTCTTCTCAGGAATGATGCTGCTGCTTTCACCAGAAGCAGAACTGGAGCCGGAAGCGGAAACAGGTTTCTTTTCTCCTCCGCAACTCATCATTGAAACAGCCGCAAGCACGAGAGCCGTACAGCCGACAGCCTTTACCAATTTTTTCATAATTCCTCCTAAAGAACTACGTTTAATACTAATATGATTTATCCGCCCTGCGAAAGAGTGGAAATTGAATCCAAAAGCGACCCGCAGGATCACCCCTTGACCGCACCGAGCATGATTCCCTTCTCAAAGTATTTTGACATGAAGGGATAGACAATCAGAATAGGAATTGCCGTCACCATTGATATGGTATACTTAATCACCTTCTGACTGCTCAGCTGCTCGCGGAGGGCATCCGAAATCACCGTGGTTCCAGCCGACATCTGTGCCGCAAGGTTCGTGGATGTGTTCAGATAATTCCAGAGCCTGTGCTGAAGTGTGAACAGAGCCGGTTTTGCCTGCATGAAAATCAAAGAGTCCTGAAACGAGTTCCAGTTTCCCACGGCACCGAAAATCGCGATGGTTGCAAGAATCGGTTTGCAAAGCGGCCAGATTATTTTAGTAAAGATGACCCAGTAGGATGCCCCGTCAATGGAAGCGGACTCCTCAAGCTCAGCCGGGATTGACTCAATGTAAGTCTTCACCAGAATGATGTTGTATGGAGCCACAATGCCGGGAATGATGTAAACAAGATAGTTGTTAGTAAGGCCTAACATCTGCATGGTCATAAAAGCAGGGATTATACCGGCGTTGAAATACATCGTGATAATCAGGAAGCGGTACCAGAATTTCCTTCCCCACATCTCCTGCTTCGTCATCAGGTAGCCGATGAATCCGCTCGCCATCACCATGAGACTCGTCCCCAAAAGAGTGCGCGATATTGTGACAATGAGAGCCGCCAGCAAATCCTTGTTGCTCGTCACGATTCTGATGTAGTTGCCGAAATGAATCTTCCTCGGGTAAAAATTTATCACGCCCTGATTGACCAAATCATTTCCCGAAATAGTATTTATGAAAAGATAATAGAACGGAAAAATGCACATCAAAGTAAACGCGATGAAAAAAGAATAATTCAGCACATTGAAAATTACGTCACCGGCTTTTATATATGTGTTCCTGCGAACCCTCGTTTTTTCCATTTTCATAACCTCCTATCAAACCACACTCTGACCGCGCACAAGCTTTGAAATGCCGTTTGCCAGAATAAGGAGCACGACGCTGATTACGGACTTGAGCATACCGATTACAGTTGAAAGAGGAATGAGTCCTCCGTTAATACCAATCTTATAAACGTAGAGATCGAGCACCTCAATGGCGGTCGTGTTCTGGGGATTCTCAAAACAAAGATACTGCTCCATTCCGTTGCTCAGGATTCCGGCGATGGAAAGCGTAAGAAGAACACAGTATGTCGGAATCAGCTCGGGCAAAGTGATGTGCCACATTTTCTGGAAACGTCCCGCGCCGTCCACCGTAGCCGCCTCGTAAAGCTGCTGGTCAATTCCGCTGATTGCAGAGAGATAGATGATTGCGCTCCATCCCAGTCCCTTCCACGTTCCCCATGCCCACATCTTGAACCAAGTATGAGAGCCGCTCATCAGGAGATTTTTTCCCTTGTCCCAGATTCCCTGCTGCACAAAGAAAGTAGAGAGGAATCCGTCCGTACTGAAGATTGCGAGAGCTACGGCATAGACCAAAACCCATGAGATGAAGTTTGGAATTGTTGTGCAAGTCTGAACTATGCGCCGCACATGCTTGTTCTTCACTTCGGAAAGGAAGATTGCAAAAACCATCGGGAGCCAGCTGAACGCAATTCCGATTCCTGACATAGCAAGAGTGTTTATCATCACGCGTCCGATATGCTTTGCCGTCGCAGGATTTTTGAAAAGATTCGTGAACCAGTAGAATCCGCGGAACTTGTCCATGGAAAGAGTGTCACCCGCATGATAGTCAAAGAAAGCGTAACGCCATCCCCAGAGCGGCAGATAGGCAAACACAAAGAGAAGCACGGCGAAGGGAAGGAACATCAGGAAAAGCTGAAACTTGGGCTCAACATGCGCCTTCTCTCCTTTTTGCGGGGAAGGAGTAAAGATAAAAGTAAGGACTGAAAAAAGCATGACACAGGCCGCGAGGATTCCGAAGAAAAGAATTCCAAAAGGATTCATCGGGCTGGTCCTTGAAGCGAGGGAAGAATCTGCCGTCACGATGTTTGCCAGCTGAACCTGCGCCGCCTTGATTCCGAATATACAGACCAAACCGAGAGCCCCGCCGCTTGCCGTAAGAATGTTCCCGAGTCTCTTGAGCTTGTTGTTTCCCACGGACATGCATCCGCCCACACCTGCAAGCATCGCGCCGAAACAACAGAACATGCTCGCAAAAAAATCAAGGCGTATGGAAGATTCCGGGATCCATCCGTTTTTCATCATGCGTCCAAGTCCGTCAGTCAGGCTCTTGTAGAAAAATCCGGACGTGAACAGAGACAGGTTCCGGTTGATTTTTCCGCTGATTCTCGCAGGATTAATACCCGGCAAAAACAAAAGAACAACATAAAGCACTACCAGAATCCGCAAGACATAATAGAAGATTTTATTCGCGCGTTCCTTTGCGGTCAAAGATTTCTCAATCTCAGGCACTTTTTGACTCCTCACTTAAAAAAGGGAAAGGGACAAAGCCGTCTTTCATCCTAATTAACTGAGTCCATTATCAACTTATTTTGACTTAATTAAAACCACAAATTTTGTAGCTGTTTACTATGATTTTTTGGAAAGAAAATTTCCACCTGTAATTTTCAATGCCAACGAATTTAATTTTCTAAGTTTTTTCATCGCGCGTTTTGACCTTTGTTACAGTCAGTCACGCTGTCCGTGGACTTTGAGAATAGAGACAATCAATAATAAGATAATATATAATTTCTTTTTCATTTTTATTTTCCTGATTTCCACACAAAAGGATTCATCATGCCGAACGTCCTATGACAGCAGCGAGGCATACTTGCCCCGCTTCTCAGGTGGAATATTTAAGGTCTCCATGACCTGGGGAAGCGGCATGTTCAGTTTTTGCATCATGAGCCGCATGGATTCCAAGCGCCCTTTCTCAAGCCCCTCTTCCAGACCAGTCAAACGCCCTTTTTTAAGCCCCTCCTCCAAGCCCCGTTTCTCTCCTATTCTGATCCCTTCCTCAAGGGACTCCTCTCTCTGCGAGGCAATGTCATCCTTGTAGTCATATTCCATCAAAAACATATTGAACACCTCCGTAGATTTCCTTTCCAAATACTCAGGCAGGATCCCCTTCCTGACGGCCTCACGCACTGCCCAGCTAAGCGGATCCATCTTCCCTGTCCTGTGGGCCTCCCTGAGCAACGCGATGAACTGTGAGTACTGCCTCAGCGCAACACATTTCTCAAGCAGGGCATCCCCCTTTCCCACGTTTATGTTGTACACCCTCACCACGAGCTCCAGAGTCGCATCATCAGGCTCTCTCCCCTCGGGACGGATATATGCGTCGGAGAGCCTCATAACCTCCTCGGCGGGAAAGTCGTCCGTTCCGTTGTAGAGCACGTAGAACTCGGGCATCGGAATCTGGATTCGGCTCCGATAGTACTTTTTCCTCGCGGGAATTATCCTCTCGTAAATCCGCGTAACATAATCCAAAAGACGAAGCGGCATGTTCTGGTTTATCGTGGACTGGTGCTCTATCAGAACCACGACCTGTCCGTTCACCATCATGGCGACGTCGTTCGCATAGCTCATGTACACCGCCCCGTCAATCATCTCGGGCTCAAGCTTAGTGTCCTCCAGCCTCAGGTCCGTTCCGTGCAGGGCATTGTAAAGCGAAAGGAAGTTCTCCTTTGCGTTTATGTCCTTTCCGAAGAGGTCTACGAACATGCTGTCCTTTATCCTGCGGTTCCCGCCGCCGGGAATGTCTTTCTCCGCCATAAGCCTCAATCGCTCCTTTATATTATAATGCATTTCTTTTGAAATGTGAAGGATTTTATAAATCAACAGCGATTCAGAAAAATCCCTTCATATAATATAATAGCCGCGAATCTTCGCCACGGTAATCAAATTGACAAAAAATTTTTAAAAAATTGGAAAAAATTTGAGGAAATGTCTTAGTCACATGAATGGAGATCTGTGGGGCCAAGAGGGTTTGGATTCCGGCATGCGTAGGACGCTAGATGTGGGGTAAAACTATGAGAATGACCCTTCAAAAATAAAAGTCTTTTATAAAAAAAATAGTCAATCCAAGAAAACCAATGCTGCCTACAATAAGTCCCCAAAATATTTTTATATCCAACGCACCCACATCTTCATTGGATTTCAATTCCCTATACTGCGCTGGAATCTGCATTGAAGTGCCAACAAACAAGAGAAAAAAATACAGTATAATAAGTTTCGGAAAAGACTTAGTTATTATGAAATGAATAATAAATGATGTAAAAGCAACGGCATCCAGAACGCACCCTATCCTTTTTAATAAATTCATTCGTTTCCTCTTTTTCTATCGTTTATGTTGAGTATATCCCAGCATGTCTGAGCATTTTCACTTTCAGCGAGTTGCTTAAGTTGCGCGCGGTAACGCAACTTTTCATCATCGATGCGAGGAATCTGATTTCTACGGTTGTCAAGGATTTCGTATAAAGAAGGACACAGCCCTTTTTTATAAAATCAATATATTCATCAATCTGCCCATTGCAATAGAAATATCTTGCAAGCTGACGGCATGCTTTTCCGTCTCCCTTTTCAGCAAGTTCGGAAAGATTACTCAGCGTTTCATCAGGAAGATTGAATGGTCCAGGATTCCATTCCTGCAAAGAAGCCTTTATGAGAGCAACATTCCAATGCCCATCTTCAGTTTTTTTTGTTCCGGGACTGGCTTTGCCTTTCTTCAAACCGGCAGAAAAAACTAAGCTTGCACATAAAATCAGCATAACACCAACGATTGTTTTTTTATTCATTTTTCCTCCTGTTTTTTTTGTTCCTTTTTTACCTTGGCTCTATTTTACTTTTTTTTCATTTTACACATTTAACATCTTTTTTTCTACAGACATCTTGTGATATAATGGGGCAGGAGTTGACGGATAAAAATGAAAAGATATTGCACGAACTGTCAGAAAGAATTTGATTTTGCCATAAAGAGCATGAAAGATTTGGACAATCTTGTCTGCCCGGAGTGTGGTTCAAAGGTGGACAAAGACAGCCGGAATCCAGCGGAAAATGTGTCGGCGGAAACAGAGAAAACGGAAGAGGCCATAGGAAATGCGTTCATGACCCTCATGCATCTAAGCTACATTTTTTACATTGCAATTTCCCTTGTCTCGGTCGCGGCGTATTTCCTGCATTGGGACAAAGTGCTTTACATCACAACCGCAATCAGCTTAGGTGCCTTTTTAATCCAGTTGCTTTTGCAAATGCTCACATTCAGGACAGGCCTGCTTTTTCTCCCCATAGGAGCCGCAGCGGGTTATTTTATCCTGAAGTCCATACAAGGCGCATGTCTCGGAGTCGCACTCGTGTTCATAATCCGCCATCTGATCCGGGACGTGATTTTCCGTCTCATCGGCAAGCTGATTTCCGCATGCGCAAGAGCCTAGACAAAAGCGTGTACCAGTGTTAATCTATAGATTAAGGAGTGCATCAAAAGCCTATGAAACGATTATTTTTTATTTTATGTTTACTGTGCAGCTTTAGCCTGTATGCCGCCCCCAAAAAAAACAATACAGTTTTTGAGGAAAAGCTTGGGCAAGAAACTGTGGGTTTTTACTTTAGCAGCGAGAGTAACATACGAACTGCAATTTTCACCGATTCAATGAAAGCAGAGGTAAATGTTCTATTGTATGATTCCTCTGAGTTTCAAAAGGTAAAGGAAATTGCTTTTGAAAGCAAGGTTCTTGTCAAATCCGTTAATTCAAGGGCTCAGTATGAATCCAAGAACATTTATCAAGAGATATTAAAAAAATTCAAGGCATTCGCACCGACAACAAAGGAAGAGTTAGATTTCTATGGCGATTTCGGTTTTGTACGCATACGGTATTTTATTACACAGACAGCTTACAATACCAACAAAACAATATTTCAAGGTATGTCCACTTCGGATGCAATAAGCGAATTGACAGCTTCCCAAGAACTTTCGGTCTGGTCTTTCACAGATGAAATCAAAGGATTCCTTAACAAGGAAAAATATGGCTACAAAGCAACTCATCCTGATATAGAATTGAAATACTCATTCACACCCACAGATCAGTTTCCAAGCAAACTGGATCCTGTTCTTGCATCTGGAATCGGAGCTCCGGATGTATTCGGTCTTGAGGATGCCTTTGTACGCAAATACGTTGAGTCCGGATACCTTCTAGAACTTGATGATCTCTATGCGGAAGTCAAGGACAAAATGAATGATTACCCAATGAAAGTCGGCAGCTACAACGGTCATGTATATGCGATGTCATGGGATGTGGAACCCGGCGCAGTGTTTTATCACAGAAGCCTTGCAAAAAAATACTGGGGAACAGATGATCCTGTGGAAGTGCAGAAAAAACTTTCCGATCTTGACACATTCCTTGCCACGGCGCGCGAGCTAAAAAAATTATCACGAGGAAAATGCAGAATTGTTTCTACAACCGGAGACCTCTTTATGCCGTACAAGGGTGCCCGCAAGCAGCCCTGGGTCGTAAACGACAGACTTGTTATTGATCCAGCAATGGAGAAATACATGGAGGTGTGCAAGATTTTTGAGGATGAAAAACTTGCCGTTAGCGGTGTCAGCCAGTGGTCAGAGAGTTGGTTTGCCGGTATGAACGGAACTTTGAGGGACGAGACTGGTGCCGACATTGAGGTTATGTGCTACTTCCTTCCGCCCTGGGGACTTCACTATGTCCTTAAGACAAATGCCCCCAGAACATCTGGTGATTGGGCAATGTGTGCAGGACCCGCTCCTTATCGCTGGGGTGGAACTTGGATTGGCGCATACAAAGGAACAAAGAACCCCAAGGCCGCAAAGGAGCTGATCAGATATATTGCAACAGATGACAAATTTCTTGAGGCAATGGCCAAAGACTCTGGATACGTAGTAAGCAACATCAACGTTCAGAAGAAAATTAAAAAGAATTTCTCAGAACCCTTCCTTGCTGGACAAAACCACTACGCACAGTTCTGCGAAATGGCAAAGGGTGTTGACGGCTCTCTTACTCAAGGTACCGACCTGCAGATTGAGGCTCTTTGGACAGAGGCTGTAACCGCTTATCAGCTGGGCGAAAAGACCAAGGCCGAAGCTCTTACTTATTTCAAGGAGTGGGTTTATAATACAATGGGATTATAAATTCCAAGTTTAGATATATTGGTACAAATCAAAAAAACACGGAGCAAAAAATGGACGACTGTATTTTCTGTAAAATCATCAAGGGAGAGATTCCCAGCTTTAAGATTTATGAGGATGAGTATACCTATGCATTTTTGGACATTGCGAAGGATGTGGACGGACACACTCTGGTCATTCCGAAAAAACACGTGCGGAGCATGCTTGAATGTGATCCCGAGACCATGACGCACGTTATGGAAAGCGTTCAAAAAATCAGCGCGCATTACATCAACGACTGCGGATACGGCGGCGTGAATCTCTTCAACTGTACGAACGAATGTGCGCATCAGTCCGTATTCCATTTCCATGTCCACATAATCCCGAGAAAGGAAAATGACGGCATTCGCGGAGTCCCGGATTTCAAGGGTGCAAAACTCCCGCTTGAAGAAATGCACGAAAAACTAAAGATGAAGGACTAGAATCAAAAAAATTCCATCGGTACCGGGGGAAGGAAATTCCCCCAGCTTTCCACTTTCATCTTTCAGTTTTCAACTCTCATCGCTCCACTTTCCAGAACTCGAACATATCCGGGTGAGTCTCAATCTTGAAGACTGTCTCGGACGGCGCGTGGGTCCATTTGTTCTCAGGGATCTGCTTGAACGGCTCGACCTCATTGCGGAACTTGCGGTTCAGGCACACGAGTTTTTTCGCTCCACCCTTCACATGGACATAGCACGGCTGGGCACCCTCGTTCATATACTCATAGGCGTAGGTGATGAAGCTTCCGTTGTCGTAAAGGAAAAGCCCCACGTTTTTCGCGCACTCAAGATAGACATCCAGATTCGTCGCGAATTCCTGCCTGATTGCGCTGAGGACATCCCTTGGCAGATTCTGTATGTCGCTGAAATTATCCGGGACGACAAGAGTTACCATCTGTCCCTTTCCATAGCAGTCACGAATCAGTATGGGGAAATTCTTTTCGCTCGTCATTCCCTTCAAAAGCATCCAGCTCGTGTTGTTGCGGTGCTCCATCAGCGGGAATGTGATCGGACTGATTGCGGGAATCTTGTATTGCTCCCATGAGTCGTTCGCCTGAACCTGATAATGCGTCGCCGTGAGGTGCCGGTCCCTGTAGCGGATTGAAGTCATCTGCTCAATTCCTTTTCCGAGCATCAGCTTGACGAATCCGCTTGTGACGATTGCATGTCCGCCGTTACGCACATAGCTCTCCAATTTTTCCATGACGCACGGATCCGCTGTGGAAGCCGCCGTAAAGAAAATGGTCTTCTCTTTTTCCGGAAACTCAGGTGTCGGCTCAAAGGGAATTCCCTGCAATCCCAGATAGTCCGCAAGATGATCCTCACCCTGGGCGTTCACAGGATGATACTCGGCCACACCCACGCACTCTCCAACCTGAGACATAAGCGCGTCGATTTTTTGCATTTGGAATCCAAGCGTCGGAACAAAATAATGGTCGTAAACCAAGGGCCAGCAGAAAATCATCAGCTCACGGGCACGCGCAAATGCCGTAAGATAAGCCTGCTCCAGATAATCCTCCATGGGATAGCACTGATAAGCGTCAAACCATCCGCCCCCATTTCTTCCCGGCGCAAGATTTTCCATCCACCGGACAAGAGAATAGGAAAGGTATCGCGGAAGATTCTGGTCCTGATCCATTATGTTGCGTGTCTCGGTTCCAGTGTAAACTCCGTCAAAAATATCCCGCTGCTCGCCGGGATTGTAACCTGCCTCGGCATAGCTTTCCATCCAGTTCGGGTACTTGATTACGACCTTGCACTTCGGGTTCACCTTTTTCGCGGGACCCACAATCACGTTCTCGCTCACGTCCTTCATCAAAGCAAGCCTGTACTCCTGCCATGTTCGGTCTCCCTTCGCCTTGATGCAGTCTTCGCAAGTGCAGTTCGTAAAATAATAATCGTCCAAAATTATTTCATCAAAGATGCTCGCCGTAAACTCAATGTTCTTCTGAATCTCCGCGCGGAAATCCTTGTCGGTGTAGCAGTATGTGTCAAAGAGTCTCTGGCTCTTGTATTCCTTTCCCGGAATGTCTCCCCATTTTGATGTGGTCGTAAATCCACCGGCGACCTCAATCCCGTGCTTTTCAAAAAATGATTTCAGAAGCAGGAGTTTTTCCCTGCTCGCAAGTTCTCCAGAGCGGTATGGCTCGACGTAAACTTTGTCCACCCCGACGTATCGCTCGTAAAAGGCAAGCTGCTCCTCAAGCTCCTCTTCCTTGACGTTCACCACCCAGTGCACCGGACAATAAATGACCGACTTAAAATTCTTGTAATGCCCCATGTTGATTTCCTCCTTTTTTGAATCCGACAACGGCACGATTTTTTCATTATAATATGAAAATCAAAAAAAGCACAATGCGGATTTTGCGGGGGATTACTTGATTTTTGCTGTTTTAGAGTCCCCCATAAAAGATTTAAATCCGTGCCTGCCTGCTATTATTAAATAACTGACCATTATTGTACACTATCCACGTAATTCAGCAATTCATCATAATTGCTGATTTTGAACAAATCCTCATCTTTGATTTGAATATTTAATAGGGATTCAATATTTTGAACTAAATAAATAATCCCGAAAGAATCTATTCCAAGCTCGGTAAAAGATGTTGCATTTTTAATTACTTCTATTTCTGTTTTAAGTTCAGATATCAAAAAGGCATCAATTTTTTCTATCCAATTATTCATTATTATTTCCTATAAGTTTTTCCTAAATCTGTTTTTTGAGGTTGTGAGTCTAAAATTTTTGTTTCAGAAATTCTTTTATGTAAAATCAAGTTTGAATTCACAACTTTTATGTAATCTAATAATTCCGACTTTGATAATGAATTAGAAAATATTTCCGCATAAATTTTTTGCCCTCTAAATATTATCTTACAATAATCAATTTTTGGATTATGCAGTATAACTTCCTCTACTTCCTCAGGATAGAATTTTTCACCATTACTTAACACTATCAGACTATTCTTTCTTCCATGAATAATAAGATTTTTGTTTTTATCAAATAGACCAAGGTCACCAGTCTTGTACCATTTTCCTTCAAACACAGCTCTTGTTGCTTCTTTATTTTTGTAATATCCAAGCATAACATTCTTACCTTTTACTTGAATCTCACCATTTTTTATGCGTATTTTGTTACAAATTCCTTCTTTTCCAACTGTTCCTACAACAATATTTGTTAATTCTTGAACTGTTACAAGCGGGGAACATTCTGTAGCCCCGTATCCTTGAACTAAAATAACTCCTTGATTCTGAAAAAATAAGACCAAATCATTTGAAAGTGAGGCACTTCCACAAAAAATAATTTTCAAGTTCTCCTTTATAACTTCATTATCCTGATTAGGACTTGAATATATCAAAGATAGTAATTTTACTAGCGATGGGACTACAAAAAGATGATCTGGTTTAAATCTTTTTAGATTTAATAAAAAATTATCTTTTACATCATTAAAAATAGTTGTATTACAAGTTATAAAATTAAACATTATTTCAAGACACAGTTCATATAAATGCCAAAGAGGAAGTACGGCTAATGATTTTCCGTTAGAATTTAGATTTATCTTACTTATTTCATTTAATAAAGAACAAATAATATTCTTCTGCGAAAGCATAACATATTTCGGCCAATCTGTTGTCCCTGATGTCTTAATTATTACTGAACAGTTTTTTGGAATGTTTTTATCTATGTTTTCTTTTTGCGTTCGAATTTGATTAAATTCAAATGAATCAATAATATAATCTATATCTAAAAAATTATTTTCTTTTTGGAATTCTTCATCAGATAATTCGGGATTTAATACTACAGAAATATTATTACTTACAATAGTAGAAAAGAAAACAACAAACCAATTATATGATTTTAATTGTTTTATATATATTTTTTTTCGCTCTCCAAATAACTCTTTAAATGAATTAGATGTATTTGCAACGTCGTTATAAAAATCATTATAAGTTTTATTTATCCAATTTCCGTCACTAAAATATTTAAAAGCTACTTTATCTGAATAATTATGAACAATATAATTTAGCACTGATGAAAAATCTGCATGTAAGAAGTTTTTATATTCTTTTTTATTCATAAACTATACTCCTTACTTCGCCCGTGATAATTTTTTTAAATTATTAAAACCAAAATATCTATATATCAGGATTCCCTGATGAGTAATAATAACAATTATGTGAACATTTCTTTCTAATATTTCGTTCATACCTAATGTTAATCTTTTTCTTGCTTCAGCTAAGCTTTCTCCTCCTTCAGGCTTTGCATACTTATCTTTCCAATATTCTTTTATTTCATTTTGGTTCAATTGAGAATCTAGCTTTGAATGTCCCTCAAGGATTCCTATTTTTTTTTCATTTAGTAATCCAGTAGTTTGTCTAAATCTTACTAATGATGAACCATATATTGTAAATACATTCTTCTTTGACAAGTATGAAACATCCATTGGGATTTCTATATGTTGACCAGAAAGAATGGAACAAGCTATTTGACCACAATACTTTTTTTCAAGAGCATAACTATTCTTTAAGTGACTTACCAAAATATTTGTCGTCATATTCTATAAAAAGTCTTCTTTCAGATTCTGGATTTAGAGTACTAATCAAAATCTGAAAAACCATCTCCTCCATCTCATTATTATAATAATATTTTTCTAGTTGTTCAACAACCTTATAATATTCGTTTTTACGAATTTCTACAGCACATTCATAGTTTTCTTCATTATTTGTAAATGGATATGTCCCAAATAATGTAAAATAAAGCATGACACCAAAAGAAAAATAATCAGATTTTCTTGAATTACCATGTTTTAAATCAACTAACTGTTCTAATGGCCAATGTAGAAAAGCATTTGTTCCCAATCTATTTTTTTTATTTACTGAAGATGCAGTTGAGAACTCTTGTCGGACACTTCCGAAATCCAAAAAGAATAAACTATTATTTGCTGTAATGATAATATTCTTTTCCTTAAAATCTCTTAATATATATGAAGGAGTATGGTTATGAAATATATTAAATAGTTCCGTTGCCATTTGCCATTCTAGCTGAACAAGTTTGTTGCTGATATTTGAATGCTTTTTAATATACTCTCTTAAATTTTCACCTTCTATGTAGGAATGAATAAGGTATTTCCCTTCTTCAGAAAAAGTAACTAATGAAGGAACACAAGTTGTATGAATTTTAGTTGTATATTCATATATTTGAATTTCCTTTAATAAAGTATGTTCAATAATTGCTCTATTCTTGTTTGGAGAATAAATCGGAATTTTTATTATAATATTCTCATTTGTAATTCTATCTTGCGTTTTAAATATTAGGCCTTGTCCACCCCAGGTTAATAAATTTAGAATTGATAATTCTATTCCATATTTATTTTTTATTTCTTGAAATATCGTTTGCGTTTCTTCATTTGCGATAATGATTTGTATTTCTTCAAAAGAAAGTGCCATTTTTTTACATCCAATTAATTGTATAAGTTTATCCAAATATTAAATTGATTTTGCTTAAAGAACTGCTTACTATCATTTTGTGCCTCATTTCTGATTTTCTTACTTTTTAAATTGTTATATTTGATAGTTTGCTTTGATAATGATTCTGGAATATCTGTTTTAAAAAAAATACCATTTTTTTTATTTTTTACTACAGAACTAATACTCCCAGTATTTGTTGTTATAATTAATTTACCCATAGCCATGGCATATAAAATTACTTGGGGAATTCCTTCTGCATTTCCTTTTTTATCTTTGCGTGCTGGATGCCATAAAATAGAATTTTGTTTAATTATTTCCAATGTAGTTTCTAAAGGTTGCTCCCCAAGCCATGTAATTCTCTTATTTAGCATTAAATCTGAAGCTAATTCCTGTAAATATTCTTTTTCATCCCCATCGCCTATAATATATAATTTATAATCATTTGGAAGTTCTTGTAAAGCTTTTATAGCAATATCAATACCTTTTTTAGGAATAAACCTTCCGACAACAGTAATATTATTATTTAGTTCTGAATCTTGATTTATCTGTACATACTTTTCCTCTATTGAGGGAGGAATAATTAGTAACTTATTTTTTAAGCAATGTAATTCTTGTAATTTTATTTTATCTTTTTTACAAACCACGGTAGCATATTTTGCACCATTAACAAAAAAAGCTAGTTTTGAACAGATATCAGGATTATATATTTTTGTATTTGTATCATAACCACCATGAAAAGTAATTATATATGGTATATCAAAAATCTTTGAAAGTGCAACAATACTAAGAGATGGTAAACCATCGAAAACTATATGAACAATATCAAAACCTTTCCAGAACTCCTCAGTGACAGAAAGTTCATTTAAAAGAATCTTATTGGAAAATTTTTCAAATATAGCTTTATGATTATCATAAAAATATTTTGCGCATATCGTAAAATCAACATAATCTTTCATAAAATCTAAGAAACTCATTATTGCATAATGATTACTTTCCAAAAAATTATGAATATAAAATAAACACTTTTTCTTCATTATATTTTTCCAAAAATTTCTCTTTATTTATTATGTATTCATAACATTTTTGATTATTTAAGTTAATAGTTTTTGTCTCACAAATATCAGAAAAAAAACTGCATAGTGAATTAGAATAATTATTGGAAGCTAAAACTCTCGCAAAGATTTCTTCTTGACTTATTATTATGTTATATAAATATGAAAGCATTGCAATACAAGCTTCTTTTGTTGGACTGAATTGATTTGCTAATTGATATAAGGATATATTTTTTCTTAAATATGGAATATCTAGAGTAAAACGGCCTACTTCACATCTTCCATTTTCTATTTTATAACCAATAGCACCAATATAAGCATTATTTTCTTTTAAATGAATTTCAAGGAGAGTATCTTGAATGTTATTAATATGATTTGTAATCCAAGTACATGACTGTTTTATATTCTCGACTTCAGAAAAGAAAAAATATGAGTTAGTTATTCTTGATTGAGAACATCTCTCAAGATTTTCTTCTTGAAATGAATGTAAATATATATTCTTATAATCAATTCTCATTATTAAAATAATCCTCAATTTTCTTAATGATGTACTCTTGATTCCTTTTAGTTAAGGCTGGATAGCAAGGAAGTGTAACTATCTCATTAGAAAATTTTTTTGCATTTGTACATAACTCTATTGTTGAAAAAAGAGGATGATCGGCAAGATTGGGATAATGCATACTTGTAGAAATGTTATTATTTGCTAAGTATTCTCTAAAATCATTACGAATTTCAGCAGGTATTTTAATTACATACATCAAAAAAGAATCTTGCTCTGAACGAGATAGCAATGTTATATGATTAATTTTTAATAAAGCTTTATCATATTTATTAAAGATTTGTTTTCTTGCAGATATGTTTTTTTTGTATCGTGATTTGAACAAATTTATTGTATAAAAAGCTACCAAATCGTTTTGTAATAGTTTTAAGCCATGAGTATTACTAAAAAAGTAATTGCGATGCATTAATGACGATGTTCTCTTTATTGTATCTTCACATAGACCAACATTCGCGATACTTCGTGCTTTGTTTTCTAGAGATGTATTTTTGCACCATATAAGACCACCTTCTCCGGAAGGTAATTCTTTCATTACATTGAAAGAAAAACAACATATATCAGCAATTTTTTCTGCATCATAAAAACCAATTCGATGTGCACAATCTTCTATAAGTGTAATATTTTTTTCTATACAAATATTTTTAAGTTTATTTATTTCAGCTTTTTGGCCATATAAGTCAACTATAACAATTGCTTTAGTTTTTTTTGTAATATATTTATGAATTAAAGAAACGTCTAATATTCCAGATTCATTAACATCGGCTATCACAACTCTTAATCCGGCTGTTTTGAAAGCCATTGCTGTGCTTACAAATGTAATTGCAGGAACAATAACTTCATCATTTGGAGTAGAATATATAAGTCTAGCTGCTACATATAAAGCTGATGTACAACTATTTGTGGAAATTGCAAAACCACCAAATTTGTTGGTAAACATGTTTTCTATTTGTTTTGCATAACGTCCATAACCTAACCACCCTGTTTTAAGCGGTAAAGCAATTGAATGTTTAAGAGCAAATGGAATATATGGTTTATATAGAGGTATCGATTTCATTTTCTTTTTAGTATATCCTCAAATACTTTTATGTAGCGTTCCGCTTCCAATTTTGGATTATGTTTTTGGATTATAGTCTCTCTAGCAGAATCACCATATAACTTTAATTCTTCCTTATTGCTTATTACATCAACTATTGTATCTGCAAGTCCAGAAATATCTCCTGCTTTGACTACACGACCATTCTCTTTATCTGTAACAACATCATTCATAATTGTAGTTGTAATAGGACACAAACCTACTGACATACCCTCTAACAAACCGTTTGCCATACCATCATCTAAACTAGGAATACAAACGACATCAGCAATCGAAGCATAATGTAATACTTCAGTTCTTGGAATTTGACCAGTAATATAAATAATATGTTTTTCTTTTAATTCTTCCCATAATGGACCGATAATCATTTTTTCTGCTCCGGAAATATCAGGTCCGATGACCATAAGTCTAACTGGAATATTCTTTTCTACGATTTGTCTTAAAGCTTTAGCAAGAATTACAGTACCTTTCTTTTCTCTTAAAGAACCAATAAAAGTTATAATTGGATCATTTTCACTCCAGCCATTTTTTTCTATTATCTGTTGTTTTAATGTATTATTGCTTTCAATGTCTTTATATAAAAAACCATTTTCGATACAACATATTTTATCTTTAACTTCTTTGAAAACTGTTAAAGTTCTATTCATCAAATGATGATTAACAGTAATAATCGAATCACATTCATCTAGAACCCATTTTGTAACAGCAAAACGATTAACATGAAAAACATTTCTACCAATATCATTGCCTCTGATTCCAACGACATGTTTCATATGCAATTCGTTTGCTAACATTTGTGCTAAATAACCAGAATTAAGTACATAAAAAGAAAGTATTATATTAACATCTTCATTCTGTAAAATATGTAACATTTGATTAAATGCACGTCTACGTAACACTGCTTTATATTTCTCATCTAACATTTCAACAGTAGTCTTCATCGTTGCATTTTTTAAAAAGAAAGGACCTACTCTATATACTTTTACACCTTCATCTACTTCTTCAAAACAAACATCTTCTGAAGTAATAGGAACTGTATTTTCAAATGTAAGTATTACAACCTCACAATTCAATTTTACGAGTTCTCTTGCTATTCGTTGTGCTGATGTAGCAACTCCTCCCGACATTGGAGGATATCCTTCGGCTATAAATCCTATTTTCATTTTTTTCCCCATGCTTGATGATTTAGCTTTACAAAACCATCTGTACATTTGATAACAACTTCATCATCAAAAGCATATGACGAAATCTTTATTTGTTTCCATTCTTCTATAGTTCCCTCATAATCGATATATTTAAGCTGAGGACATGGAATAAAGGCATTTGCATCAATTTCAATAATTCCTTTTTTTATTAATACATAATTCAAGTTTTTACAATTTTCAAATGCATAGCTATGTATTTTTTTGATATTATTGGGTATTTCTATGTGTTCTAAAGATATGCAATCTGCAAACACATATCCTTCAATTTCTATTAAATTTTCAGGAATTGTTATATGCTTTAGAGATTTGCATTTTACAAATGCAGATGCTCCTATATGGTTGACTGTTTTAGGAATACTTATTGACTCCAAAGAAATTGCTGAAGCAAAACAATGACGACCAATTTCAGTCAGTCCATTAGGCAATTTAATATAATGTAATGAACCACATCCAAGAAAAGCCCCGTCATCAATCTTTTTAATTGTATCAGGAAGTTCAATTATTGTACCTCCCCAATTTTCAAACGCATATTTATTAATTTTAATTATACCATTAGATATTTTTAATATTTTCTTTGAATATATATCTTCTTCTGGGCTAGTATTATTAGATATAATAAATAGAACAAAAAGAAATAAAAAAATTACTAATATATAAATAATACCACAAACTATTTTTAACAGCATCCTTATTTACACCTGTCTTTAAATTTTTTCATATTATTATTTATCTGATAAATAGATTTCATCAACGGTAAATCAAACTGTGCTATAAAAGCCGGAATATCTTTATTTAAACAGTGAGAATCATAATATGGTTGTTCTTCATAAACAAATGTATGGCTTGGATTTATACGACTATCTGCAAGTAGAAGGTTTCTTACATCATCATATTCGACACCTGCTATTTTACAGGCTTGGGCTATTTCATTAAAAAAGGTGACTTTTGTTGCAAGAAAACAATTTTCTGCATATTTTGCAATTATAGCTGTTTTAATATCAGTATAATGAATATGAAAATCACCAGAGTAAGCATGTTTATAAAGAGAAGCAACTTTATTACAAAACTCTCTTCTACCACCTAAAATAACAAAATCCTGTTTACAAGAATGTGGCGTGGTTCCTGTAAATTCTGGAGAATAAATAGCATTTTCTGGAAGTTTGTCAATAATATTGACTGGAATTGTAGACTTTATAACTATGATTTCAGAATTTACTTGTTCGCAAACTTCAAGGACTGAATCTATATTTGCAGATCCATCATCTTTTTTATCTGTTGGTACACATACAAAAGTTATATCATACTTTGTATCTAAATTTGTAATCTTTTTAGGACAGTCATCTACAAATGGATCAAATACATCTAATGAACCATTGACCGCTTTAGTTAAATAAGAGAATTCGTTATATAAAACTTTACCGATATTTCCATAGCCGCATTGAAGTACTTTCATTCTCTATTTCCAAGTTTATTTTAGTGGCCATTTTAATTAGAAAGTGGTATTTTGTCAATATTCGCCTTGCTGCTTACCCAAAAACACGATAAAATGAAACAACAAACAGATTTGAGGGAAAAGAAGGGACAAATGTCGAGAAGCATTCATTGGACACTTAAAAAACTGTTTGCACAAAAATCAACGCGAGAAATTGAGGAAATGTGCGACGTGGGAAATCCCGATTATGCGGTGGCTGAATGGCGGAAGAAGCTCGAAATCAAACGGCACATAAAAGAGGCACGAAAAGCAAAAAAGCTTGGCTCAGGTTCTGTGACAAATTATGATTTTGGGAAAAAATGACCAAGGATAAAAAGTTTTCAGGTGACTGCGTTTTTATAAATGATGACGAATCTCTTTTTGCGACAGTAAGCAGAAACTCAGTGTACGTTCACAGCATTGAGACAAGGAAAACGATTTTCAAGACAAAGTCTTTGAGCAATCTTGATTGTGCCGCCGTTTCTCCTGACAAAAATCTGCTTGCGGTCAAAAACACATCAGGCACACTTGCGCTCTATGACATGAAATCCGGGGAGGAACTTTGCCGCGACGACATGGAAAGGACTGAGGGCGAGCCGATGTTTTTTACATCCAGCGGGAAGCTCATAATTGATTTGGACTGGGGCGGCAGGACGATGCTCTTTGACTGCGGCACAAAATCACACTCAATTCTTGACAACACACGTCCGCTTTTCAGGTGCGATTTCATTCACTACGACCGTTTCAGTAAAAAAATCTACCGCTTTATGGCAAACGGCTTGGGCTACGGTCCCGGCATTGTTCAGACCACATGCATTGACGAAAATCATCTTTCCCCGGAACAAGTCACTTATGAGACCGTGCGGGATTTTAAGAAGGAGCTCCCCGACCATATCCACGGACTTTCGTTCTGCAAAAAGCACAATTATTGGTATGATTTTAAGGAGGAAAAAATCATCAAGTGCGGCAAAGATTTTAAGAAGCTCGGTTCCCTCAATCTGCCAGAAACAAATTCCGTGACAAAGGCAAAAAAAATCTGGGTTTCGCCTGACGAAAAATACCTTTTTGTAGATTACGGCAAACAATGCGACATCGAAAAAACACGCGTGTCGGAAATAAAACTCGCGCCAAGTCTTTCCGCACTGTATGATATGAGAACATTGAAGACCGTAAAAGAATTTTCCTATGATTATGTCTCCAACTTCACAATGTACAATGACGACCGGTGCTACATCATTGGGACATGGGGCGGCACTTTTGTCGGCGAGATTGAGACCTTAGTACAATAAAAGTCAAAAAGGTGTGAAATTTCCTTGTCAATAAGCTCAAAAAGGTGTATATTTTAAAAGAAATAAAAGTCAAAAAGGTGTAAGTTATGTACCGAAAAGCGTATCAGAATCTTTTGCAGTGGAAAAATGAAGAAAAAGGGAGCTGTGCCATTATGATTGATGGTGCCCGACGTGTCGGAAAAAGCTATCTTGCACAGGAATTCGCAAAAAATGAATACGAGTCATATATCCTCATAGATTTTTTTACGGCACCTGATGAAGTGAAAGAACTTTTTGAAAAATACCTTTCTGATTTGGACACGCTTTTTATGCGTCTTTCCGCCTATTATTCGATAAGGCTGCATGAGCGAAACACGCTCTTTATTTTTGATGAGGTCCAGTTTTTTCCACGGGCAAGGGCTGCAATAAAATATCTGGTCGCGGACGGACGCTATGATTTTATTGAAACAGGCTCGCTTCTTTCCATCAAAAAAAACACGCAGGACATTTTGATTCCTTCGGAAGAGCGGCATTTGAGATTGAACCCGATGGATTTTGAGGAATTTCTTCTTGCAATCGGGAATGACACATTGTTTCCTTTTATAAAAGATTGTTTTGAAAAGAAAAATCCCCTGGGGCAGGCTTTGCACAGAAAGGCGATGGATTTGTTCCGTCTTTATCTGATTGTCGGGGGAATGCCACAGGCCGTAAAAGAGTATGTGGCATCTAAAAACTTTGAAAGGGTTGATCAGATTAAGCGTGAGATTCTGGAACTCTACCGCAACGACATTCAAAAGCATGCAAAAGGATCAGAACTGAAAGCCGAGGCCATTTTTGATGAGATTCCAGCCCAGCTTTCAAGGCACGAAAAGAAGTTCAAGCTTAGTTCCCTTAAAAAAAATGCCAAAATGCGCGATTATGATGATGCGTTCATGTGGCTCAAGGATTCGAGAATCGTGAATATCTGTTATAATGCCGACGAGCCGAACATCGCACTAAAACTGAATATGACGCGAACTACACTAAAATGCTACATGGCAGACACAGGACTTCTGATCAGCCACGCATTCGATGAAAACGGACTGGTTAGCGAAGAAATTTACAAAAAGCTGCTTTTCGGAAAACTTGAGCTAAACGAAGGAATGATTTTTGAAAACATCGTTGCACAAATGCTCATTGCAAACGGTCACAAACTTTATTTTTATTCAAAGCCAGACAACGGGGACGCTTCTTCCAGGATGGAAATTGATTTTCTGATTACGAAAAACAAGGTTACGTCCCGGCACAACATTCAGGGAATCGAAGTAAAGTCCACAAAACGCTACACGCTTTCCTCCCTGAAAAAGTTTAAGGCAAAATACGCGGAATATGCAGATGCCTGTTATGTCCTGCACACTTCGGATTTTAAGGAAGAGGACGACATAATCTATCTTCCGGTTTATATGGCTTCGATGATGTGAAATTGAAAAGTCTTTTGTCTGTCACTCAAATTTTTATCAAGTGAACAAATCTGATTGCGCACCAGCTTCCTTTTTTTCTTTCCGCTGCTCACCGAGCGAGTTCCTTTCCCAAAACACGCCGTCGGAATATCCCTGGATTGAGGGGTCGCTTTCCGCCATCAAAAGCCTTTTTTCGGCCCAGATGCAGTATTCCTCGTTCATTTCGATCCCGCAGTAATTGCGGCCGAGTTTTTTTGCCACTACGCTTGCAGTTCCGCTTCCCAAAAACGGATCAAAAATCACGTCGCCTTTTTCGGATGACGCGAGAATCAGCTTTGCATAAAGTTTCTCTGGTTTCTGCGTGGGATGGTCTGTGTTTTCCGGCATGGACCAAAACGGAATGCTGATGTCGTCCCAAAAATTGGAGGGATATGTGAGCCTGAAATTTCCCTCTCCGCTTTCC
>JAEEYO010000066.1 GCA_016288205.1 Treponema sp. | reverse complement strand
GGGTTCTGCATCATGCCGTTGTTCATCATCTGGCCGCCCATCGGATTTCCCATCATGCCGTTGTTCATCATCTGACCGCCCATCGGGTTCTGCATCATGCCGTTGTTCATCATCTGGCCGCCCATCGGATTTCCCATCATCATGCCATTATTCATCATCTGGCCGTTCATCGGGTTACCCATCATGGCGCCATTCATAGCCTGGCCGTTCATGGCCTGACCATTCATCATCGGGTCGTTAGGATTAATCATCTCACCATCCATCTTATTTACCTCTTCCAAATAATTTTCTAAGCAATGAACTGCCCGCTTTATTAATAGGAGGAATCGTCAAATCAGGAATTGACAAATCATATTGATAGTCTCCGATATGATGTTCTTCCATTAATTTCTTCGTAAAGTATTTTTCCACGCATTGATATCCGGTCGGAACAAAGAACAGAATATCAAAGCCCACCAGGTTCAGCAAAGCGACGATGATGGAGTCCTCAAGTGAAAGAACCTTGTCCGTCGTGCAGACAAAAATGAGCTTCGGGTTCTTTTTTGTAAAATCAAAGCTCTGGATCAGCCGCACGATTTCCTTCGGCAAATTCAGGCACCAACCGATGACAGTATACTCGGTTCCGTTCTCGCCTATTCCCTTCACGAGCCTGCTGTTTATGATCATCTCCATTTTGTCGAGTATGTGATCCTGCATTTCCTCGCGCAAGATGGCATAAGGAAAATCCGGGTGATTCTTTATCTTCTTCTTCTGCAATTTTCCGTTCTTATAAAATTCCGACGCAATGCCCTTGAATTTATTCGAGGTACCGGGAGCGATGTAGGGAATCTGTGTCACGAGCACGCTGTTGTCAGTCCTCAACGCACGGATTGTGTCCCAGTAATCGCTCAGCTTTCCGTCCTTCACGCCGGATACCTTTGCAAAAACCACGGGAATATCTACCGTGTTGTTTTCAATCCTGAAGAACTGCCTGAAATTTACGGTGATGTCCCACATATTCGGGATTTCCTCATACATGGTCTGCAGGGTTATGGAATTGGCCTTCGAAAACTGCTGATTTTTATAAAGACCGTTTGAGTCCCTGCTCATTATGTCCATCATCTCCTGCTCGGCATGAGACGCAACCGTTCCCATCCGCACCAGGGACGAATCCTCAGGATATTTCTCAAGATTCAGGGACTCCGTATTGTTCTCTTCGTACAAGAGCTCATCGGAAAGACAGCATTTGGAATTCAAGTTCGGACATAAAATCAAAACATCCACGGGGATTCTTGCAAGCATCCTCAGGAAGTTCGACTCATTTTCGTTTTTGCATCCGCCCAAATAAATGAACACGCCGACTTCCGGGTGCTTCCAGTTCGAGAAAAGCTCCTGCGCGTATCTCTTCAACCAGCACAAGAGATAGACGGCCTTGCTTGAGAGCTTGTTGACGTTCGCATTCTCTTTCTGAGACTCCTCCAGCATGATGTCCACAAAGGCTTTTCTCATCAATTTCTGGAGCTCAATATTGCTTCCGTAACTTATGTTCTGCGTGATGTTAAGAATGAGCTGCTCAGTGTTCGCATAATTGCCGCGGCGTATCTCGCCTATCTCTTCCGGGGTCGGATTCGGAATCTTGCCGTTCACTATGACCAGATGCCGCTTCGAATTTTTCAAATCCTGCTGCATTCTGTACAGCTGGTCGGAATAAATGTATTTGTCCTCAGCTCCGTTTATGCGCATAAAGGCATTGTAGACAAATTTCTCTTCCTTGCCGCGCATCAAAGTCGGTTCCTTTATAATCTCAAGGCCGCGCTGTCTTTCAATCCATGCGTTCGTACAGAGTGTCAGACTCGGCAATGCTCCGTAAAGGCGTGTGCTGACCATTTCCTTTTTCGCGTTTTCCCTCAGCTTGCTCAGGCTGAAATCGGCGGGGAATGGCTGTCCTCCGGAAATCAACAGGGGCGTGGACAAGTCTGATTTGGGATCCAGCTTCAAATATGCCGCGTCACCCTTGTACTGGAGCAGGAGAATGTCGCACCCGGCCTTGGAAAGGATTGAGAGAAGAAGCAGCTCATGGTGTGTGATGTTCCCCTCGTATATGATTTTCGGAACATCGTTGTTTCCAAGATTGACCAGCACCCTCTCAAACTTGTAATAAAGCCAGCAGAGAAATTTAATGTACGTGTTTTTTATGATGCTCTCATTTTTTCCGGCCTTAAGCATGTCCTGAAAAGTCGCGAGGAGAGACATGGCGATATCATGCCTCTGAACGTCATTCATTCTCGGAAGCCACTTTTTCAGCCCGGCATCCATAAAGGCGATCGAGGGTTTGAACTCATCCCCCATCATTTCCTTGTAGTAGGTGAGATTCTTCTGGTCTGGAGCAGGGATTCCACCTTCAATGACGACGCCGCTCTGTTTGGCCAGCTCATAGAATTTCGTGATCAGATTTTCTACGGTCCCGGCATAGTCGTTCACACGATAGAAATATACGTGCTTGCCGTCCCTTTTTGACAGGGCAGAGAAAAAATCATCAAAGCTGTTTGCAATTATATGAGTAAACATTTATTTCCCTTGCCGCTAGCGAGATGTATTATACATTTTATTCTTATTCATGATATAACCCAAAACAGATCCCACGGCTCCCCCCAACAAATGCGCCAAGTTAGAAATATTGTCATTTACGAAAATCGCTGAATAAATCTGCTGCCCTATATATATCAGGGCGACAAGAATGAAAGTTACCGGTATTTTTCTTTCCTTCGTGCAGGTGAAGGATGACAGAAGAATGCAGGCAAAAACCACACCGCTCGCACCGAGCAATCTCACGCCGGGGAAAAAGAAGAAATTCACGAGGCCGGTCACAAGCGCGGTCGCAGCTATCACGAAGAGCATGTTCCAGGAGCCGTATTTCTCCTCAAGGAGCGGTCCCACGACCAGAAGCATAGTGATGTTGCCGAACAGATGATTCCAGTCCGCGTGTCCCAGCACATGGGTGAACATACGCAGATAGGTGAGTGGGCTTGCGAAGGATGAGCGGTAGACGCTGAAAAAGGAGACCGTAGTTCTGCCCGCCGTAATAATATCAAGGACAAGAACAATAAAACAGAGAATTGTGAATGTAAGAATTACAGGTGAATTAAAGGACAGGCTTACTTTTTTTTCACTATTCATCTAAAAAATCTCCTCCTATATTATAATACTACATTCTAGCACAATTTTGCAATAAAGCAAGGTTTATTCCTTTTCGGAACTGAATTTCCCGGCGGTATTTTGAAAAAACACTATAATTCTGTCTAATGGGAAACACCGCGCTTACGGAAGGTTGAAAATTTAGGTTTTTGTGTTATAATGAAAAGCATGAAAAATGAGAGTATTTATTACAGCGTTGGAGCACTACTTTATTGTCCGGCAAATAAACAGAGCTTATCGGATTCAATTATAAATGAAAAATTCGGAAAAAAATATTCCCTCGCCATGTGCCTGGAGGACTCAATAAACGACAATTTTGTCGAGGAAGCCGAAAAGCAGCTTGTCAGCACGCTGAGGAAAATACATGGGTCGCGTGAGAGCCGTCAGTTTTATGTTCCCAAAATCTTTATCCGCGTAAGAAACCATGAGCAGATCACACGCCTGTACTCCACATTCGGGGACGAGAAGGAAATAATCGCAGGATTCATAGTCCCGAAATTCTCTTTGGACAACTCGGAGGATTACATAAACTCCATAGCCGAGATAAACGAAGTGAGCCATAGAAAAGTATTTCTTATGCCCATATACGAAAGCTCGTCCATCATTGACCTGCGCACCAGATTCGGAACCCTTTACACATTGAAGGAAAGACTTTCACAGATTGAGGAGCTTGTCCTGAACATACGCGTAGGAGGAAACGACCTGTGCCACAATTTCGGTTTCAGGCGGCACTCGGACGAATCAATACACAGAATCAAGCCCATCTCGGACATTTTTTCCGACATCGTAACCGTATACGGAACGGACTATATTGTCTCGGGGCCAGTCTGGGAGTACTATTCCGGCGAGAATTGGAAGGAGGGCCTGATTCAGGAGATAAAGGACGACCAGCTCTGCGGCTTCACAGGAAAAACCGTCATCCATCCGAATCAGATTTCCGTCGTCAACGAGGCGTACAAAGTCTGCAAGGAGGATTACGAGGACGCAAAATCTATCCTGAGCTGGAACAGCAAGACCGATGATTATGTGCTCAGCTCCCGGACAAAGGAAAGGATGAACGAATACAAGACCCACACCAACTGGGCGCGGAAAACGCTGTTTCTTGCGGAGGAATTCGGCATAAAAGACTGCGATTAATACTGATTAACCCGCTTTCTGCACTGTCACCCTCAATCTGTACCCACGGAAAAGAAAAATTTCCCCAAAATCAAGTATTTTTCTCTAAACAAAAATAAAAAAGTGTGATATAATGATCTCAGGTACAAAAGATGAAGCCGATTGCAAATTATCACACGCACACAGAATTGTGTAAACATGCCAAAGGAAAGCCTCTTGATTATGTTAATCAGGCGATTAAGGAAGGTTGTCTGGAGCTCGGTTTCAGCGACCACTGCCCCTACCCGGATTCGTTCAACGACGTGTGGCCGCATGTCAGAATGAGCCAGAATCAAATACCGATTTATAAGGAATGGGTACAGATTGCGCGCGAAAAGGCACCCTTCCCGGTCTACTGCGGTTTTGAATGTGAGTGGGACAGAAATTACGAGAGCTGGTACCGTGACGACTTGCTTGGAAAATACAACGCCGACTACCTGATTCTGGGCTCGCATTGGTGCACGGTCGGAAATCAGCATGTCTATTGCCCTGAAATGGACGCGAAGGAGCTTAACCGATACATCGACCAGACCATAGACGGAATGAGGACCGGATATTTTGCATTCCTCGCCCACCCGGATTTGTTCATGAAGGGATACAAGGAATGGGACGAGCAGTCAAAGGCATGTCTCAAGGCGATTTTGGACGCGGCGATTGACCTGAACATGCCGCTTGAAATCAACGGACTCGGATTGAGCAGGACACCGAACGAGACTTCACGCGGAATGCGCTATCAGTATCCCTATGTGGAATTCTGGGAGATGGTCGCGGAAACCAAGGTTCCCGTCATCTGCTCTTCCGACGCACATGATCCGCTGGATGTAATAATGAACAACTGGAAGTCGCGGGATTTTGCCTTGCGATTCGGAATCAAAGTCCTGGACAAGATTGACATAAAATCATGCAAGGGGGGGAGATAAGCGTGATAAGTTTCACAAAGGATATCACGAGCAAAATCAAGCTCTATCACCAGCTCTACGAAAGATTCTCCGAGGAAATAAAAAACGGAAGCCTAAAACCGGACTCAAAGCTCCCTTCCATACGGCAAGTCTCCGAGGAATTTGAGATCAGCAAGAACACGGTGACAAAGGCATACAATCTCCTTGAGAAAAACGGATTTATTCACTCCGAGGAAAAGCGCGGATACTTTGTAAACAGCATCTCGGAATCCGCTCAGGAAACCAAAGCCCCAACGGAGACTGCCAAAACGGAGCCGGAGGACAACTCCATCCCGACCGTCGAGTCAATCCTGAAACAGAGACGTCCGGTCCTTCTTTCCGACGACATGCCCCCTGCCCCGGCTGATTTGTCATCGGTCATCGCAGACTCAATCTCCGTCGTGGCAAAGCAATCTGTACCCGAAGAAGAGCCTGTGGAGGAACCAGAAGAAAAACCGGAGGAAGATTCTGTACCCACACCGCAGAGCACGCAATCCATAGAGCAGCCATCTGTCACCGTTCCCGAAGAAAAATCAGAGACCGAGCCGGAAACTCCGCCCAGCGTCCAGACACTCATCGCACAAATCTGTACCCATGTCTTGAAGGACACACAGACAGAGCCAGCACGAGAACCTTTCGGCGAAAAATCATTCAGGGAGGCCATCGCGAAATTCCTCAAGAGCCATCTGAACATCCAGACTTCCCCCGAGCAGATTGTCGTAGCATCCGACTCCAGGCACCTGCTAAAGTCAATCCTTGCATTGCAGACAATCCGTGAGCCATTTGAGAAATCCAACGGCATGGGACTTCTGAAACTTGCCGACAAACTGTCCTCCGGTTCTGCCACCCCGGTCAAGGCACAGACAGGTCTTGCGGAGGGTACAGATGAAAACACAAAGATGATTTTCACCAAATCAAAGCTGCCCTACCGCGAGATTCCTTATGACGAGCTCGGACTCAATCCCCAGGACATACATAACTCCGAGTCCACGTCGATTTTCATCGTGCCGGGAGACCTGAAGCCCCTGACCACGGGAGACTGCAAGGAACGGATTTGGCAGATTCTGGACTGGGCATATCAAATCTCATACCGCCACATAATTGAGTATGACACATCCCCACTGCTCAGCGAGCCGGAACGCATACGCATAAAAAGCTCCGACTTACGAAGCAAGGTCATCTACATAAACTCTTTCGAAAACCTGCTCTGGGGCGGACTGAAGGCAGCGTTCGCAGTACTTCCATCATCAGTCTGCGCGGACTACAAGCAATACTACGACTATCTTCCATGCCCTCTTTCCCTTTTGGAACAGCGTATTTTGACCGAATTTATTAATAACGGAAGCTTAGAACAAATTAAGAGAGGCTAATATGGCAAAAAAGAAAACCGCGTCCGAAACTCTCCCCCAGGACGACCACATGCCGGAACAGGAAAAGAACCGCATCCGGTCGCTGGTAGACGCCCAGAAAAATTATTTCAAAACCGGGGAGACGAAAAGCATCAAGCACCGCAAACAGGCATTAAAATCACTTTATTCGGTCATAAAACACCATGAGAGCGAAATTTACGACGCGCTGAAAGCAGATTTGGGTAAGCCAGAATTCGAGACATACACCACGGAGCTCGGATTCGTCCTCCACGAAATCACATACCAGAGAAAACACCTGAAAAAATGGTCCAAGCCCAAAAAAGCGGCCGGCAGTTTCATCTCCTACCCCGCGAAAGCAAAAATCATCCCAGAGCCTTTCGGCACCACGCTGATCATGTCCCCCTGGAACTATCCCTTCCTGCTCTCCTTGCAGCCCCTTGTAACGGCCATCGCGGCAGGAAACACTGCAATTATAAAGACATCCGAATACAGCCCCTCCACAAGCGCAATTCTTGAGACAATCATCCAGGAAAGCTTTGATCCGAATTTCGTCGCGCTAGTAAAGGGAGGCTTCCTGACCAACCAGCTTCTCATGAACGAGACCTTTGATTTTATCTTTTTCACTGGAAGCCCTGCCGTCGGAAAAGCCGTAATGGAAAGCGCCGCAAAAACTCTCACTCCTGTATGCCTTGAGCTCGGTGGAAAGAGTCCGTGCATCGTGGAAGAGAGCGCGAACCTGCCCATAGCTTCCCGCCGCATCGTCTGGGGAAAACTTTTGAACGCCGGACAGACCTGCGTGGCTCCCGACTATATTTTGGTCCATGAGTCGCTGAAAAAAGATTTGCTGCACCAGCTCGCGGATGAGATTGCCCTGCAATACGGTGACAATCCGCTTGAGAACCCCGAGTACCCGAAAATCATCAACATGAAGCATTTCTGCAGGATTTATGCACTTGCACCCACGGCTCAGGTTGACACGGCCAGCAACAAGATTGCCCCGACCATTTTAGACCTGGGAGACATCCACGGCGAACAGGCTCTGACACACCCATGTATGCGGGAGGAAATCTTCGGTCCCATCTTCCCAGTCATTTCCTACAAGGATTTGGATGAGGTGATTGAGTTCGTCAGCTCACGCCCTTCACCACTCGCCCTCTATCTTTTCAGTCAGAACAAGCGCGTGCAGAAAAGGATCCTCAACACACTGCGATTCGGAGGAGGCTGCGTCAATGACGTGATAATGCATCTTTCGTCGAGCGAGCTCCCCTTCGGCGGAATCGGACAGAGCGGCATGGGACACTACCACGGCAAATACGGCTTCGACACTTTCACTCATCTGAAGAGCGTCCTGTTGCAGTCACCGAAGACCGACATGAAATACCGATATGCCCCGCACAAAAATAACCTGAAGCTTGTCAAAAAGGTTCTGAAGTAAGCGGGCTGCAAAAAACGCTGATTTAAGTTTTTAACGGAGGTAAAAAATGTCTGACAGCAAAGAAGATATCAGAAGAAAGAAGGCAAAGAAGAAAGCCGGCGCGGTGATAATTGCGGTAATCGTGTGCCTGGGCATGCTTTTGTTTTTGTCATTCATAATGTTCGCAATTTTCAACTGCAAGGAAATCATACTCATTTTCGGCATCTATGCGGTGGCTCTTATCTGTGGAATAATCGGCACGGTCTTTGTACTTGTGCAGCGATTTAAAGAAATAAATTCAGGAGAAGAAGATGAAGCTAGTAAGTATTGATTCCATCCCGGGAAAAGAGTATGAGGTCCTTGGGCTGGTAAGGGGAACCGTCGTTTACTCAAAGAATTTTGGACGTGACTTTATGGCCGGATTGAAGACTTTGGTCGGTGGAGAAATCGTGGGCTACACGGAAATGCTCAACGAAGCCCGCCAGATTGCTACCAAGCGCATGGTTGATGATGCCGAGAAACTCGGTGCTGACGGAATCGTCGGTGTCCGCTACGGTTCAGCCGCCGTCATGCAGGGTGCCGCAGAAATCGTTGCATACGGTACCGCCGTCAAGTTCAAGAACTAAAAAAATACGGGACTGTGGTTTAGCGCCGCAGTCTTTTTTTTATTTGTGAATACTTACAAAAACAATCGCTCATGCCCCGAAGATTTCGTCCCTGTGCTGATGGCCCAATTTTTTTAGGCTATCCTCAAGTGAAAGTCCGTCGTTAGAAGCTCTGAAATCCTTTAAATCCACCAGAAAACGGTTCATTGAAAAGTGCTGGAAGACAAATACATCATCCCACGTTGTTTTTCCATGATAGGCATTTTTGAGAACGTCCCTGTATGACAAAAAGAGTCCCCTGCCCTTCAGCTCAGCGTATCCGACAAGCCAAAGCTGCGCAGATTTTTCCCCCGGTGATTTTTGTTCAATCAGCTCCTGATGAAGTCTCGCGGCCATTTCCGCCATCTCACGCTGACTCTGCTCAATCAGCTCAGCAATCTCCTGCCCGCCGTTTTTCAAAAGATATTTCAAATGCGAGGTTTTTGCCGTGTGAACCGGAGTTTTGTTCATGATTATTACATTTTTGCGGAAGTCCACTCCGAGCTCGGGATTGCGTCTGAAAAATCCGTCGGCAATCTTTCCGCTCTGTCCCACGAGATAACGCCGGTTCTTTTTCAGCTGCTCGTCTTTCCCCGGATTGTCGCCGATTACAATCAGCTTGATTTCATCCTCCTTTTGGATCTCGTCATAAGCCGTATTGTAGACAACCGAGGTTTCGAGCGGATATTCCGGAGTGTCCTTTTCTGCAGCCGCCTTTTGCAAGGGAGAAAGTCTGTCGGCAAGATTGAGCCATTGCCCGCATTTTTTTCGCAGATTTTCCCTGTACTCGCAAAAAGCGTTCCATTGTCCGTCAGTCATCGCGCCTTATTTTCTGTGCAATTCAGCATCCGTGATTCTGTAGGAAACCACGACCGGTGTGTTCGGCAGGTCTTCCTGATTTGCCTGTCCCACGCTGAAGAATCCCATCACGCCGTAAGTTCCTCCCTCAATGAATGGAATTCCACGCTTGATCAGGTGATTGTTGATATAGACATTGTACTTGCCGTTCACAACCTGAATCTTGAGCTTGTTGGTAGCGTTGTATCCCTCGTTGATTGCTGAGCTCTTGTAGAAGTACGCGGTACCCTCGGAATTCGGCTCCACCAAATCGGTGTAGGTCTTGCCGTCCCACTTGTACAACGCATACTCACCGTCCGTGTTGATTTCGAAGCGGATGTAATTATAGAGCTGACCACGTGGACTCGGCTTTGTATATCCGAATACGAATCCATACGCGGATTTTGTATATCCGGATTTCTTGCTGAACTCACCCTCAATCATGTCGAACTGACCGAACTCAGGTGATGTGTAGAAGTAACCGCAGTCCTCAATGTCGCTCAGCATGGGAGATTCCCAGTCAGTCGTAAATCTCTGGAGCTTGTCCAAATCAGCGGCTTTCTGGGCGGCAAGTCTTGCAGCTTCTTCCTCAGCCTTTTTCTTTGCCTCTGCATCTTCCTGGGCTTTCTTTGCGGCAGCCTCCTGGGCTTTCTTTGCGTCATCTTCCTCAGCTTTCTTCTTTGCTTCGGCTTCTGCCTGTGCCTTCTTTACGGCTTCCTCTTCAGCCTTTTTCTTTGCCTCTGCCTCCTGCTTTTTCTTGGCAGCATCTTCCTCAGCCTTCTTCTTTGCTTCTGCTTCCTGAGCTTTCTTTGCGGCAGCGGCTTCCTCGGCCTGTTTCTTCTTTTCTGCAGCCTCCTGGGCTTTCTTTGCGGCGGCCTCATCAGCTTTTTTCTTAGCCTCAGCTTGTGCCTGTGCCTTCTTAGCTGCCTCTTCTTCGGCTTTCTTCTTTGCTTCGGCGGCTTCCTGAGCTTTCTTATCCTCGGCTTCTTTCAACAGAGCCTTTGCTTCCGCATCATTCGGATTAGACTTGATAAGTCCGTTGAGTATTGAGATTGCCGAGGCATACTTTCCGGAGTCGATATTGGATTTAGCCTGATCAAGCTTTTGCTTTCTTGCCTTTTCGGCGGCCTCAGCATTTGCGGCGGACTGTTTGTCCTGGGCTTCCTTCAAAAGTGCCTTTGCCTCGGCATCGTTCGGATTCGTCTTAAGCAGTCCGTTTAAGGTCGTGATTGCCGCGGAGTATTTTCCGGCATCAATGTTTGCCTTGGCCTGATTGAGTTTGTCCTGACGTGCCTTAGCCGCTGTTTCTTCATCCTCTATTTTTTTTTTGTTCTGGGCTTCTTCCAACAAAGCTTTTGCTTCCGCATCATTCGGATTGGTTTTCAGAAGTCCGTTCAGAACATTGATTGCATTGGTGTATTTCTTGGAATCAATAAACGTGCGAGCCTGATCCAATCGTTGCTGGCGGGCTTTTGCTGCGGCTTCCTCAGCTGCTTTATCTTGAAGTTTCTGAATCTGCGCCAGGAGATCCTTTGCTTCTTTATCATCAGGATTGTTCTTCAAGATTCCGTTCAACGTGGAAATTGCAAGGCTGTACTTACCCTGCTCCATGTATTCCTTGGCCTGCTGCAGCTTCTGGTCACGTGCCCTCGCAGCCTCATCAATGGCCTCCTGCTCTTCCTTCTTCTGCAATTCCTTTATCTGATCAAGGAGTGCCTGGGCTTCCTTATCATTCGGATCCGCTTTCAAAAGTGCGTTCAGGATGTTGGTGGCATTTGCATATTTCTTTTCCGCAATGTAAGCCTTGGCCTGATCGATTCTCTTCTGACGGGCATCAACCTCGGAATTAGCATCTGCGGCAGCCTTCTTCTTCTGAGCTTCGTTAAGAAGGTTCTTGATTTCAGTATCGTTCGGATAGGTCTTGAGCAAGGAATTCAAGAGCGTGATTGCCTGAGCGTACTTTCCTTGGTCAATAAGACTTCTTGCCTCCGCAACAGCCTTTGCCCTTGCATCAGCGGCATCCTTTGCGGCTTTATCCTCGGCATCTTTCTTTGCTTGAGCAGCCTTGGCCTCAGCGTCTTTCTTTGCCTGTGCAGCTTTAGCGTCCGCATCCTTTTTAGCCTGTGCGGCTTTGGCATCTGCCTCTGACTTGGCTTTTGCTGCAGCATCTTCGGCAGCCTTCTTTTTTGCCTCAATTTCCTTTAACAGGGACTTGGCTTCCTCATCATTCGGATCTGTCTTCAAAAGACCGTTCAAAATAGTTGTTGCCTGAGCATACTTTCCTGTATCAATATAATTGCGGGCCTGATCGAGCTTCTGCTGACGGGCCTTTTCTGCTGCGGCGGCATCGGCGGCGGCTTTCTTGTCCTGGGCTTCCTTCAACAATGCCTTTGCGTCCGCATCGTTCGGATCTGTCTTGAGGAGTCCGTTCAGCACAGTAATTGCCTGTGCATATTTTCCGTCATCAATATACTTACGGGCCTGGTCAAGTTTCTGCTGGCGGGCCTTTGCTGCGGCATCCGTTGTTGAGGATGCTGTGGACGCAGTGTTCTTGCTCGGTGTGCTTGTTGTAGTTGATGTCTTTGCGGCTGTG